>CAUZSC010000023.1:0-18970 GCA_963582505.1 Dehalococcoidia bacterium
CAGTTTGAAGAATTAAACAAGGAACACTTGGATGCAAATGTCGAAGCAAGCAAACTTACAGCAGGGCTAATGCCATCTGTGGAACTTCTTACGGCGATAGCCTTTGGCCTCCTAATAGTAATAGGCGGGAAAATGGAGCAAGATGGCTCATTGCAATTAGGAACCATGGTAGGATTTGCCTTATATGTTCAACGGTTTTTCGAACCCATTCGGGCCTTGGTTATGCAATATGCAATGATGCAAAGAGCTATGACGGCGGGAATGAGGATATTTGAATTACTAGATGTAGAGCCAGAACTCGTAGATAGTCCATCAGCATTAACCCTACCTCCAATACAAGGGAAAGTAGAAATGAAAAATGTTTCATTTCACTATGCTCCAAGTGTTGAAGTTTTGCATAATGTATCGTTAGATATAGAGCCAGGCCAAAGAGTAGCGATTGTCGGTCGAACAGGAGCAGGGAAAAGCACTATTGTTGCATTAATGGCTCGATTTTATGACGTTACTGATGGAAGTATTCAGGTTGATGGATATGACATAAGAGATATTAAAAGGGCTACACTAGCCAATCAAATAAGCATGGTTTTGCAAGAACCATTCCTGTTCTCTAGCACTATTTCAGATAATATTCGATTTAGTCATAGGGATGTCACAGACCAGCAGATAGAAGAGGCCTCAAAGGCATTAGGGTTGCACGAATTCATTTTGCGCTTGCCACAGGGCTATGATACGGTTCTCCATGAACGAGGCAACAATTTGAGCCTAGGGCAGAGACAGCTAATAGCATTTGCAAGAGCTTTAGTTGCAGATCCAAGGATATTGATTCTAGATGAAGCCACTGCTAACGTGGATAGTTCCACAGAGAATCTGATTCAGAATGCCCTAAAACAGCTTTTAAAGGGGCGTACAGCGATTATCATAGCCCACAGGCTATCAACCATAATGGACGCAGATAAAATAGTGGTTATGAGCCAAGGAGAAATAGTGGAGAGCGGAAGACACCAAGAACTGATGAAGGAAGAAGGACTTTACTCGAAACTCTATTTCATGAATTTTCAGGATTTACCAACAGAAAGTTCTAATAGCTAATTCCAAGATTGTAAGCGGATCTATGTGGATCACAGTCATCTCCTAAGCAAATTAGCTTTCCGGAGGGCCTCTGTAAGGCCACCTTTTCTGAGCCGCCAAAGGCCTTTAAGGTCATCTGTTGCAGTTTTAATTACATGCACGCGAGTATCTGGGTCGTCTACCCAAGTGACAGGAACATTCTTGATGCTGAGGCCAGCTTTCTCGGCAATGATCAATAATTCAGAGTCGAAGAACCATCCGTTGTCTTGGACATGTGGAAGGAGTAATTGAGCAGTATGACGACTGAGGGCTTTAAATCCGCATTGAGCATCTGAGAATTTGGTGAAGAACATAAGCTTGATTATGAGATTATAACAGCGAGAAGTGAGTTCTCTCTTCAAGGTTCTCTTCTTAACAATAGAATTCTTCATTAACCTTGAACCTGTCGCTAAATCAAACCCACCTTCCCCAATAGATTTAACGAGAATAGGAAAAGCATCTAGGTCTGTAGAAAGGTCTACATCCATATAACAGACTATATCTGCGTCACTTGCTAGCCACGCTTGTTTCAGGGCCCGGCCCCGCCCACGTATTTCCATGCGAGTCCAAGAAACATCTTTATGTTCGATTGATAGGGCCTCAGCGATTTCTGGGGTAGCATCTATTGAACCGTTGTCGGCAATAATTATACGGTAAGGATAAGGAGAGTTTTCAAGGAGGAAACGGCGAAGCTTGGCTATGGATAATGGTAAGGCCTTTTCTTCATTGAGAACCGGGATTATTATGTCTACAAGCGGTGTCGTCATAAGGCAATTCCTTGGTATTTGCTATCAATGTCTAAAGTGACGTATTCCAGTAAACACCATTGCTAGTCCGAGCCTGTCTGCTGTTTCAATTACTTCAGCATCCCGTATAGAACCACCAGGTTGAATTACAGCAGTAATTCCACCGCTAGCCCCCACTTCTATTCCGTCAGCGAATGGGAAAAATGCGTCAGATGCTAAAACAGCGCTGGCTGCAGAATCTCCAGCTGCAGATATAGAGAGATGAACACTGTTTACTCGATTTGGCTGACCAGCACCCATCCCAAGCAAAGTGTTATCCTTAACTATAACTATAGCATTCGATTTAATATGTTTAACGGCTTTCCAGGCGAATGCTAAATCAGTTAACTCCTCGGCTGTTGGCTTGCGTTTGGTAACAACTTGCCAATTTTCAGGGGACTCAGCCAAGGTATCTTGGCTTTGAATTAAAACGCCACCTAGTACTTGTCTAAATTCAACGTTCTCAATTGTGGTTTCTGTGTGACCTAACTCAAGAATCCGCAAGTCTCTTTTGTTCTTCAAAATTGTCAACGCAGAGGGTGAAAAACTGGGAGCCAGAACAATCTCGTAGAATACACTGCTCATTGCTTTTGCGGATTCTTCGGTCACCTCTCGATTAAAGGCAACAATGCCACCATATGCGGAAATAGGATCACCAGAAAAGGCTCTGCTATAAGCTTCTTTTTGATCTTCGTTAGTGGCAAGGCCGCAAGTGTTAGTGTGTTTGACAATAGCTACAGAAGTGTTTGGAAAATCTGACACAGCCTTCCATGCTGCATCAGAATCCAGGATATTATTGTAAGATAATTCTTTGCCATTCAATTGTGTAGCACCAGATATACCAGAAGGATTTAAGTCGCTATAGAAGGCGGCTTTCTGATGCGGGTTTTCTCCGTACCTCAAGTCATATAACTTTTTATAGCCGAAGGTAATTTCAGAAGGGAAATCCTGAGTCGGCTGTAGATAATTAGCTACAACAGTATCGTAGAGAGATACATGCCGGAAGGCTTTGTATGCTAAGGCCTTCCTCTCATCTAATGACAGTCCGCGGGACTCAAGAGTTGCAGAAATCCAAGAATAATCACCAGGGTCCACAATAACTGACACAAAAGGAAAATTTTTCGCAGCGGCCCGGATCATAGTGGGCCCACCGATATCAATATTCTCTAGGGCTTCATCTAGTTGAACCCCAGGTTTTGCTATTGTTGCAGCAAATGGATAAAGATTGACAATCACCAGATCTATCGTGTCTATTTGATGCAATGCTAGTTCGTCCTGGTGGCTCTTATCATCTCTTTTTGCCAGAATTGCTCCATGTATGGCTGGATGAAGTGTCTTGACTCTTCCTCCCAAGATTTCGGGAGAGCCAGTGACGTCTGCAACTTGTTTTACGGGAAGACCTGACTCGCTTAGGACCTGGTGTGTTCCGCCAGTGCTGATGAGATCTATTCCTAAATCCTGCAGGTTTCGGGCGAATTCAACAATTCCTGTTTTATCATAGACACTAAGCAATGCCTTCATGTGTTTCTTATATCCTTGATATTATTATTTCATTTTTGGGTATTACTGATCCAACAACAGTAGCCTCGGGAACTAACTTCATGATAGGCTCAACATTTTCTGGTGAAGATACTAGCACCATTCCGAGTCCCATATTGAACACTCGGAACATTTCCTGTCGTTCGATGTTGCCAATTCTTTCTATGAGCTCAAAGATGGGTAAGTTCTTCCACTTAGAGGTATCAAATGAAGCCCCTAGATTTTTTGGTAAAACACGAGGAACATTTTCTATTAGCCCACCACCAGTGATATGGGCCATTCCCTTTATAAGAGGCAAAACTGGTTCAAGTAATGGGTAATAGCAGCGGTGGGGCTCAAGTAACTCTTCCCCTAAGGACCGAGATAACTCCGGGTAGACAGTATTAAGCGGAGTTGGGTCGTTGTCTAGATCGAACACCTTTCTTATTAAAGAATAACCGTTGGTGTGGATTCCGCTAGATCCTATACCCAAGAGAATGTCATCAGGTTGGATCGTAGAACTGTCTATTATATTTTCCTTTTCCATTGCTCCTACAATAAAACCGACTAGGTCAAATTCTCCTTCTGGATAAACTCCAGGTAGTTCTGCGGTTTCACCCCCAATTAAGGCACATCCAGTGTTCATACAAGCGTCAGCAACGCCTTTAACTAGGCCGGTTACTTTTTTCTCCTCAAGTGTGCTCATTGCTATGTAGTCCAAGAAGAAGAGTGGGCGTGCGCCGCAAGTGAAGATGTCGTTCACACAGTGATTTACTAGGTCTATACCTATTGTGTCATACCGGTTCATTAAGTTGGCAATTTTTACTTTTGTTCCTACGCTGTCTGTGCTTGATACTATTATTGGGGCTTTGTAATCTTGTAGCTTGTACATTGCTCCAAAGAAGCCAACTCCACTTACAACCTCACTACCCAATGTAGGGGAAGCTAAAGCTTTTATCGTTTCTGTTATATTCTGGGCTGCTTCAAGGTGAACACCAGCCGTAGCGTATGATTCATTATCCATAGTCAAAATAGACGAGCAGTTCCTTCCAGAGAAAGTTTGTTCATTTCCAGTTGGACGGGAATCGGATGATTGCCTGTAAAGCAACCAGTACAATGACTGCCGCCTTCGTCTTGGACTGCTTTTAATAATCCTTCTATGCTGAGGTAGCCGAGTGAATCAGATCCTACAAATGTTTTTATCTCTTCGATGCTTTTGTTAGCAGCTATAAGTTCATTGTAATTAGCCATATCTATTCCTAAATGACACGGGTGTTTTATGGGCGGAGCACACACTCTTAAGTGAACTTCCTTGGCTCCAGCTTTTCGTATGAGTTTTACAACATGAGGAGTTGTAGTTCCCCTAACTATGCTATCGTCTACGAGGACAACGCGTTTTCCGGAGATTACATCTGGAATCGGGTTGAATTTTAGTTTAACGCCTAGGTCTCTTACTCGCTGGTCAGGCTCAATGAATGTTCGGCCAACATAACGATTTTTGAGCAGGCCATCACTGTAAGGAAGCATAGCCTGTTCAGCGTAACCCATTGCTGCTGGAGTAGCAGAATCAGGTACACCTATTACGACATCTGCCTCTACAGGGTGTTCTATTGCCAACCTCGCTCCCATGGCCCTACGCAAAGAGTAAACAGCCTTGCCGCCTATAATACTGTCTGGCCTAGCGAAATAAATATATTCGAAAATACATAATGACCGCTTTTTGGGAGGAGCCTTATGAAGCGTTCGGAGGCCGTCTACATTTATGACAATAGCTTCTCCAGGTTCTACTTCGCGTATAAATTCTGCTCCCATGTGGTCCAAGGCACAACTTTCGGAGGCTACGAACCAACCCTGATTAAGTTTTCCAATACAAAGTGGGTGAACGCCCATGGGATCACGTATCGCTAGTATTGAGTCTTTTGTGAGAATCACTAAAGAGTACGCACCTTCTGCTTTGCGCATAAGGTAACCTACTCTTTCTACCCAATTCCTGCCGGGTGCATTTGATAGAAGGTGGGCAATAACCTCAGAATCTGTGGTTGTATTGAACGTGCACCCAGAATCTTCAAGCTCTTTTCGGAGAGATAGCGTGTTTACTAAGTTGCCATTGTGTGCAATGGTGAGTTCTCCGTGAATGCCGTTAACCATTATTGGTTGAGCGTTACATAGCTCGCTTGAACCAGTGGTTGAATATCGGGTATGTCCTATGCCAATGTGGCCCTGAAGGCGATCTAGGTCCTGCTCACGAAATGCCTGAGCTACTAAACCCATTGAAGTGTGGACTCGTATAGTGGTGCCATCACTAACACTTATCCCAGCACTTTCCTGCCCCCTGTGCTGGAGGGCAAAGAGGCCGTAGAAAGCAGTATGTGCCACGTTTTCGTTAGGAGAGTACACCCCGACCACACCACATTCTTCATGAGGTACATCCAGACCCGAGTCTAAACCCCTAGTAAAGGCTAGTGTATCCAAAGGCCCTCTTTTCTAATAATACTCTCGCATTTTAGACCCATAGAAAACAGTGGTCAATCCCCAAATAAGGGGACAATGATAGAATTAATATTGTTTTTCAAGCATTAAGAAGTTAATCTGAAGGCAGCTTAGCCCTGCGAATCGATTAGATTACTTCATAGAGATTAAATGAAACTTGCCTTAGTTATTGACTTTGATGGAACGATTACTGATAAGGATGTAGGGGTATTTCTCCTGGATACATTCTCGATAGAGGATTGGCATGAATATGAGAGAAGGTATCTAGAAGGTGAAATTAACCTTAGAGAATGTCTAGCCGGAGAATATACAACATTACCTGCAGATGAAGTAATTTTGGTGAATGAGGCTCTCTTGAACATCGATATTCGCGATGGTTTTATTCCTTTTGTTAAATATTGCGAAGAAAAAGGATGGCCGATAACGATAGTTTCAGGGGGATTAGATTTCTATATAAAGGCTATACTTGACTGGCAAGGGCTTTCTCGGTTGAGGGTTGTCAGTGGTCACGCTGATTTCTCTAAAGGACCTAGGGTATATGCGACATGGGGGGAAGGTCCTGGCTCTTGCGAAAAAATTGGCACTTGCAAGTGCTACTACATTGAAAAAATGATTAGCGAGGGATATCAGGTAGTTTTTATTGGGGATGGCATTACTGACACATGCGCTGCCGATAAAGCAGATTACATATTTGCCAGGCAGCAGCTTCAGACTTACTGCCTAAACAACGATATTCCTTTTTCCCAGTTCAATGATTTTTACGACATTAAAAGAGAATTGGCAATTATTCTTAAAAAACATAGAGATGTATAGATAATGAAGAGAACAGCAGAAATCTTCTTAGTCTCTTTTAGGTTGGGATTAACTTCATTTGGGGGCCCGGCTGCGCATCTGGGTTATTTTAGAGAAGAATATGTAAGCAGAAAAAAATGGATAGATGAAAGCAGGTTTGCAGAAATTATCGCACTGGCTCAGTTTCTGCCGGGTCCTGCTAGCAGTCAGGTCGGGATCGCCATAGGAATGACTAGGGCGGGTATATTTGGGGGTGTAGCTGCTTGGCTTGGTTTCACCTTGCCATCGGTTGTTATTCTCATAGCATTTGCTTATGGCGTATTATCTGTTCAAGAAGTAGCCGGCTATGGTTGGTTTCACGGGTTAAAAGTTATGGCAGTTGCCGTAGTTGGTATTGCTGTATACGGTATGGGACGAAGATTTAGTGTGGGTTTGCCACGAATGTGTATAACGGTTGCCTCGGCTGGCGTTATGGTGTTTCTGGGTTTTCAGAACATTCAGCTTGGAGTAATACTTGTCGCAGCTTTAATCGGTTGGTTCACAACCATAATAAAGCTGCCGGTAATCGAAGAGACAGGACCGATATACAGGGGCCGGAAGGCAGGTTATATAAGCTTGTCAATATTTACTGTTTTATTCTTTGCACTACCTGTTTTACAACAGATTACTGGGAATCAGGTTATAAGAATTTTCGCAAGTTTTTACAGGACCGGTGCATTGGTATTTGGAGGAGGACATGTTGTATTGCCTTTGTTGCAAGAATCGGTAGTAGTGCCCGGGTGGGTAACTCAAGACCAGTTTATTGCAGGATATGGCTTATCCCAAGCTATACCAGGGCCGCTTTTCACGTTCTCTGCGTATCTCGGTGCATTAATGGAGCACTTCACGTACCCATGGGTTGGGGGATTATTGGCACTATTTGCGATATTCTTACCATCATTCCTTTTAGTTGCAGGTATCTTACCATTTTGGCATCGGATTAGAACCAAAGGAAGGGTTCAATATTCGATAGCTGCTATTAATGCCGCTGTAGTAGGCTTGCTGCTAGCTGCACTTTACGATCCTATTTGGGTAAACACTATGGTAAGGATCGAGGATTTCTTATTGGGCGGAATCGTTATGATGGTACTTACGTTATTCAAGTGCCCTGTCTGGTTTGTAGTTTTACTAGCGGCCGCTTGTGGACAGCTTCTTACATACTTGTAATATTAGATAATTGGGCATTTACAATCTCTATAATCTTGATGGCTGCTTCAGTCACTGGAATTGTTTGTGATTGATCTGCATTTCGAATTTTTATCTCTATCTGGTTATTTTTCAAATTACGTGGGCTTACAACTATGCGTACTGGGAAACCTAGTAAATCAGCGTCATTGAATTTTACCCCTGGGCTCTCTTCTCTATCGTCATAAAGCACATCCACTCCCATCCCCTCTAGTTGAGAATGAAGTGAGTCAGCGACCTCCTGTACAGAAGGATCGTGATTATTTAAAGAAATTAAAGAAACAGTATAAGGGGATATAGTTGAAGGGAAAACGATGCCTTTTTCGTCGTGATTTTGTTCAATAGCTGCAGCCAGAAGTCGACCAACACCAATGCCATAGCAACCCATTACCATACTTTGCTGGAGTCCATCGTTGTCCAGATAATTAGCATCTAGTTTATCTGTGAAAACAGTGCCAAGTTTAAAAACGTGACCAACCTCTATGCCCCTTCGCGTCTTTAATGGATGTCCACATTTGATGCACTGATGACCAGGTTGTGTAACCGCAATATCTGCTATTAATCCCGGGTTAAAATCTCGGGGTTGCGTGACATTCAAAATATGCAGGTCCTTCATGTTTCCGCCAGCGACAAAATTGGATTCACTAACAACCGATGTGTCAGATATTATCTTAGCGTTCTTTATCCCAATTGCAGACGCCCATCCGGCGACGGTCCCAACCTCGATGATTTCAAGCTCTGTTGCTAAACGTGTTTCTTTCCCACCAAGCAAATTCTTGAGCTTTACTTCATTAACTTCCAGGTCTCCCCTAATTACCACAAAGATTATTTCCCCTTCGCTTGAATATAAGACGGTTTTAAGGGTTTTATATATGGGTATATTAAGAAAGGATGAAAGATCCTCTATGGTCTTTATTCCAGGAGTAATGATGGGTTCCATTGGGAGTGGGGATTCTTTGTCAGAAGGAGGCTTAATGCCTTCAGCTCGTTCAAGGTTTGCAGCATAGTCACAGCTAGAACAAAAAACTATTACATCTTCACCACTATCCACAGGAACCAAAAACTCATGAGAATCTTTACCTCCTATGGCTCCACTATCTGCTTCTGCTTGAACTGCATTCACTCCACATCTACGATAAATATTCTTGTAGGCCTGAACCATTCTTTCGTAAGTTTCATCTAAGTTTTCTTCATTGGTGTCAAAACTATATGCATCCTTCATGTCAAATTCACGTACACGTATCAGTCCTGCACGAGGCCGCAACTCATCCCTAAACTTAGTTTGGATTTGATATAGAATCAAGGGCAAGTCACGATAACTATAAATAGTTGCTTTGGCGAGTAACGTGATAGCTTCTTCGTGTGTAGGTGCAATAACTAAATCTCTTGATCGGCGATCTTTCAATCTAAATAGGTTATCCCCGAAAAGATCGCTCCTTCCTGAATCCTCCCAAATATCTAAAGGTTGAAGTGCAGGTAAACGCAATTCTTGCCCACCCGCAGCGTTCATTTCTTCCCTAATGATCTCCTCTATCTTGCGAAGAGACCGCAATGCTAAAGGTAGGTAACTGTAAATACCGGAAGCCAATTGCCTAATCATTCCAGACTTAATTAACAGTCTGTGACTAGGTGTTTCAGCTTCTGCGGGTTCCTCTCTAAGTGTTTTTCCAAAGAAACGAGAATATCGCATTAGTTACTCGATTTGGTATGATTGGTAGATGTAATTGATGAATCAAATTTGGCATTATTCTTTAGTATAAATGTGGGCGTGCTCCATCAAGCATAGGCAGAGTAATTGCCGAGGTAGATATTGTCAAATTTGTTCTTCTTGTTCAGAATCTCAGGTTGCTGTATTGAATAATCAATTTATGAACTAAAATAGCTATAGTTTATGACCTAGATATTATCACCCGGTGATGGGAGTAAAAAATTGGAATATCGGAAGATAGGGGCCACAGCATTGGAGGTGTCTGTCTTGGGTTTTGGTTTGGGGACTATAAGCACAGAAGGCTGGGGCAAGATAGATGAGGCTGAGAGCCTGACTCTTCTTAGGGAGGCTAGGGATCTTGGAATCACTTTTTTCGACACGGCGGAGTTTTTTGGTCAGGGATACGGAGAGGAAATATTAAGCAAAGCTTTAAGGGGTCACCGACATGAAGTGATCATAGGCACTAAAGTTATTTATGATTCGTATCATACAGGGTCAATTAAAGAAAGTGGAAGTGGAACCAGTGGTGAATATTTACTGTCTGCGGCTATAAAACAAGCTTGTGAACGTAGCCTAAGGAGACTACAGACAGATTATATAGATTTATATCAAATTGCAACTCCTTTATCTTACCTAAATACAGAAGAAAGGCAGGATTTGTTTGAAATTCTAGATACTTTAACTAAAGAAGGTAAAATCAGATATATTGGGGTAGCATCTGACCCTTTAGACTTAGAATATTGGCAAGTTTCTTATAATGACGCACAATCTATACAGACACCCTACAATATCTTGGAACAAAATGTACTCACACAGGTTTTATTAAACCAAGAAATGCCGCTAGTTGGTACTATAATATCCATTGATTCGCATAAACAGGATTTACTATTTGGAAAGAGTGATCAATATTCTGCACTAGGGTATAGTAATGTTGAAGCGCTGACATTAACCCCTGGGACAGTACTGAAGCTAGAAAAGTTGACCGAGGTATCAAAGAGATGGGAGTTAGCTATAGAAACATTAGCTTCAATGTTTTGCTTAGATAATGCCCAAATATGCACTATAATGCCAGACATTACCGGAACATATAAGCTTAGAAAGTTGATAAACTCAACAACTAAAATCACCATGCCAGAAGAATTAAGAGAAGAACTTTATAATCTATAAAACACTAGTTAGGTATTGTGGCATCAAGAGGCATTAGATTTTTAGAGTTTTCCTCGACTCTGATTCCAAGAGTTCGAAATCAGCTCTAGGCAGAATATGTAAATTGCCTTGAAACGCAAGGAACCAAAGTTCCGGAGGCCACTTCTTGACATATTCTAATCTGGGACCAATTTCTAGAGCATTCAGAAAAGATTGTTCAGCCAGTATTGCTACGGGTTCTATATTTACTCTCCAAGGGTAATCATCATGTTTCCCTTCGCTTTTCCAAATGGCATCATGACTCTCAAAACACTTGGAGGTTACAGTACATGTACCTGCGAAACCGTGCAGGTCAGGTATGTAATATACTAAGCGATCTCCGGGTTCCATACGTTGTGCTTTTCTGCGCTGATGGGTTTTTACTCCTTGTAATGTGAAGTCCCTATCTTTACTAAGACGGAAATTATCTAGTGACGTTGATATCATCCAGTAAGTTTTTCCTCTAGGCATATTCGTAACCCTTTCAAATAGATAACAGTTTTCGATATTGATAGGTTAATTCTATCATTTGATTTATCTATCAGCCAATTAATTCATATGACGGATAATTCCAATTACTTTTCCTTGGACATCAAGATTTTCAGCAGACACGTATATTGGCTCCATTAATGGGTTGGCGGGTTGTAGTCGGACATAATTATTTTCTTTGTAAAACCTTTTTAAAGTCACAGATGATTCTAGTTTGAGCCAAGCCACAATCATGTCCCCGTTGGTAATGTAATCGGTTGGTTCTATGATCACCACATCTCCGTCGTCTACCAATGCGTCTATCATAGAAATTCCTTTGACACGAAGAGCATAAATGCCTTTCTTTTTACTGAAAAATTCAGGAGGAAGATTTAAGGAATCTATGGCATCGACTGATGACCAGCTTTCTTGACTTGGTACTTCTATGGGTTCCCCTGCCGCAATTGATCCATGGATTGGTATGCCTTGTGTATCTTCAGATTTAGTTATTTCTATTCCTCTAGACACATTGCCTGAACGTGTTAGGTATCCTTCTGTCTGGAGAATGTTCAAATTATAATTAACCACTGAAGTTGAACTTATAGAGCAAGCCGCTTGAATGTCTCGGATAGTCGGGGGATAGCTATGTTCCAGTTGGAACTTTGCTATAAAAGCTAGTATTTTTTGAGGTTTGTCTTTTAACATTATTTTCTTCACCAGTGACTTTGGCTACTTCCAGAAATATTAGCTAATATGCTTGGAACATATGTTCTACAATAGCACAAATGGGAGTATAGGGTCAAATTGGAGATATGCTAGAGTGGATCAATGGACGGTTCTATTCCTGCCATATATACTTGTAGGCTGGTGTCAGTAAGTGACTATTTTTATTCGGAGGTATTGAAATTGGCGGATGTTCAACCGTTTCAAGGTATCAGGTACAGTGCTGGGCTAGATTTAGGGCAGTTATTATGTCCGCCATATGATGTAATCTCTCCCGCTCAACAGAAAGAATTACATGGAAAAAGCCCTATTAATGCAATTAGGCTTGAATTTGGAGAAGAAAAGGAATCAGACACAATCACTGATAATAGGTACACAAGGGCAGCGGAGACACTTAAAGACTGGGTCAATCAAAGCGTTTTAATATTGGATAAAGATCCTGCCTATTATATCTTGCAAGAGACGTTTACTCATTTGGGTATCAAGAAGACAAGAAAATCTATAATTGCAAGAGTGAGAGTAGAAGAATTTGCAAGTAGGACAATTCTTCCTCACGAAGAAACCTCTAGTGGGCCCAAGAAAGATAGAATGCAAATTCTTGAAGCTACTAAAGCGAATTTGAGTCCGATAATGTCTATATATAGGGATGATGAAGGGATAATATCTGACATTGTCGAGAACAGAACACAGGAAAATTCTTTAATAGATGTGGAGTATAAAGATGTTAGCATTAAGCTCTGGCCTGTTTCTGACTTACACAGTGTAGAGACAATCTCAAATGCATTTAAAGGTATCCCCATATTTTTGGCAGATGGTCACCATAGATATGAGACTGCCCTCAGCTATTCAAAATTACAAAATAAGCCTAATGGGCCACATAATTTTGTAATGATGTCCTTACTGGAGATAGAAGACCCTGGACTTTTAGTTTTGCCCTACCATCGTATGCTGAAGTCAATAGATTCGGATCAAGAAGAGAAGATTTTGGCATTAATTAGATCTCATTTTAAATTAATAAGAGAAGACGCCATAAATGGAGATATAGGAAATATAAAGGAAGCAGGAGCCTTTTTGGGGCAAGGGTTGGAAAGCGATAGAGATGGCCTGAGTTTTGGAGTAGTATATGCAGGAGGAACAAAACTAGATACATTCGCTATAGCAAGCGATTTGGATAACACATTACCGGCCGTGGAGAAATGCCCGACATGGATAATAGAGAAAAAAGTCTTGGAACCAGCAATGGGTACCCAAGAAAGTATAGTAGATGAGGGGATTTTGCACTTCACGCATGAAGCAGCAGAAGTAGTAGCTGGAGTCAAAGAAGGAAACTATAAAATAGGAATGCTTTTGCCCCCGATGCCATTGCAGCTATTTGAAGAGGTAGTTTTGTCAGGGGATAGGATGCCCATAAAATCTACATATTTTATACCTAAGCTACCTACCGGGGTAGTTATTAACCCATTGACATAGAAATAGATCATACCTAAGCGTTCATTTATTAAATGAGTATACCTTTTACTTTTGCTTTACCAGTAAACCAACTGAGCCGTGATGCTAGGATAATTATAATAGCTAGGTCTTTAACTACCTTTGCACATGGTTTCTTAGCTGTTTTGCTTGGAATATACTTGGCAGAAATTGGATTCACATTATTGCAGGTTGGAGCATTTTTTAGTGTTGGAGTAGCCGGTGGTGCTGTTTTTGCATCTTTTGTTGGTGTCTTAGCAGACAAGATAGGCAGACGCAAGTTACTAATAACATTTACCTTGTTGACTGCGACGACCGTGCTATTGTTTCTTTGGGTAGAGCAGCCATTTTTACTTATGATTATCGCCTTCTTGGGTAATCTTAATGGTGTAGGTGGTGGAGGCAGCAGCCAGGCCCTTCAGCCTATAGAACAAGCGAGTTTGTCCGGGTCTGCACCGGCCAGTGTAAGGACAGATGTTTTTGCTCTTTATCGTATTGCAGGCACTGCTTGTGCGGCGTTTGGAGCATTAGCCGCGGGCCTTCCTAAGATTTACCAGGGAGTTTTTGAAATAGATGAGGTATCGGCTATAAAAAGCATGTTTGTGTTTTTCTTCATGCTGCTTCTGTGCGGAGCTTTTTCTTATTCATTTTTGTCCAAAGGAATAGAGATTCAATCTTCATACAGAGGTTGGACAAATCCATTGACTCTTCCATCAAGAAAAACGATTTTTAAACTGGTAGGGCTTTTCAGTCTAGATCATTTTGCTGGATCTTTTATAATACAAGGGTTGGTGGCATATTGGTTCAAGGTTAATTTTGCAATGGGAATAGATTCTCTAGCTCTTCTATTTTTCTTTTCTCAAATACTTTCAGCTACAGGGCTATGGATCTCTGCAAAATTGTCGAATAAGATCGGGCGTATAAATACGATGGTGTTTACACATGTTCCCGCAAGCCTGTTTTTGTTAGGCACAGGATTTGCACCTAATGTAGGAGTGGCTATAACATTTTGGTTAATGAGGTCATTGTTGGGCACAATGGATGTACCTCCAAGAGATTCATACACGATGAGTGTTGTTACAGAGGATGAAAGAGTTGCAATGGCCAGTATGCATATAGTAGGGAGAAATTTAGCAGGAACAATCGGGCCATCTATTGGCACAGCATTGTGGCAAAACGTTGCTATAGGAGCTCCGTTTGTAGCATGTTGTTTATTAAGAATTATTTATGACGCAGCTTTGTATTCTATGTTCCGTAATGTAGTACCGGAGGATAGAGAGACATGATATATTTACACATCACGTTTCTACATGCACTGCAGTAGGAATGGTTAAGGATGGGGCATATATAATGGATAATTCTCTTGAAATGCGACTTATGTGGCTTAGGGAAGAAATCAATCGACACAACCATTTATACTTCGTAGCCAATGATATCCAAATCGCGGATAGTGAATACGATATTCTGGTATCTGAATTGAGAGAAATAGAGGACAAATACCCTAATTTAATAACTCAAGATTCTCCCACACAGAGGGTTGGATTTGTGGCGGCAGAGGGTTTCGGAAAAGTTGAACATGTTATACCTCTTTTAAGCCTCCGGAATGGTTTTAATATTGAAGACGTTAGGGCCTGGCATAGTAGGACAGCTGTGGGATTGGGGGATGCTAATATTGAAATGGTATGCGAGTTAAAGATAGATGGTTTAGCTGTGTCACTTACTTATGAGGATGGTGTTTTTGTACAAGGTGCAACCCGAGGAGATGGATTAATAGGTGAAGATGTTACAACAAACTTAAGGACAATTCATTCTATTCCACTTGTATTGCCTAAAGAATCTCCCAGGCTGATTGAAGTCAGAGGAGAAGTTTACTTACCAAGGTCGAAATTCAACGAACTTAACGAAAACCGAATAAGCAAAGGGCAAACTCCATTTGCTAATCCTAGGAATTCTGCAGCAGGATCGCTTAGGCAGTTAGATTCGACAATTACAGCACAGCGTCCGCTAGATATCTTCATATATGGATTGGGCTATATAGATGGGGATATGCCGTTTGATGAGCATTGGATGATTTTGGCATATATGAAATCCTTGGGGTTTAAGATTAATCCTAATAATTACTTATGCCAAACAATTGAATCAGTGGAACAATATTTCAGGAGATGTTTGGATGATAGAAGGTCCCTGGATTATGACGTCGATGGAATCGTGGTTAAACTAAATAATCTGCATTACCAGAACAGACTGGGTTCAGTTGGGAGAGAACCCAGGTGGGCATTGGCATATAAATATCCAGCAGAACAGGTTACAACTCGCCTTATAGGCATAGGAATTAATGTTGGTCGCACGGGGAGCCTAAATCCGCATGCTATTCTTGAACCTGTACGAGTTGGTGGTGTGATTATTAGTATGGCCACATTGCACAATGAAGAAGATATAAGACGAAAAGACATAAGAATTGGTGATGTCGTTATAGTGGAAAGAGCTGGAGACGTCATACCTCAGGTTATCGCACCAGTGATAACAACTCGCACTGGGGAAGAAATTATCTTTAGCATGCCTAATAATTGTCCGGTTTGCGATTCAGAAACGGTAAGATATCAAGAAGAAAAAATGACTCGATGTGTGAATAAAGTGTGCCCTGCACAATTTTTGCAGTTATTTAGACATTTTGTATCTAGAGATGCCATGGACATTGATGGGCTTGGAGAAAAACTTTGTGGCTTTCTTTTTGAAAAAGGTTTAGTTACCAATCTTTCTGATATTTACGATATAAAACGTGACGACCTTATTGAGCTTGAAGGATTTGGGGAAAAAGCTGCTTCTAACCTTTTAGATGCTATTGAGTTAAGTAAAAAAAGAGAACTACATCGTGTAGTATTCGGTATTGGTATTCCGAATGTTGGACGGGAAACGGCGCGCTTGTTGGTGGATCATTATACGACTATTGAGGAACTTTCGGTGGCAACCGAAGATGATTTACTAGAAATAGCGACCGTGGGACCCAAAATAGCCTTTGCAATTACTGAATACTTTAGAGATAAATCTAACCTAGAAATAATTCGAAGATTAAGTCAAGCAGGATTAGAGATGCAAGTAATCACTAAAGAGACTAGTTCCAATTTACCGCTTGAGGGCAAACAGTTTGTCATCACAGGGAAATTAGACTTATTAACCAGAAATCAAGCTGCGAAATTGATTGAGGGATTAGGCGGGATTACAAGCAGCAGTGTCTCGGCTAAGGTGGATTATGTTGTAGCAGGGAGTGATTCTGGATCCAAGTTAGAACAAGCTATCAAGTTGGATAAGGCAATACTTTCAGAAGCGGAGTTTCTTTTAATGATTAATGGCTAAATAGAGAGTTTAATTGATACTAGTAATAAGGAACCTTTAATACACGTATTTGTACTAGATAATTGATAATGCATGCAATAATTGGCTTGGGGAACCCTGGAAATAGATATGTTTCAACCAGACATAATATAGGCTTTATGGCTATAGACCATATTGCTGTAGAAACCCGAATAAGTCTTACAGGGAAGCATAAATTAGCTTTTGTGGGGGAAGGTTCAATTGGAGGCAATCCGGTAGTATTGGCCAAGCCTAGAACGTTTATGAATAACAGCGGTGAGGCGATATCCTACCTAATGAACAAATTTCATTTAACTCTGGAAAATTTGCTTGTTATATACGATGATTTAGATTTGCCACTGGGTAAAATACGCATTCGCCCTAACGGTGGTTCAGGAGGGCATAGGGGGATAGGGTCCATAATGGCAATTCTGGGGAACAATGATGTTGCCAGAATACGAATTGGAATAGGTCGCTCAGCAATAAAAGATAATGAAATAGAGTATGTTTTAGGTAAATTTGATGCGGACGAAAAAGAAATAATAAAGGAAACTAACGCCAAGATTTTCGAGATTATTAACATAATTGTGAGCCATGGCATTGACGAGGCTATGAATTTACATAACTAAATGGTCCGAACTAGTTCAATGGATTTGCACGTATGGTATAAGTGGTGCCCTCAAGGGGATTTGAACCCCTGATCTCCACCTTGAAAGGGTGGCGTCCTAGGCCAGACTAGACGATAAGGGCACATCCGTGATGATCTTGAACCGGCTGTACGGAGAATCTGGTTAGTATAATACCATTATTTATGGGTATAGGGCCAATTGTTCCAATCCTTGGGTTTCTGGTAATTGATACATTAGATTCATATTTTGAATTGCTTGGCCGGCAGCACCTTTTACCAAGTTGTCTAGGCAACTTATCACCAACAGGCGATTAGTTCTATGGTCAATAATTGGATAGATAATACAATTGTTGTTGCCAGACGTATGTTTTGTCATAGGAGAAGACTCCGATATCCGAATAAATGGCTCATTTTTATAGTAGTTATTGTACAAGTCCGTTATTTCGCGAAGCCCTTCTTTGCCAGGTGCTAAAGATCCCTCTGTAAGTGTTGCATAACAAGAATTCAAGATACCCCTAGTCATTGGAATAAGGTGAGGCAGGAATGTTATATTTGGGTTGTATTCAGGGCGTATAAGTCCTAGCTCCTGTGTTATTTCTGGGAGATGACGATGCCCATTTACAGCATATGCAGATACATTCTCATTGACCTCAGAGAAATGAGTATTGAGGCTTAAACCTCTTCCTGCACCAGACACTCCAGATTTCGCATCTATTATAATGTCTTCGTGAATTAGCCCTTCCTTGATTGCTGGTGCAAGGGCCAATATTGCTGCCGTAGGATAACAACCGGGATTTGCGACCAAACTCGAGCCCTTTAATGCTGTTCTATAAAGCTCTGGAAGACCATACACAGAATCTTCCAACAGAGAAGGCATAGGGTGCGGTACCCCGTACCATTCTTCATACTCCATAGGATCTTTTAGTCGGAAATCCGCACTTATGTCTATAATTTTGACGCCGGCTTTTATGAGCGGTATAACAGCTTCAGCACTTGCGGTTTGAGGAAGTGCTGAGAATGCCACATCTACACTTCCTGAAATCTCGTCTTGAATTACTAAATCAATGTCACCTAGGTGAGGAAATGCCTCTTTTACTCTTTGTCCGGCCATACTCCTGCCTGTGACTTGTGTAAGTTCTACTTCTGGATGTACATGAAGTAGTCTTGCTAAATCCATACCAGCATAACCAGTTACGTTGATGATGGCTGCTTTTATCACAAATTACCTCCCAAATAGAAATAGGTCAACAGTATACATTTTGTTATTAACTCGTACAAGACTGGGGTTTAATATCAAGCATCAAATGCCGAAGGACATATTTTGACTAGAGTGCAACGGACACATTGCGGTTTTCGTGATTTACATATTTGTCTGCCATGAGTGATTAAATAGACGTGCAAAGAAAAAATTCTTTCGGGAGGAATTTGTTTATCCATTATATCGTGAGCTTTTTCTGCAGAAATATTACTGTCAATAATTCCAAGCCGCTTACTTACTCTGTAGATATGTGTGTCTACTGGCAT
>CAUZSC010000024.1:0-18745 GCA_963582505.1 Dehalococcoidia bacterium
TTATAATTTCATCACTGTTGGTGATAGCAATAGGATTGATCTCGTTGTTTATGCCAAATGGCTTGAACCCAGGACTAGAATTTACTGGCGGTTCCTCTATGACTTTAGAATTTGATAGACAGGTTGCACAAGATGAACTGAGAATTAGCTTGGCAGAGCTAGAACATCCAGATGCCGTGATACAAAGAGTTGGCGAGGATAGTTATTTTGTTCGTACGGTTACACTTTCAGAAACATCTTCTGGGGAGACATCGGAACGGGAAAAAATACTCCAAGGCTTGCAAGATAAATTAGATGTGAATGTGAGAAATGTTGATTATTTCTCTATTTCGCCAAGTATAGCTACTGAAACTGTTCGTAACGCAATAATAATAGTAGGAACATCTGCTATAGCGATACTGTTTTATATTACATGGGCTTTTAGAAGAATACCTTCTCCGTTTAGATACGGATTCGCAGCCATACTTGCTCTCATTCATGACGTATTAATTGTTGTTGGACTATTCTCTATCCTTGGGAGATTCTTTGGGCTTGAGGTGAATGCAATGTTTATTGCTGGAATATTGACAATAATTGGGTACAGTGTGCACGATACTATAGTTGTATTTGATAGGATTAGAGAGACGCTTGGTAGGAATGTAATAAGGGATTTGGATGTTGCAATAAATGTAAGTATTGAAGATACACTTGCTAGATCGCTTAATACCAGCCTTACGATGCTTTTTACAATATTAGCATTGATGCTGTTTGGTGGATCTACTATAGTAGACTTTCTGGTAGTTCTTCTTATAGGGATTGTAGTCGGAACTTACAGTTCAATTTGCATAGCAAGCCAGATTCTGCTTGTTTGGGAGAACGAGGAAATGGGTAAGATTTTCAGAAAATTCCCTATACCATTTGTTTCTAGATAATATAAGTAAACCTGAGTTTACACTATATGTCTAGACATCCCTTCGCCACTCAGCTCTTCCTTGTTCTAATAAATCATTCCCATATATGTCATTTACAACTATAACAGGAAAATTTTCAACCTCGAGCCTTCTTATAGCTTCGGGTCCTAAGTCTTCATAAGCCACCACATCAACTTTTTTGATACTTTCAGATAATAATGCCCCTGAACCACCTATTGCTCCGAAATACACCGCTTTGTGGCTGACTAATGCATCTCGAACTTCCTTACTTCTACCACCTTTGCCAATTGCCGCCTTTACTCCTTGATCCAGCAGTTGTGGAGTAAAAGGATCCATTCGATATGCTGTAGTAGGTCCAGCGGAACCTATGACCTCACCTGGTCTTGGGGGAGTGGGTCCCACGTAATATATTATTTGACCCTTTAAGTCTATTGGAGCACTTTCACCTCTATCTAATGCCTCAACAATCCTTCTGTGTGCTGCATCTCTAGCAGTATATATCACACCGGTTAGTAGTACCTCATCTCCGGTCTGCAGATCTGCAATGATTTCCTCAGTTAATGGAGTTGTAATTGTTTTCATTGGTTCGTATCTTTCTTATATATAGAGATATAGTCTATGCTCAAATAACTGTGCTTTTCAACCTAGCACTATGACATTGCAAATTAACACCTACAGGTAGGGATGTGATATGAGTAGGATGAGTCTCAATGTTAACAGCCAATGCTGTGGAGCGACCTCCCCAAGCTTGTGGCCCTATTCCACTCGCATTTACTATTTCTAGTAGTTCAGCCTCTAATTCCGCTACTTCTGGGTCGGGATTGTGCTCGCCGACTTTTCGAAGTAATGACTTCTTTGCCATATGCATTACATGTTCGGCCGTGCCACCTATACCAATGCCAACTATTAGAGGAGGGCATGGGTTTCCACCTGATTCTTCTATGGCTTTAATGGCGAAATCTATAATTCCCTTTTTCCCATCTCCAGGTCGTAGTATGGCAAGACGGCTCATATTCTCACATCCACCACCTTTCGGTAGGATAGTTATTTTGACTTGTTCTCCTGGTACGATGTCAGTATGTATTATAGGAGGAGTGTTATCTCCAGTATTTATTCGAGCCGAGAATGGTTGAGTTACTATAGAGTTTCTCAAGAAACCTTCTTTATATCCCACCTTGACTCCTTCTGAAAGAGCCTCCTTCAAATCGCCACCTATCATGTGAACATCTTGGCCGATTTCTAGGAATAGCACGGTGGTACCAGTATCTTGGCATAGAGCTATCTGCTTTTCCGCCGCTATTTCTGAGTTGCGGAGTATCATGTCAAGTACTTTTTGTGCTCTAGGAGCCTCTTCATTGCTTCTGGCTTTCTTTAATGCATCCAGTACATCTTGAGGAAGGAAGAAGTTGGCCTCTTGGGACATTTTTGATACGGCGTCCCGTATGTCAGATACCTGAACTTCTCTCATAATTCCTCCAATATATAGAAATACTCAGCGTTACTATATTAAGCTTACCGTTTTAAATATGGATGTATACTAACTGGACCTTTTGCTCATAACATCAACTAGTTCTGTTACAGCAGCAGCTGATTTGTCCAGATTTGATTGTTCGTCAGGTGATAATTCCATCTCGATAATTTCTTCTATTCCGCTAGCTCCTAATTTTACAGGTACTCCTATATACAGACCATCAATACCGTATTCACCTTTGAGATATGCTGCACATGGCACGATGCGTTTCTTATCCAATATTATGGAGTCTACCATTTGAGCTACCGCGGCTGATGGAGCGTAGAAGGCACTTCCTGTTTTTAATAATCCTACTATTTCGGCACCACCATCACGTGCTCTTTGAACTATTGAATCCAGGACATCCTTCTTTAGTAATTTTGATATTGGTATACCAGCTACATTGGTAGATTGTACAAGTGGTACCATAGTGTCCCCATGCCCACCTAATACATATGCCTGTACGTCTTCTACTGAAGCATTCACCGCTTCAGATAGGAAGGTCCGGAACCTAGCAGTGTCTAGTATTCCAGCCATTCCGATCACTCTTTCTCGTGGGAATTTTGTTACATCTAAGACTTGCTGTGCCATTGCATCCAATGGATTGGATACAACTATGATTATGGAGTTAGGTGAGAAATTTGCTACCTGTTCTGCTACACTTCCTACAATGTCCATATTAGTGAAAAGTAGATCGTCCCTGCTCATGCCAGGCTTTCTAGCTATTCCGGCAGTGATAACAACTACATCAGAATTAGTAGTATCTTCATAAGAATTAGTCCCGGTGATTTTACTATCTGTTCCTAAAACAGGACCAGACTCCAACATGTCCAGTGCCTTCCCTTGGGGAAGACCTTCTACAATATCAACAAGTACAATATCAGCATATCCTCTTTCAAATAGACGTTGTGCTACTGTAGCACCTACGTTTCCTGCTCCTACTACTGTTATCTTCTTACGCACGTTAACTCAGAACCTCCTTAATAATCAATCTATATATTTAATATTGCAAACTATATGTGTATTAAGACGACCCACTATATTTAGCCCATCTTTCTTCCAAGTCTGGTTGCATTACAGTAGCAAGCAGGTACTCTCCAAGGTCCCTGCTTGTGGCACCTGTATTTCTACCTGTCATAACAACTTTCCGTTCGTATTGACCGCAAACGTCTAATGCTTTGTGCAACTTGGAGCCTAGTTGAGGGAATCCGATATGCTCCAGGAGCATTGCCCCAGCCCTCAGTACAGAACTAGGGTCAGCGTATTGATCCCTGCCTTCTTTAACCATTCTAGGGGCTGTGCCATGTATAGCTTCGAACATTGCATATCGTAGCCCTATATTAGCACTGCCTGCTGTTCCTACACCGCCTTGGATTTGTCCTGCTTCATCTGTAAGAATATCGCCATACAGGTTTGGCAGTGCGAGTACTTGGAACTCATGGCGCCTTTCAGCGTCTAGTAATTTAGCAGTCATTATGTCTATGTACCAGCCATCCCAGCTGATATCAGGGTAGTTGATACTTACTTCGCGGGCAACATCTAAGAATTTGCCATCTGTAGTTTTAACTATATTTGCTTTTGTTACAACAGTAACTTTGTCTTTGCCGGTTCTCTTAGCATAATCGAATGCTAATTCAAGTATACGCCTAGAACCCTGAGTTGTTATTACTCTAAAATCTATTGCTAGATCTTCGGTTACGTTAATTCCTTGGCTCCCCAGAGCGTACAAGTCTTCAGTGTTTTCCCTGAAGAAAGTCCAGTCTATATTGTCTTTTGGGATACGTACTGGCCGTACATTAGCGAAGAGATCGAGTGCCTTACGCAGACCAACATTAGCACTCTCTATATTAGGCCATCCGTCACCACGCTCGGGTGTGTGCGTAGGCCCTTTTAGAGTTACATGGCATTTTTTAATTTCTTCGAGAACGTCATCTGGTATGGCTTGCATATGCTCAACTCGGTTCTCTATAGTCAGCCCCTCGATGTTTCTAAATTCCACCCTGCCACTTTCCAATTGGTCTTTAAGCAGATGTTCTAGAACTATTCGAGCTTCATTTGTAATACTTGGACCTATGCCGTCTCCACCAAGGACACCTATTATTATAGGATTGGCTGTGGAGTAGTCAATCCACGTTTGGTTTTCCTTAAGACCCTCTACTCGTTTTAATTGTTCTTCAAGTAGTGTCCCAAAATGTTCTTTTGCATCCTCTATCGCACTATTATGAACCAATGTGGGTCCCTCCTTTTCTCCAGGGATTGGAGATTATATAATTCTATGGGTCTTTTTACAGATATACCATCCGAATCTTATATATTTTAACGTAAAGGCTATGGTATTGCTAATCTAGCCTATAACAGCCATAACGTCATTTTTTGCAACCCAGTTTCCGGGCTGAATATTTAGTTCTTTAACTACTCCATCTACTGGTGAAGGAATTGCATTTTCCATTTTCATAGCCTCTAGGAAGGCTATAGTATCCCCTTTCTTAACAGAAGCTCCTACCTCAACGGAGTATCGTAGCACTATTCCTGGCATGGGTGCCATTATCTTAGTACCAGAAGTTTGAGTTGGTAAGTTTGCAGTATGTGCCGGTGTTGGGCTAGGTACTTGCGGTGTAATAGGCGGGTGGGTCTGTCCGGATATATTCTGTACTGATGTTTGTATTGGTGTGTCTCCAATAGGTTCAACAGCTACTTGGTATATCTCGCTGCCAATGTATACATTGAAGTGCCTGCTTGAATCAGGGGCATTAACCGCATTAGATATGTTAACTGTTTCCGTATTTGTTGATACTTCACTTGTACTCGAATGACTAGAAGTATTTGGTTTTTCTTGTACATCTTCTGGAATTGGTTCTATTCCGTATTTCCATTTTAGAAAACGTAATCCTGTAACAGGATATAGGGCGTAAGTTAATACATCTCCTGTATCTGAAGATATTTCCTTAATAGCATCTATAGCTTTTTCCATTTCAGGTTCTAAGTAATCTGCAGCTCGTCCTTTCACAGGAACTTGGCCTCGTTCATAATCCTTAAGAACTTTGGATACCACTTCTGGGTCAAGGTCTTTTGGTGGTTGTCCATATAGGCCATATGCATAATCCTTAACTTGCTCAGATACCATGTTGTAGCGACCGAATAGGACGTTTAGTACGGCCTGCACTCCAACTATTTGACTCGTGGGTGTCACTAGTGGTGGATACCCTAGCTCTTTCCTGATCCGTGGCAATTCTTCATATACTTCATCCAATCTGTCTAGGGCATCTGCCTCCTTCAATTGCGAAGCCAGATTGCTTGCCATACCACCAGGTATTTGATGACTTAGTACATTTGTATCTATGACTGCAAATCGGCTATTGTCAAAATGCTCTTTATACTTTGGAGCTATAGACTCAAAGTAGTTAGCAAGTTTGAGTATGTTATCCAAATCTAACCCAGGGCTTCTGTCAGTATCTTGCAATGTCACAAGAAGAGGTTCTATTGCAGGTTGGGATGTTCTGAGTGCAAATGGAGCAAGGCATGTGTCTACTATGTCTACTCCGGCCTCAATTGCCTTTAATACAGTCATTGAAGCCATACCACTCGTATAGTGAGTATGCAGTTGAATCGGGATTGATAGATTTTCCTTTAAGGCTTTTATTAGTTCATAGGCATCATAGGGAGAGAGTAGTCCTGCCATATCCTTAAGACACAGTGTGTCGGCATCCATTTCCTCTAGTATCCGAGCTTTATTGATGAAATAGTCCAAATTGTACACATCCCCACCCATACGTGGGCCTGTCACTGAGTAGCAGATAGTTCCCTGAAAGTGTTTCCCTGCTTTCTTTATTGCCTTTGCAGCTGTTTCGAAATTGCGTTCGTCATTTAAGGCATCAAAAACCCTGAATACATCTATTCCCACCTCAGCAGATTTATCTATGAATGCGTTGACTACATCATCTGGATAGTTACGGTAGCCTACAAGATTTTGACCCCTGAGAAGCATCTGTAAGGGTGTAGATGGCATAAGTTTCTTGAGAATTCGAACCCTGTCCCATGGATCCTCTGCCAAGAATCTGGTTGCAACATCAAACGTCGCACCACCCCATACCTCTAAGGACCAGAATCCAACTTTGTCCATTTCTTCCGCAATTGGTTCCATGTCGGATATACGCATGCGTGTAGCAGCCAGACTTTGGTGGGCATCCCGTAGTGTGGTATCGGTTATTCTTACGGGATTAGAAATAGTCATTTAATTTGGTTGCCTCCGTTCTAAAACATTGAGAATTTCTGTTGGTATTACTCAAATACAATGCGAATTATCTTACACATGGGATTCGAGCCAGAACATGACTGGTTTATAGCGGTATACTGCCGTGCTTCTTAGGAGGAAGAGTATCTCGTTTGTTCCGGAGCATTTCCAATGCAGAAATTATTCTTGGACGAGTTTGAGCTGGGTCTATAACATCATCTATAAATCCACGGCTGGCTGCTATGTATGGGTTACCGAATTTCTCCCGGTATTCCTCAACCAATTTATCTTTTGTTTCTTTTTGGTTAGCAGATTCATTGATATCATTTTTATATATTATGTTCACTGCACCAGCTGGTCCCATTACAGCAATCTCAGCAGATGGCCATGCCAAGTTAACATCACCTCTCAGGTGTTTGCTGCTCATTACTATATAGGCTCCACCGTAAGCTTTCCTTACAAGTACGCTAATTTTCGGTACAGTTGCCTCTGCGTAAGCATAAAGCAATTTTGCTCCGTGCCTTATTAAGCCACCATACTCTTGTTCTGAGCCAGGTAGGAATCCAGGAACATCTACTAGAGTTACTAGGGGTATGTTGAAAGCGTCACAGAATCTCACGAAACGAGAGGCTTTTGTAGAACTATCTATGTCTAGCACCCCAGCAAGCACCTGAGGCTGTTGTGCAACAATGCCCACAACCCTGCCATCCATTCGTGCAAATCCTACGATTATATTTTGTGCGTAGAGTTGATGGACTTCCATGAAGTCACGCAAGTCTACTATTCTCTCTATAATATCTTTCATGTCATAGGCTTTGGAAGAATCTTCAGGTACTATGTCTCGTAGTTCAATATCTGCACGGTTAGCTGAATCTTCCGTTTGGTAATACGGGGCATCCTCTCCGTTATTCTGGGGCAGGAAGCTTAGAAGTCTTCTAAGTTGTGTTATGCACTCTTCTTCACTGTCTATAGCGAAATGTACAACACCACTCTTGGTCGCATGCGTCATTGCTCCGCCAAGGTCTTCATGGCTTATGTCTTCTCCAATCGCTGCCTTTATTACATCTGGTCCTGTAACATACATTTGACCAGTACCTTTGACTGCAAATATAAAATCAGTGAGAGCAGGAGAGTATACAGCTCCGCCAGCGGCAGGTCCCATTATGACAGAAATCTGTGGTATTACTCCTGAGAGTATTACATTCCTGTACATGATTTCACCGTATGCTGCTAGGCTTGATACACCTTCCTGTATCCTTGCTCCACCAGAGTCATTGAGACCGATCAGAGGAGCACCATTCTTAGCTGCTAAATCCATAAGTTTACTGATTTTTTCACCTACAACCTCAGACACAGAACCACCTAAGATTGTGAAGTCATGGGCGAACACGAAAGTAAGCCTTCCGTTTACTCTACCGTACCCGGTTATCACAGCATCGCCGTAGTAGTGTTTGTCGGACATTCCGAAATCTACTGCCCTGTGTGTAACGAAAGAATCTATCTCTTGGAAAGAGCCCCTATCCATCAGCAGTGCTATTCGTTCTCTAGCTGTTAATTTACCTTTGTTATGTTGCTGATCTATACGAGTTTTTCCGCCACCGACAGCGGACTCCTCTCGCATTTTTTGGAGCTCCTCCAGCTTTTGGGAGGCTGCTCTATTGATGGCCATAGTCTTGTGTGCTCCTTTATTTATTAATCTCTACTTCATAGAAGGAGTAATAACTTTTCAGTGAATCATAGTACCAGATTATATGCGTATGTGCAATTCAATCTGTGCCTATTGTAGCACAAACAATGAAGAAATATTATAGAGTTATGCTTTATTGTTCATATATGCATATATAGTACGTATTAATGCTATGTCATGGCTTATATCGCATGGTTTAGTAAATAGTGGCATTGGCGTTTGAAGCTTCATATATCGGTAGTATAGTCAGCAATGTGTCAATTAGTTGAATTTAATGGGTAATGTTTTGGAGTATAATGGTGTCTATTATTCAAAATTTGTGGACTTGGAGATTCTATGATTTGGGTAAGAAGAATTGCTTCGATTCCTTTAATATTTATATTTCTTATTCTCTTCCTAGTTACGTTCTTAGTACTAAAACCAATCAATGCCATCACAGATCCTTCATTCATTCAGAAACAACTTGTTGAGGCAGATGTATATACACATATATTGAATGATACTCCCAATGCAATGTTACCTGCAGTGTTTCAATTTTTGGAGCAGAAGTATCCTGATAAATGGAGGGCAATAAAAGCCCTGGGAATATCTGAAGTAGATATAATGGATCTGGTAAACGTAGCTATTACTCCAGAATGGCTTCAATTAGAAACAGAGCAAGCTGTAGATGAGATTACTAATTATCTTAACGGCGATCAAGATGACTTCAGGACAGAAATACAATTGAAGGGCATAGTCGAATCCGTCAGTGATGTCATGTTCAAATCTATTCCGAAGGCACAATTGTATGATTACATTGTGGATGAATTATTGGCAAACAAAATACAAGACGGTTTATCAACATTACCTGAAGGATTTCATATATCCGATGGAGAATTCGATATAGAGGCATCAATCAGACGGGCTGTACCAGAATCTTGGGTTATAGATCAAGTCAATAATGCGGAAACTGAATTGACGCCATATATTTTAGGAGAAAAAGACTCTTTTTCTATTCGAATTGCACCCAGTGACATAGATGATAGTGTACTGGCTGAAATGAGAATATTTATTCAGACTAATCTTTTAGGAGATGTTGTATTTGCATTTATTTTAGATAGTTATCTACTTGCATTGTCTAATGAGCTTGGCATATCTATCTCCTCTAGCGAAATACAAACTGTGATCAGGTATGCTATGACATCAGAGACATTAGAGGAAATCATGCTGGATTTTTCAAATGAATATGCCAGATATCTGCTTGGTAAAACTGATCATTTTTCTCTCAATATAGACATGAATACAATTCTTGTAGATGAAGATAGTCAGGAATTTCTGGAAACCATGGATCATGTAAGAGATGTTTTCAAGAATGGTTGGGTTTATACACACGCCGACCTCTTATCGGATATGGACCCGAATGAACAAAAAATATTTCTTGAGGCTAGAGAATTAATAAAGACCGGCTTTATATATACGGAACAGGATTTACGAGGTGAGATAGATAAACGATTAGGCCTTGGAGAGTTGGAGAATTACAGACATACGATATCACTAGTGAAATACTTCGATAACCTATCTGTTGTAGCAATTATTATATTACTGAGTTTTATTGGTGCTATAGCTGCTAGAGAATGGCGGAATAAGGCCAAAGCTATTGGTGTCATTTTGTTGGTAGCATCGGTACTTCTTTTTGTTATTACTGCATTATTAAGTTCTGCTTTAGAGGCGGGTATTAATTCAGTCGTTATGTCCGCGACTCAGGATATGTTGCAAACAAGCAATAGCATCAACGATTTGTACAATACATTGCTAAGTCAATGCGTTAACCTTATTAACAATATAGTATTTGTAACAAGAGTCAGCTTAGTGTCCATTATAAACTGGTATGCTTTCATCTGCTTTGTTTCTGCCTTATTCATACTGTTATTGGCATCAATAGGTCCAAGATTTATAGGCAGAAAAAATGAATATATTTAAGTAGGAAAAGGCGAATCATGTTTTCGCTCATGCCCATTTTACTCTGTATTTCTGGTACATTTCTATACCCTGTGGCCACAAGGATAAGGAAGTAATAACTCGTTCTGTATATCTGTTACAGGTAATTTGGCACATGTGTGGCACATTTGATTGAATCGACATCCATTCTTCAGGGGTGGGATAATAGATCATAGGTATGCTGAGAAAAATGGTTTGTGGTGGAGGTGGTATAGGGCTTGAAGATTTCTTTGTTTTGGTATGGATATGTTTGACGGTTTAATTTCTATAAAAGGGTGGTGTTTTTTCGTCTTTTATCTACTTTACCCAAGTAAGAAAGAAAACCTATAAAACCAATAGTGGTAGCACCAGTTATGACCATACTACTAGGAATATTTCCAGTCTGGGTATATAGAACCCAAAACACTACATTCTTGAAAGTCCCAACAAAAAGCCCTATCAGACCAAATGCGATGAGTGGTATTGCCCAGTAACACATACGGGCATTATAGCAAAATGAACCTATAGCGTCACAAACTTGTGCCTAAGGTCACTTAATCCAATTCTATTTTGGAGATATACGATTCGTTAGGGCACTGAGGCTTATAGGTCAACCTCCTCCGGCACCCCAGTGACCAGGTTTCTTTGTCCTCTCTCTCCATTCTCTCAGAGTGCGCCAGTTTTTGAGGGCAATTCTCCAGGTGGGGAGATCGTATGGCCTATCAGTGAGGGATCGTACTTTTGTGTTGACATCATCTACTAATGGGGGTCCGTGGCCGAACATTGCTATGTCATTATCTAAATCCCTTAGCCTTCTCAAAGAGCCATCTAATTCTCGCCTCTTGTTTCTGTCCCACATTAACGGTCGACTCAACCTATTTATGTTATTAAGAACGGAATCGCCTAGGAAAAGTATACGCGGTCCCTCTAACACAGGACAAATGCTGCCAGGAGTATGCCCAGGAGTATGCATTATTCGTATTCCACCCAGACATGGTATTACTTCATCTTCTTCTACTGTCTCATGAATTTCCGTATCATGATAACGTATTTCCTCAGTTTTATTAGTGTTACGTCTACCCATCAATAATCGGTATATCTTAGGAGGACCCTCTGCACCCTCATTTCCTTTGAGAAGTAGAAGTTTACCTTTGTCATCAACTTCTGTTTCTGCACTGTGTGAGACTATTTTGGCTCCGGTTAACTCATGGAGTTCCTGAGCACTTCCTGAGTGGTCGAAATGGAAATGAGTTACTAGGATCCATCTTAGGTCTTTCGGGTCGCGGCCGATACTTTTTATATAGGATACTATTGCCTCACCATTACCTGATATGCCAGTATCTACTACTGCCATTTGCTCATCTACTATTAAGACTGCATTACTGCCATTTATACCATCGATACGATGAACGCCAGGTGTGATTTCCATATCTAAAGACCACCGCCTTGTAAGAATTTGTAGAGATTAGTTGGGTTGAATCATGGTGCATTTTATTGAATAGAAACACTTATGTCTATATAGTTTTCGACAAGTCAGATCAAAAACTCCAATTAATCCATCGGTATTTTGATTCTGACCCCTGTTTTAGATGAGACTCTAACCGCATCCAATACTTGTTGACACTTGTAGCCGTCATAAAAGTTTGGCGTTGGGGAATACCCTTCATTCACTCCTTTTATAAACTCTCTAACTAATAGCCTAAAGGGCCCGATTCGATCATCTCTGTCGTCAGTGACAGTTTCCAATCGATCAGGAATCGATATACCTTCTAGTTGTTTATCCCCTTTATTTGCCCCTAAGAGTGAGCCGTGAGCAGGAGGGTTAACTCCAGTTCCTACGTGAGGTGTTATTAAGGTTCCATCACTGCCATATATTTCAACTTTAGCTCCTGAACCAAAAGGAGCAGCATTGGTTCCATTCATTGTTGCCAATCCACCTTGCTCGAATTGAACTGTAAAAGTGAAAGCATCATCTGAGGTAGCATTAATAACTCCATCGTCATCCTGGTTGATCCTTTCACCATAATGGGTTTGTACATGGCCAGTGACGGATATTATATTCCCAAACCAATCCCGCAGACAGTCTATGTAATGGGATCCCAGTGCCCATAAGAAACCACCACCCTGCTCAGCATAATCTCTGGAGGTTATAGGCCTAGGCGTAAAACCGTTCCTGGGGCCATTTGCTAAGCTGATTAGTGCCATATGTAGATTGCCTATATAGCCTTCTCTAATAAGTTCTTTAGTTCTCATCCTGGCAGAGGCAAATCTAAACTCGTGAGCGATCATAGCTGTAAGTTCACTACCTTCGGCTTTTTTCCACATATCGTATGCTTCGTCTTGGTTTAATGCGAATGGTTTTTCACATATTACGTGTTTACCTGCATCCAACGAGTCAATAGCCATTTGGTGATGAAGAGCTGGTGGGCTTGCAATGCTAACCGCATCCAGTGACTCCATGTTGAGCATTTCACGATAATCAGTAAAAATATTTGGAATAGAAAATGTATCTGCAGCATCTTGGGCTCGTTCTTGTCTACTAGCACAAACAGCTACCACTTCTAGTCCCTCAGATATGAACGCAGGTATATGCACAGTGGTTCCAAAACCAACACCTATTACACCAATTCTTATAGGATCAGTAATAATCCACCTCCAATAATTGAATGATTTATGAATCTAGAAAGTTAATATGTTTTCCTATAATTTAGACAGGAATTTATTAATGCCCTTGTTCTAATCGGCGTTTTTCACGGCTCTGTATAAGTCGAGTAGCTTCCTGAGGAGAGAATCTTCCAATAGGCCCAGATGCATACATAGATCCTAGTACGATTCCTCCTTTACTAATTATAAACTCTGAAGATTGTATGTAGTTTCTAACATCCCCTGGTGCTGACCACCATGCACCTATTGCATCGCAATCTCCACGGGTTGCCCCATATGCTAAATTGAATGAAACATTTCTGCTATCTGAATTCATAGTTTCTTCCAATGTATCTGCACTTACTGCGTATATAGTAGCGCCAAGTTCATCTAACTCCTGCTTGTTCTCTTCCCAAGCGGCCAACTGCCGCTGGCAGTAGTGTCACCAATGACCTCTGTAAAAAAGAATTATAGTATATCTGCTAGGCATTTCTTCTGGTATGGTTATAACCTCACCAGTTACTAAACTTAACGTTATAGAGGGGAATTTATCTCCCTGTTGAAGCTGACTATTCATAATACACTCCTGTTAACTCAACTACAGTTAGTATTGGATAATTCTATTTATTAGAATTAAGTATCTTATAAAAAATACTTAGTGTCCATTTAAATTTACCAAAATATATTGACCACATTTCAACTGATCACTATTATTTCCTTGTATAGATGATAATTTTATACTGGGATTTGTAAAGGAGGCTACATTGGATTCAGCACAATACGATGTCCTTATTGTAGGAGCAGGTAATGCTGGTTTGTGTGCTGCGATGTCAGCACTGGAATTAGGTGCGAAGGTTGGTATTTTGGAAAAAGCCCCCAAGGCACAGCGTGGAGGAAACAGTACCCTGACTTCTCACATGCGCTTTGCCTTTAATAGTGTAGAGGATTTGGCTCCTTTAATGGATAATCCTTCGGAACAGCTAATCAAAGATATGTCAGATAAATTGACAGGCAGGCCTCAGGCAGATCTTTGGGACGAAATAATGCGCGCTACAGAGGGTAAGAGTGATGAAGATTTAGTCCTTATACACGTTAGGGAATCATACAACACAATAAGATGGTTACGTAGTAAGGGGAATTCATGGGTGTCTAACTCTTCAGACCCTACTGCAGGCGACCTCATAGTAATGAATGGCGGTGGTTTTGGATTACAAGATAATAATTTCGGCTTTGTTGAGAGAAATGGCTGTATAGTTCATTATGATACCTCTGCGTTTGAGTTAATACAGGATCAAAATGGAAAAGTAATAGGAGTCAGAGCTTTAGGTCCGAAAGGAATAATTAATATATATGGTAAAGCTGTAGTATTAGCTAGTGGAGGGTTTGAAGGTAACCCAGAGATGAGAGCTAGGTATCTTGGAGCCAAATGGGATACAGTCAAAATGAGAGGTGTCCCTTATAACACTGGTGAAGGCTTGCAGATGGCCTTGGACATAGGAGCCATGCCCTACGGAAGTTGGAGCAGTTGTCATGCTTCCCCACAAGATATGAATAGACCTACGTATAGCCTTCCCTCATCTCAGAGCATAGGTGGTAGAGAGTGGAATAGATATGCATATCCTTTTGGCATTCTTGTAAACGTCAATGGTGAGAGGTTTGTGGATGAAGGAGAGGATATCCGGGCTATGACTTATGCAAAAATGGGTAGATCTATATTGGTCCAGCCTCAGGGCGTAGCGTTTCAAATTTTTGATGCAAAAGCTAGGAAGATGGGTTTACTGGCAGCTTACGGTACGGCATCGGGAGATACAAAGTATACTCTAGAGGAATTAGCTGGTAGCCTGGGTATAGATCCATTAGGATTGATAAACACAGTCACAGAATTTAATGCAGCAATACAACCAGGATCAGCCAGCTTAACACCTTTCAAAACTGACGGGTTGTCTACATATGGTATTACGCCTAATAAGAGCAACTATGCGGTCAGCATTGAAGAACCTCCATTCGAAGGATATGCTGTCTGCTGTGGAATAACTTTCACATTTGGAGGTTTGATGGTCGAACCTCAGACAGCCCAAGTCCAACATGTTGCTGGCAGATCAATACCTGGTCTTTATACCGCAGGAGAGATGTTAGGTGGTCTCTGGCATTGGAATTACCCTTCAGGCTCAGGAATGATGTCGGGTGCAACGTTTGGTCGTATAGCCGGATCTAGTGCAGCCAAAGCTGTATTAAGTAGCTAAAAACTTCACTAGCACTTGGAATATCCTGCATAGATAAACGTTGATGATTGTCAAACCTTAGTTAGTTATAGGTCGACATTGAAGTACGTAGAGTTCTGTGTCTTTGTATGCTATTTCAATATCAATAGCCCAGCCCATCTGAGATTCCAGTTCAATTGCGATAGAGGCTAACTCTAACACCTGAGAATCATCTATAGACTGTTTGCGCCAAGAATCACTTGGTAAAGCTATCTCTTTGGTACCGGATTCTACCAGTGCAGTCATGACGGTCTTGATTCCAATAGTCCGTGATATTATTTTAAGATCGTCCTTACTAACCACATATGTGTCTGGGTTAACCGTTCCGTCAACCAGGCTTTCTCCCAAGCCGAAAGTAGCATTTATATATATTTCGTTGGTGTTTCCATTCACAGGATTTTTACTGAAGACTACTGCTGATGTATCTGATGGTATCATTTGCTGGATAATAACAGGTATAGTTTCATCTTTTTCCGATATGCTGTGTTTAACTTTGTAAGCCATGGCGCGTTCTGTATGGGCAGATTGCCAGCATTTTGACACTGCATTTGCTATATTATCTTTTCCGATGACGTTTAGGTACGTGTCATATTGACCTGCGAAAGATAAAGAATGTCCATCTTCATCCAGTGCCGATGAGCGAACTGCCACTGGGATATCAGAGGTGCCAGTCGTAGATGATAGTTCATAATATGAGGCTATTATTTTATCTAATACTTGTGCCGGTACATTGAATCCATCACCCTTAAGACTGTTTAGACTAACCGGAGTTACTATGAAACCCGGAGGAACTTTATAGTGACTAGCCAAACTCCCAATATTAGATGCCTTACCACCAACAATGCGTGGATTCTTACTGTCTGTATCTCCTAGCCATATAATTGACATATATCCTGCTTCAGAATAAATTTTACGGAAATATAATACTTATATAAATACTATAATGAAAACAGTATGTAAAAATCACTGTTTGCATTATTATGTTTATCTGTATACATACATGTTTTTCCAAAGTCAAATTCATATGGAGTTACAATGACAGATAAAGGCGTATTTACCTTACCAGATCCTAGGTATGAGAATTATACTTGGATTCTGCAAGACGAGCATAACCCGGCGGCCCATACACCTCTTATATCTACAGGTAAGCATACTGGGAGAGTTACCAATGAGACTGGTACAGATGGAATTCCAGAAGCAATAATAATAAATGGAGTCAATTACGCTAGAGCGGATGTTATGGCTACAGGATCTTCTCCATTTGGTATGGTTGAGTTACCTGAAACAGTAGAAGATCTTACAAGGTGGAGAAATGAATGGCTCCCAGAAATTGATGAACTAGCTGACATGCTGGAAAACTTTGACCCTTCATTGGTTGAGGAAGGTAAGTGGGCTGATGTTCTAGACATGCACGATTCTGAATACAGGCGAATATTCGGAGGAGTTCACAGAACAGCTGTAGGACCTTCACGTATGGCAGTAGCTAGATTTGTAAAAAGCTATACAGAGATATTTGGAGATGAGAGGCGATTGGATGCGATATCTTTATTGCAAGGATTCCAGAATTGTTCACTAGATAGAGTATATGCATTATGGGATTTGAGCAGGATGCTTACACATGATCCATCCCTAAAAATGTCCATACTCAATGGAGAGGACTTACCCGATACACCTTCTGCTGAAAAATTTAAAACCTCTATGGATTCAATGTTAAGAGAATTTGGCCATACTTCCAATAACGGACTGCAGGACCTACCAACATGGAAAGACGGATCTAAAATTCCTGTCGACATTATGGTCTCTTATTCCAATGAAGACGAAAGCAAGAATCCGAGAGGGAATGCAATGTCTCAGGTTGAACGTAGGATTGCGTTGGAAACAGAGTTAAGAAACGCTGTTACTGAGAAGCAAGTAAAGGATGACGTTATAAGGTTTATGGAAGTAGCCCAACAACTTATTCCTAATTTGGAGGACCACAATCTCTTGTGTGATCAACGATGCGTATCTGTTTCGCGATCTAAATGGCTAGCTATAGGGGAATATTTATGTTCTAGAGATATATTAACTTCCAGTGATTACGTCTTCTACTATACCAGAGAAGAATTGGTTAGGACTCTTGAAGGAGATTTTGTAGTGCATGAATCTGACTTAGAGAATAGGAAGGTACTTCAGTATACGTATCGAAATACATATCCACCTCTTTATTTGGGTAATCCGCCGGAGAATGAAGAGCAAGACGCGTATATTCCTGCAGAAGGACATACTGAAAGCTATGTTAAAGGTGTGGCTGCGTCTACAGGTGTTTATAGAGGTAGGGCAAGGGTTATACAATCCTTAGAGGAAGCTAAGTCATTAGAAGAAGGTGATATCCTTGTAGTAAGAGCATTGACTCCTCCGTGGACTCCTTATTTAGGAATAATAAAAGCAGTAGTGACAAATTCTGGTGGTGAGTTATCTCATGGCGCAGTAGTTGCAAGGGAATTTGGCATACCTGCTGTTGTTGGTACAATAAATGGGACAAGCATTATTTGGGATGGATCAATTATATCCGTTGACGGATCAAAAGGGTTAGTCTATATAGAGCAGCAATAAATTCCAGAGAATAATACTATATTATAGGTTATAGAAATAAAGGAGTTGGAATATGGAAGAATTGCAAGATTTGTTGTTATCGAAAGAGGATGGCATTGCTACGATAACCCTTAATAGGCCACACCAACTTAACGCTATAAGTCCCGCATTAACTGATGGGTTGGTTAAACTAGCAAGAGAACTTCCGGAAGATCCAGACCTTAAAGTAATAGTCCTTACTGGAGCAGGTAGATCATTTTGTGCTGGTGGTAATGTGACAAATATTGCTAGCAATGTGGAAGCGAATCAATCTGGTAAGCGTAGCGCTCCTTTAAGACTCCCTCATCCAGAAGGTAATTACCAACTGGCTTTTACTCAGTGTGAACGTCCTATTATTGCAGCTATAAACGGCTATGCCGTTGGATTAGGACTAGGATTAGCATTGTCATGTGATATAAGAATAGCTTCCGATGAAGCAAGATTTTGTGTGTCACAGACCAATATAGGAAGAAGGCCAGACGGTGGTTTGAACTTTCTATTACCAAGGGTAGTTGGCATTGAAAAGGCACTTGAACTGATGTGGACCGGCGAGATGATAGATGCAAAGGAAGCTCTTAGGATAGGCTTGATCAGTAGAGTAGTGCCTGCTAAAGATCTTATGAGTGAAGTAATGGAACTTGCACAACGTATAGCCAAGGGTCCAACTGTAGCCCAGATGTTGGCCAAGAGGATGGTATATAAAACAATGTACCCAGAAGAATCCCAGATTGCGGCTTCAGAGATGGAGCATTACACTGGGTTTGTTATTAATATGACAGAAGATGCGCTAGAGGGGGTTCGCGCTTTTAGCGAAAAGAGAAAACCGGAATTTAAAGGTAGATAGCGCATGTAAATGATGAATATTAATTTATTACACTATCTGTATAAGGCGTACGTTCCATTCCTTTTCACCAGAAAGACGTATGTTTATATTCC
>CAUZSC010000025.1:0-18268 GCA_963582505.1 Dehalococcoidia bacterium
GGATTTAAAGGAGATTAGGATATGACTACAGATTATCAAGAAGAAGAACGTCAGGTTATGGCAAACTTAGACTATGACCGTAGCGTTGTAGGGGTAGAAGTTGATGTTGGTAAGCATGAAGTAACGAAGGAAAAAATAATAGAATACGCTGAGGCACTAGGTGAGACAAATCCTGTATATTTTGATGAGGAATTTGCTAAGGGGACTCCATACGGTGGAATGATCGCTCCTCCTCTATTCTACAACCTGTTCTCATTGGCATCTGGCCTGGATCCCCAAGTCAATTTTGGTACTACTGGGTTTGATGCTGGACAACATGCTGAATTTTTCGAGCCAGTGAGACCGGGGGATACAATATATGCGACTAGCCAAATTTCATCCGTTTATGCTAAGACTGGGAGAACTGGGACCATGGTGTTTACAGTAAGGCGTACCAGCTACAGAAATCAAAATGGAGAGTTGACTACAGTAGTAGAACGCAGAAATGTTCGGAGGGATATAAGGAAATGAGCCAATTGTATATTGAAGACATAGAACTTGGAGATGATGTTGGGCCTCTTTTGAAAGAACCTGACAGGGCTCAGCTGGATGCCTATGTTAAGGCATGGGGGACAACTACAGGTAGATTTGTTAGTGACGAAGCTGCCCAGGCAGAAGGTTTTACAGGAGTGATATTGCCTGGAAATATGAGTATGGGTTTGTTAGCACAGCTTCTTACGAATTGGGTCGGTTTGGAAGGTAAAGTGAGGAGACTAGATGTGGATTTCCGTCGCTCGATACTACCCGGTGACAAGCTTAATTGCTCAGGTATAGTGACAGACATCCAAATGGTTGATGGAGAAAATCAAGTTACACTCGATGTCTTTACAGAGACTCAAAAAGGTGAGAGAGCCCTGCAAGGTACGGCGTTGGTAGTACTACCAAATAAAGGGTAAGTGTTCCTTTATTAGTTTTACTGATTCGCTGCTAGTGATGCCAGCTTTGACATAGACTCGACAGTGAGACGCCTTATACGGCGTCCCATGATTGCTGGCAAAAACGGTAGGTTTAATCTCGGCTCGAAGCTGATATTCATAGTTAATAGAGTTTCAGAGCCATGAGGTTTTAATATCCAGCTGCCTATCAAATTTGCAAAAGGTCTGTGTAATGAGCCAGATATCATTTTCACAGCAGACCTGGTTGGTGGCTCAAAGGTTATATATTCACCTATCCAATGCCAACTAAAACCACTAATTAAAGGGGCAGTGTAATACAGGAATTGTTCGTCTCTGGAAACATGACTAACCGTCGAGTCCCATTGAGGTCTTAAATCTAGATCTCTCATCAAGTCCCATGTATTGTCATTACTTATTGGTATTATTTCTGATTCTTGGATCCTGTACATAATGATGCCCATTATATACATATTGATTTGGTTGTTATACATAACCGTTGTTTGATAATATTCAATAAGTATTTCTTGATTGTTGATTGCTTTTATTATTTTAGGATGAATCAACGTATAGAAGTGTAATAGTTGATTGATAAGGTGGAATAGCATGATAAATAAGTCACGTCTGATAGAAACAATGTTCGAGTTGATACGGATAGATAGTCCATCTGGAGAAGAGCAACAAATAGCTGGCGTCTTGATAGATAAGCTCAAGGGGTTGGGCTTCAGTGCTGGTTTAGATGACTATGGTAATGTAATAGGCCGTCTCGGGGAAAATCCAGAGATATTGTTATCTGCTCATATGGATACTGTAGAACCCGGTAGGAACATCGAACCCAGAGTAGATGGAGATTTATTGGTGTCTAATGAAGATACGATTCTAGGTGGTGACTGTAAAGCTGGGGTAGCGTCTATATTAGAGGGATTGCAGGTTGCTATTGAAACAGAGAAGCTGAATAAGTCTGTAGAAGTAGCTTTCACCAGACAAGAAGAGATTGGATTGGTGGGAGCTAAGAATCTGGATTATTCCAAAATTCTTGCCAAAGAAGCTATAGTCTTTGATGGTGAAGGCCCAGCAAGTCGAATCACTTCTTCCAGTCCGACCCATATTCGATTTGATGTTAATATCATCGGTAGGGCTGCTCATGCAGGAGCGGCTCCCGAAAATGGTATATCTGCTATAAGGATTGCTGCGGAAATTATTACAAGACTACCTCAAGGCAGATTAGATAAAGACACTACCTTCAATATTGGAGTTATCAAGGGTGGCTCAGTTACTAATGCTGTGCCTGAGAACACCTTTATTAAAGGTGAATTCAGGAGTCATAGCTTTGAAGCATTAGAAAATATAAAAACCTTGATAGATAGTGCAATAGATGATGTTAGAAATATCTTCAAAGAAGCTAAGATAGATTTACTAATGGAAACTCAGTTTGATGCATATTCAATTACAGGCGAAGAACCACCAGTGAGTCGAGTCATCAGAAGTTTGGCCAGCATAGGTGCTGAACCAGTTATGGCACCATCAGGAGGCGGAACAGATGGGAATATACTTAGACAACATGGTATAGAGTCGGTAGTTGTTGGAATGGCTGATCATAACGCACATACAGTTAGAGAATATGTTAGTGTCACAGAGCTTGTTGAAGTTGCAAACCTATGCGAAGCCATATTGACTGAATGATTAGATCATCTAAACAATATGTTCATGACAGGAGTTCTGTTGGTAGCTGGGTCTCGATAACCGTATTACCATCCAGTTTGACATAATATGCAGATGCTTCTGGTCTGGCACTGATAGTTTTATGAAAATCTTGATTTATAAAATGTACGGCCGCATCTTCATCTATAGCGTATCCAGGTGGAAATCCTTCAGATATGAGTTTATGATATAAAGGCTTTCTTTGTGCTTCTCCATCGTAGTGTGGGCAATGAGAACCTTGTAGGAAACCAAGACCATCATACAGTGGTTTCAATTCATTTATATTGAAAGAGTCCGTTGTGCCGCATTCGAACCAGCAGAGTGACCCTGCGCTACCACCGCATAGTATTACACCAGAGTCCCACGCCTTCTTTAGAGCTGTATCAACTCCGTGTATACGCCATATTTCTAACATGTTGGCAGTATTGCCTCCACCTACTAGAACTATATCTTGGTCTAATAGATATGTTTCAATATTTACTATAGTTCTATTGAAAAGGTTCAGATGAGATCTCTCGCACATACCACCTGGGAATCTATCGTAAAAGCCCACAACGGATGTTTTTGAATCGCCTGTGGCAGTAGGTATAAAACATACCTTGGGTCTCGCTTTCCCTGTTATAGCTAATAAGTATTGAATAAGTGGATGAGTTCTTCCCCTAGTTTGTCTGAGGCCACCAAAAGCTATGATGTGTTTATTCTCCATTATCGTCACCTTATCTTAGGGTTATGTGATATTTCTTGTAGGTCTGGATCTTATATATAGAGTGCCTGTTACTGCTAATAGTATTATAGGTATCTTGAAAATAAGGTCATATGGTGCAAAGAGAGAGGCGATAGAAAAGACCCAAATGCAACTTATAGATATGACCTTTGCTCGCATGGGCATTTCTCCAGTTTCTAAGAAGTCTTTGACTCCTCTACCGAAGAAACGGTTCTGGACAACAAAGTTGTATAACCTTTCAGACGATCTTACAAAAAAGCCAGCTGATATTATGAGAAATATAGTGCCAGGTAATCCAGGCAAAACATATCCTGCAATACCCAATGTTAAGAACACTAACCCAAGGAACATTAGAATGAGTTTCTTTATATTACTAAGTATACTGTTCATATATATGTAGACTGGTCCTGATTGTTTTGGTTTTTTATTAAAAATGAGTTACCATCGCCACAGCTGTTGAGTATACTCTAACAAGGGTAATAATTTCATCCTTATAGTGATTGATTTCAGTCGTTTGTTATTCTAGGTCAGGGGGAGAACTTTTCCTACATGCAAGATGAATCATCAGACTATAAGGTAATTGGCACTAGGCCATTAAGGCATGATGGAGTTGATAAGGTCACCGGGAGGGCCATGTATGGTGCCGATGTGACTATGCCAAGACTGGTTTTTGGCAAGGTCTTGAGAAGCCCTCATGCCCATGCACGGATAAAATCCATAGATGTAACCAAGGCATTAGATCAATCTGGTGTTTTGGCTGTAGTTACGGCGAAAGATTTCAGCACAACCACTGACATTGACAATGAAGGTATTACATTTGGAGAGAATGGTCAGGCGTTTTGGGATACTTCAAAAAAATACCTCTCAGATAATATTATGGCTAGCGATAAGGTTGTGTATAAGGGGCAGCCTGTCGCCGGGGTGGCTGCTAATACCGTTCATATTGCAGAAGAGGCGTTGAGATTGATAGAAGTTCAGTATGAACTGCTAGATCCAGTCATTAATGTAGAGCAAGCCATGGCCAAAAATTCTGTAAGAATTCATCCGCACATTAATATCGATAGTGATCAAGCTCTAAGCGATAATCATAATGTTGCGCATCATATTCAACATAGAATAGGAGACGTATCCAAAGGCTTCGAGGAATCAAGAATTGTAATAGAGAGAGAATTTAACACTGCCACAGTTCATCAAGCATATATAGAACCTCATAATACTACTGCATTTTGGAATAAGGATGGCAAATTGACAATATGGCTGAGCACGCAGGGGCCATTTGAGGTCAGAGACATGTGTGCAGAAGTCTTAGGTATTAATGTCTCAGACATAAACGTGATCCCGATGGAGATAGGTGGGGGTTTTGGTGGTAAATTTGAGCCATATTCCGATCCTGTGGCAGCTTTGCTGTCAAAGAAGACAGGGTGTCCTGTGAAGATAGTTATGACTCGTCAAGAGGATTTTGAAAGTACAGGACCAACTTCTGGCTCTTATATAAGGGTCAAAATGGGAGCTGACGGATCTGGGAAAATAATAGCAGCTCAGGCATATCTGGCGTACGAGGCTGGTGGATATCCAGGATCTCCAGTGGATGAGGCCGCTATGTGTATATTTTCAGCCTATAATATCCCTAACGTTCTAATAGATGGCTTAGATATAGTAGTTAACAAACCAAAAACGGCAGCGTATAGAGCTCCTGGTGCTACCAATGCAGCTTTTGCATGTGAGACTGTTATAGAAGAAATTGCAGAGAAATTAGGCTTGGATGCTATAGATTTCAGATTGATTAATTCAGCAAAAGAGGGAACCAGAAGACCAGATGGACCCATTTACCCAAGGATTGGCTGTGTTGAAGTATTAGAAGCTCTAAAGATGACTGATCATTACAAAACACCTCTTGAAGGTGTTAATAAAGGAAGGGGTATATCACTCGGATATTGGATGAACGGGGGCGGAGCTTCAGCCTGTACAATTAAAGTCAACCCTGACGGGACAGTTAATCTTAATGAAGGTTCTCCAGATATTGGTGGTACCAGGACGTCTATTGCGATGCAGGCTGCTGAAGTTCTGGGTATATCAGCAGAGGCCGTGAAACCTGCTATCCTTGATACAGATTCTATAGGATATACCACTGGTACAGGTGGTAGTAGTGTAACTTTCAAAACCGGAAAAGCTGCTTACGAAGCTGCGTCTGATGTATTGGCTCAGATGAGCCAGAGATTAGCAAGAATATGGGAAATAGACCTGACTGATATATATTTTGATAGAGGGGTATTTAAGTGCTCAAGGGACAGTTCACTGGCAATGAGTTTTACTGAACTGTCATCTAAGCTGGATAGTCTGGGAGGCCCTATAGTGGGATCAGCCACTGTCAATGAGCTCCGGGCAGGAGGGTCTTTTGCTGCATGTATCACAGATGTTGAAGTAGATTATGAAACAGGTAAAGTAGATATATTGAGGTTTACTGTAGTGCAGGATGTTGGTAAGGCTATACATCCAAGCTACGTAGAAGGGCAAATGCAGGGAGGTAGTGTGCAAGGTATAGGTTGGGCCCTGAATGAGGAATATGATATGAGTCCGGAAGGGCATATGCTGAATTCTAGTTTACTGGACTACAGATTACCAACGAGTTTAGACTTACCTATGATAGACACTGTAATAGTAGAAGTACCCAATCCGACACATCCTTTTGGGGTTCGAGGTGTTGGAGAGGTATCGATAGTACCACCTCCTGCTGCAATTGCTAGTGCAATATATAACGCTATAGGAGTTAGGTTGTATAGTTTGCCGATGAAACCTGGATATATTCTAGAAAAGGTAGAGGAGATATATGGCGAATAAAGACATTAGCATAAAGGATATGTTTGCTGAGAGGAATATGTATCAGGCTTATCTTGACGTAGAGGCATCCCTTGCGAAAGCTCAAGCTAAACTGGGGGTTATTCCACAAAGTGCAGCAGATAAGATATCTGCCTCAGCTCAAATTGATTTATTAGATATAGATGCGATACACGAGGGGTTGAGGATATCAGGTCATCCATTGGTGCCTATAATATGGGAACTTGACAGGGTATGTGGAGAGGAAGCTGGTGGGTATATACATTGGGGAGCGACTACTCAGAATATAACTCAGACGGCGAAGTTACTGGTAGTAAAGAGATGCCACGATATTTTCTTAAGCAATTTGGGTAAGTTACTGAATATACTGGCAGATTTGGCTGAGAAAAGTAAGGATTATGTTATGCCTGGCAGGACTCATGGTCAGCATGCTGTTCCAATGACATTTGGTCATAAGGTTGCGGTATGGATAGACGAGATTCTCAGGCATATAGACAGGCTTAAGGGTTGTGAGGAGAGGGTTTTTGTGACTATGCTAGGTGGTGGAGCTGGGACACTTGCGTCGGTTGGTATGGAAGGATTGCATACTCAGGAATTGATGGCTAAGGAATTGGGTATGACTTCTATGTCCATGCCTTCAAGGACTACTCAAGATCATCAAGCTGAGTATGTGACTATACTGGCATTATTTGCATCTACTAGTACTAAGATGGCGCGTGAAGTGTACACACTTATGAAGCAGGAATACGGTGAGGTAGAGGAGCGAATAACAGAGGGTCAGGTTGGATCTTCTACTATGCCTCAGAAAAGGAATCCTAGAATATCTCAGAGAATAATTGCCGATGCTGCTAAGGTACGTGTATTTGTGCCGTTGGCATTCGAATCCATGCAGGAAGAGCATGAGGCTGATGCGTCTGGCCAACAGATGATAAATGCTGCTATAGATCAGGCATGTATGTTAACAGATGAGATAATTCTTGGGTTAATAGATTTGTTTGATGGGGTCAATTTATATCCTGAACGTATGAGACAGAATCTTGATTTGTCTGGTGGTCTGATTATGTCTGAGCAGATAATGTTGGAACTGGGCAAGGAGATAGGTAGGCAGAGAGCGCATGATGTTGTTTATGATGCTGCACAGAAATCCGTTAACGAAAGCAGACCATTTTTGGAGACTTTGTCAGAGGAGGAAGATGTAGTTACTAGGTTGTCTAAAGAGCAGATAGCAGAGCTACTGGATCCTGAGAATTATACTGGTCTATGTTCTTATTTTGCAGAGACATTTGCAGGACGAGCTAGGGATAGGGCTAAAGATTTAATATAAGGCTATTTTTCTATAATATCCATGCCGATATGACCGGCATCTTCTAACCTTTTATATTCAGCATTCGACATACCGAGGACCTCTTTGTATATGTATTCGTTATGTTCTCCAAGCAACGGAGGTGCACTCTTATGATGATTTGGGGTCTTCGACATACGCCATAAAGGCCCAGGGTATTGTAGCTTAGGGAGCTCGGAGTTTTCTAATGTTTCGTAATAACCTCTGTTGACTAAATGCGGGTCTTCTAGAGCTTCTAGTTCATCTAATACTGGCCCAGATGGTATTCCTACTTTCTGTAATTTGTGGAATACTTTTAGGTGATCTTGTTTCACGGTCCAGCTACTGACAATGTTGTCTAATTCGTCTTGGTTTTTTAGGCGTGACCTCACATCTTTGAATCTTGGGTCATTTATGAGTGCCTTATTCCCAATAATCTCACATAGGGCTTTCCATTGGTTATCGTTACCTACTGCTATAGTCATCCATTTATCATCTCCTTTGCACGGATATACTCCGTGCGGAGCGATACGCCGATCACGGTTTCCTATAGTACTGCGTATTCTCTTATTCATGTTGAAATCTATAATAGATTCTGACATGAATGGTATGAAGTTTTCCGCCAAAGGCAACTCTATAAGCTGACCTTTACCGGTCTTGCGACGATTCCATAGAGCTGTGAATGCTGCAAATGCAGCGGATGCACCAGCTGCTGCGTCCGCTGCAACTGTCTCACCTCGTCTTGATGGTTCTTCGTCCACATACCCTTTGTTATAAGAGTGTCCGGAAACACCATCTACATGTAATCCTAGGCAACGGTAATTCTTGTATGGCCCATTTAGTCCAAAAGCTGGCATGCGAATCATTATGATCTCAGGGTTAATCTCCTTAAGCCATTCGTAGCTGATTTGTAACTTCTCTATTGTCTCAGGAACATTGTTCTCTATGAATACGTCCGTCTTAGCAAATAATTTCCCTAAAATGTCCAAACCCTCTGGCCTAAGCAGATCCAATGTCATGCTAAGTTTGTTTCTTCCTGTGGAGGTCATGCTAACTGATCGATTCCATGGGCGTTGACCAGGATCCCAGTTAGGGAATATTGCTCCACCTGCAGTTCCAGATAACTTAGTTTGCTCTATTAATTCCTTAGGGACTTTTAAATATATACCTCTTGTAGTGCCAACTATCCCTTGTATAGTTTCCAGCCTTATTAGTTCTGCCCCCCAGTCTGCAAGTAACGTCGACGCGTAGGGTCCTGCATAAATTTGAGTTAGCTCTACTATCCTTATTCCATCTAATGGTAATTTGCTCATATGTAATATAACTCTCGTCTATATAATGTTAGTACCACTAAGTCTTACAATGTCTTGGGCGGTGTATCCTAATAGACCCTGATATATTTCATTGTTATGTTGGCCTAGAGTTGGGGCTGGCATTCTGAGTGTCCATGGGGTTTCGCTCATGATAAATGGTCGTCCGGGAAATGTATATTTGCCTGCCACTGGGTGATCTATATCTACCCACATTCCACGATCTTGAAAGTGACTATCCTCCATGAGGCTTTCTGATGTGTATATTGGCCCAGATAGAACATGCGCCTTCTGTGCCAATGCCCATGCCTCTTTCATAGTATATTGCATTAACCATGGCATCAGTATCTCGCTATTGAAAAACTCGCCATTTATAGAATTTGTTCGAGCTGCAGGAGTCGAGAATTTAGGATCGTCTATAAGTTCAGAACGTTCTAACATTTCCAGTACTCTTGGAAAACGATTCCCTCCTCCTGAGATATTTATGTATCCATCTTTACATGGGAATGTACCAGATGCTATTGAGGAACCAGGTTCTCTACGAGGAAAAACCTTGTTTATAAATTGTGCTGTCATAAGTTGAGGGACTCTACGATCCTGCGAACCTGCTTGCGTTTCGAAGATAGATACATCTACGTGTTCCCCAGCCCCTCTCTTTTCACGTGTGAATAAAGATGCCATTGTAGCTGAAGCCGCTATAAGTCCACATTGGCGTAGAGCTATTTCAGTACCATATTTTGTTGGTTCTCGTTCTGGTATCCCAAGGCTGTGCAGGTTGCCTCCCATCCCTTGCAGGACTATTTCGCTTGCTTTGTAATCCTTATATGGACCAGTCTGACCGAAGTTACTTATGGAAACCATAATTATTTTCGGGTTGATTGATTCGAGTGTTTTGTAAGATAAACCAATCGATGAGAGCGTAGATGGAACGAAGTTTTCAATGACCACGTCTACGTGGTCTACGAGATCAAGGAATATTTTCCTTCCAGTATCTGATTTAATGTCTAGAGTTATACCTCTCTTGTTGGTGTTTAGGTGTAGGAAAACGCCGCTTTTTTCTCTGTGTGGGATATCTTCTGGGAAGGGGCCCATGCTTCTGGAGAGATCTCCTGTGCCAGGCCTTTCTAGTTTTATGACGTTTGCGCCATAATCTGCTAGCATTTTTGTACAGTAAGGTCCAGCTATATGCTGGGTGAGATCAAGTATTCGTACATCTGAAAGTGCGTGCATTTGCTTTACTATCCTATGAGACTATAGTTTATAGTGACATGCAAAGTTATTATCGTAATTATATCATAGTCAGTCTTTGTAATTCGTAGTTATTCCTGTGTGTTTAACTTTGGTCGGTCACTTACACCAGAAAGTATGAAATATGATACGACTATAAGTACTAGCAGGCTCAATACTGCATAAGGACGTCCAAGTCCAAGGCCTATGTTAGCTCCGAACACGACTATTTTATCGGCTATAAATGCCCACATAATTGGGCCTGCGAAGCTACCAAATCTTCCAGTCATACTGTACACACCAAACATTTCACCAATGTATTGCGGGGAAACTAATCTGATTAAGTAAGGCCTATCAGCACACCACGTTCCACCTATGGCAATGCCAGCTACAGGGGCGATAAGCCACATTAGATTTTCTGGAAGTCCAGCCAATGGTATTGCTGCTATACCAGCTAATATAACCATCCACATAAAAAGGACACTGTTAAGAGTTTTCTTTGGACCAACCCTATCTACTATTATGCCCCATACTGGAGATCCTAAGATAGCAGCGATTATAGATAAGGCCAGTATTTGCTGGACTTGTGTATCAGTAAAGCCCAGTTCGTTCGTTACATATATGCCCATGAAGAGGATAAGGGTATTGACAGTGTCTGCGTAGAACACTCTACCTATAAAGAACCTGCGGAGTCCAGGGAATTGTTTGGTTTTGGATAGGGTGAGTTTTAGTTGGATTAAGCTATTTTTAAGAATTTCTCTTCCAACTCTTATTGGACCTGTACCTATATCTTTAACAAACACAAAACAAGGTATTGAAAATAGTAGGAAGAACAATGCGGTTATTTGGAACATGCCTGTTCTACCTATGGAATCGAATAATATTATTCCAGTTGTCACGGCTATCAGGGATCCTACATATCCCAAACCTACACCAAAGGCTCCAACCTTGCCTATGTTTTCTTTATTAGATACTGTTGGCAACAGAGCGTCGTAAAAAACCAGACCAGACTGGAACATGTAGTTAGCGATAACGAAAATGATTAATGATGTCGTCAGACTTCCCTGGCCAAGAAAGAATGTAAATACTACACATATGAACGTTGTAATTGCTAGAAATGGTATCCGCCTACCAGATTGGTCTGACATAGCGCCTAATAGTGGGGCAGTGAATAGGACTACCAACATAGATAATCCGTTAGCGAATCCATATTGTGAGTCAGAGCCCCCCATGTCATTTACTACCCATAATGCGAAATGTATGGATATTATATTGAATGAGAATATTGTATTAGCGAGATCGTACAGGGCCCATGAGAGTACGGATAATTTGGATGCACTGTTTCTATTTTCCAACATAGTATTCAGACTTTTATTTTAAGGACTTGAATTAGAATAAGCATACACTGATATTATATGTTTCAAGTTACAAACTATTATACTGCTACTCATTTAGTCAAGTTTTATGTGATTCATCTAATCATATAACATTGGTTATTTATATAGTATTGCCAAATCTAATTTTCTGTATCTTACTCACAATACTCTGATTATATGTCATTTACTGTGTATATTTGTAGATAATTCAGTATAATAGCCTTACTAATCCTATACATCCTGAATCTTTATGTTCATTGAGTTAACGGAGGTGAATAGAATGGAATTGAAAGATGTGCTTTTCGATGTTCAAGATGGTGTTGGGGTAATTACGATGAATCGCCCAGAAAGGCTAAATGCGAATAGTCCGGATATGGCTAGAAGTATGATAGATATCTTATCCAACCTTACTCCAGATGTGCGGGCTATAGTATTAACTGGAGCTGGACGTGCCTTTTGTGCTGGAGGAGATGTCAAGAAGATGGGTTCTGATATGGATGATCCAGATAGCAGGGCAGCATGGCAACGAAATCACCCTGAAAGACACGTAGCGCCTGCTTTCTGGAACAGTGATCGCCCAATTATTGGAGCAGTGAATGGACCGGCCGTTGGACTCGGAATGTCTTATGCTTCTATGACTGACATAAGGATTGCATCGGACAGAGCTCAGTTTGGAGCCCTTTGGATTAGAAGAGGTTTTATGCCAGATGCCGGAGGCACATATTTCTTGCCGTACTTAATGGGAGTTCCTAACGCATTCGAGATGATTTGGACTGGAGATATAATCGATGCAAATAAGGCAAAGGAACTGGGTTTAGTTAATAAAGTAGTTCCGCATGAAGATTTAATGGAAGAAGCATTGGGTTTTGCTGGTAGGTTAGCCAAAGGACCCACTGTAGCGATGGGAATGGGTAAAAGAGCTGTGTATAAGAGCCGCATTAATGCTTTGCAAGAAGCTCTAGAGTTTGAAGGTTATGGCCAGTCCCAGCTTCGAAATACAGAAGATCATAAAGAAGGTGTTAGGGCATTCATTGAAAAACGCTCAGCTGAATATAAGGGCAGGTAATGCTTTTTATTTGATATGACTAGCTTTGTGTTGTATCCCCGACTATATTTTCTGGCCTTGGTAGGATGAGCGACAATGGAGTAGCTATTGCTATCAGGCCAGATAGAATAAATATTGCCGCTTTGTATGACCCGGTAGAGTCGAATACGTAGCCCATCAGTACGGGTGCTATAAAAGCACCTAAAACTCCTAGTGACTGCATCAATCCAGTTATAGAACCAAAGGCTCTAGTGCCGAAATATTCACTGGTTAATATGGGTCTTGCGGGAATTGATCCACCGAATGCTATTCCTAGTACTAATGCGTATATCAAAGTGTGCCAGTATTCTGTTATGAATAGTAATGATAGGAGCCCGATTACGGTAAGTACTGACAAACCAGCCAGGGCAAGCTTAGGGTCAATATAATCCATGATCCACCCAAACCCCAGTCTTCCTATGCCGCTTAGCAGTGTGAAGGTGGCAATTGTGGTAGTAGCAGCGGCTCGACTAAATCCGATACTTTCAAAATATGGAATTTGATGTATGAACATAGCGCTAGTAGACATCGCGAGTAATCCGAATATAGTAGCGAGTATCCAGAATGCTGGTGTTCGTATTGCTTCTGTTACAGTAGAGCCATATATTGAGGATACAGGTTGTTTCTCTAACTGATCTTCAGAGTTAGTTTGCAATATAGGTGTATACCCGTCCGGAGTGAACCCATAGGCCTCGGGATTATCCCTAACTATGAAAGTAGCAGGTATACCCAATATAATTATCCCTCCACTACAAAAGAGGAGAGTTGCTCTCCAGCCAATATTTTCTATTGCTAATGCTAAGAGGGGTAAGAATATGCCGGAAAAAGTAGCCCCAACAAACATCCAACCCATTGCAGTACCACGTTTGCGCCGGAACCACTTTGCGACAGGTGTACTAAATGGTATTCCTATTGTTGCACTACTACCTAAGCCTACCAACAAGTAAGAGGCGTAGAATATCCACAAGGAGTTGACCGAACTTAATGACATTACTCCAATAGCAATCAGAAAAGTTCCTACTAGAACTACTTTCTTAGAACCAAATTTGTCTACAATAAATCCTATGATTGGCGAAGCTACACTTCCCTCAACTCGCTGTAGCCCGGCCGCTATACTGAATTGGGCTCTGGTCCATCCCATCTGTGTGGTTATTGGACCCAAGAAGACACCCATTCCGTATACAAATATGACACTCATATAAAAATGCAGTGCCATATGAGCCATCACAATGTACCATCCATAGAAAATTTGTGATTTGTGATGACGACCAGAATTGTTAAGTGGTGTCATATTCGATCTCGATTAGCACAATAAACCGAGTATACACCCTTTATGTTTTAGTAATGCATATCAAGGATGAGTATTATTTGCCTATGATATATATGAGTACGAAATAATGTGCGTAATATACATAAGTATACGAAAAGCTAGTATATGTAGGTGATTTGCAACGCTTGACACATGTTGTCTAAGTTAATAAAATGATTATGACGTTTAATTGACACACTAATACTAGGTTAATTATACGCATTTGTTAGCCTGCAACTGAGTCGTAGAAGAATTAGAAATGGGATACTCTAAGGGGGTACATAATGGAATTTGGATTGGCATATACTGAAGAGCAGATACAATTTAGACAAGAGGTTCAAGATTGGATTTCTGAGAACGTACCAGATGGTATGAAAAATCCTGTAGATAATAGGGATGCTAGTGAAGAGCAATGGGCGTTCTGGCATGCAATGCATAAGGAAATGGCCCAAAAAGGATGGCTCTTCCCTACTTACCCAAAGCAATATGGAGGTGGAGGTCTGAGCGGTGATCATGAGACCATATTGGCCGAAGAATTCAGTAAGAATAGAATTCCATGGAGTGGGTCTTCACTCCTTTTCGCTACCCTCTTAGTTTGGGGAACTGAGGAACAGAAAGAGAAATTCTTGGTGCCACTATTAAAAGGTGAAAAGATTGCATGGCAGAAACTCACAGAACCAAAAGGCGGAGCTGATTTAGCAAACTATCAGAGTCGGGCCGTACGTGATGGTGATGACTGGCTCTTGACTGGCTCGAACGTTTTCATAAGCGGTACACCTAGACCAGGCTGGGAACCAGCAGGCCCCGACTACATATATGGTCCTATGTTGACTGATACAGATGCACCTAGGCACAGGAATTTGGGTTACTTTATAATACCAGTTCCATCAGAAGGCCTGGCTGTACAAGAGATGAATCTGCTGCCAGGTTTCGATCAGCATGCAATTTTTATGGATAATGTCAGAGTTGGAAGTGATTATCTTATAGGTGGAGAAACTCAAGGATGGCAGGTCATGGGTGCCCATTTGGAACAAGAGCATGGAGGAAGAGGTAAATCCACAGCCAGTCCTAGAGACGCATTTGCTAGTCAGATGGTAGATTATGCTAGGGATACGGTAGTTGACGATACTAATCTTGGTAGCGATCCCGTCCTACAACAAGTGGCGATGGAGGCAACTTTAGATTCGTACAGGGATGAGCTTTTAGGTAAACGTACATATTGGATGTATCAGAGTCGTATGGAACTGAGCTATGAAGGGAATCTTGGCGACGTACATAATCGAGAGCATCAACTAAGGAATACTATTAGAGTACGAGATGTAATGGGTATGTATGCTTTACTAGACAGGAATGATCCTCGATCTCCTCAAGGTGGTGCTCAGGAAGTTAGCCAGAGAGATAAGGCCGGTCAAAGGCATGCTGGCGGGAGTACAAACATTGCAAAAGTCATTCTATCACGAAAGATAGGTATCAGTAGGACTCAAATGAGGTCGGCTCCGACCCCGGCAACTGCAACAAATTACGGTAGCTAAGTTTACAGAACTTTAGTGTTAATCAGGAGGAGGGTACGTGAATGTACCCTCCTCCTGATTTGTTCAGTATGTATCGGCAGAAAATGTATTTAAAGAGGCAATAAATTGAAAGTGAATACAGTTGGTGGATTGGTAGATTCAAAAAGCTTGGGGTTTACTTTAATGCACGAGCATGTGGTTGTTAGCTCTGCAGGTATACCTCATTCATTTTATGAATTAATGGACCGAGAAAGAGTTGTGGATACTGCGGTGGAGGCGCTTCTACAAGCAAAAAGTGAGGGAGTTACATCGTATGTAGATGTTACTACTGTAGATCTGGGCAGGGATGTGAGTATATTAAAAGAAGTAAGTGATAGGACAGAGATCAATATAGTTGCAGCTACCGGTATTTGGTTGGATATACCGAGGGCTATTCTTAGGGTTACACCAGATCAACTTTCTAGAGTATTTATAAGAGAGATAGAGATTGGTATGGATTCTACTGGCATAAAAGCTGGGGTGATAAAAGTAGCTACGTCTGAGGAAGGTGTGACAGAAGGCAATGAAATAGTATTGCGTGCGGCGGCGCGTGCTTGCAAACAAACTGGAGTACCTATATCTACTCATACTGCAGCACTTTCAAAAGTTGGCAATGATCAAATTACTATCTTCGAAGAGGAAGGCGTCGATTTGAGGAAGGTATATATTGGGCATAGCAATGATACAGATGATTTGGTCTATCTGAGTGGATTGGCTGAGAAGGGGTGTATTGTTGGTATGGACCATTTTCCTGGAGGTCGAGATGGGGGTCTCAATTGGAAACAGAGAGCAGATGTGATATTGGAGTTAATCAATATGGGCTATGGTGAGAATATAGGTCTATCTCACGATCATGCCCTGAGTTATCCTTTGAGGAAAGATTTGGAGGATGAACGTACTTCATTCAACTCTGATAGGATATGTTTTATACCTAGGACTCTTCTACCATATTTTAGTGAAATGGGACTAAGTGATTTTGATATTGGCTTGCTGACTAATGATGTAGCAAGTAAGTACTTCGGAGATTAAATCTGGTAGGACAGGCCACTTGAATTAGTTTTCATCTTACAGACGCACCTATTTTGGATAATCTATTTGGCAATTTTGGTGGTGTAGATAATATGAAGAATATTGATCCGAGGCCAGCTAATATTGCAATAATATTAAATCCTACTTTATAGTTTCCGAATGCGTCTGACATAATGCCTGCAAATAAAGGTCCGAATGTCATTCCTAACATTACTACTAGAGATGAGAAACCCATGATAGTAGGGAAATAAGCTCTTCCAAAGTAATCAGCTCTTATTGTAGACATAAGAGGTCCGCGTAGACCCCATGCGAACCCATGTAGAATTGCGAATATATAGACATGGGTCATAGATGTTGCAGAAGCTAGAGTGATAAGTCCAACTGCATGCATGCATGACCCTATAGCAGCCAGATGCCTTTTGCTGTATTTGTCCCCTAGAATGCCACCACTCAATTGGCCAGCTATATTGAATATCGTAACTATTACTACCGCACTAGACGCTGTTGTGACTGATAAACCGAGGCTATCTATTATATGAGGTACTAGATGTAATGAGACTGCTCCTACGGTCATTAAAGATAAAGCGTGTCCTATACTCAAGAACCAAAATGATCTGGTCAGCATGGCTTCTCTGGCTGTGAAACTAGATAAACTGGCATCCTGTGAGTTTGGTTCGATATTATTACTAGATTTTTCTTTTTCTGGTTGATCTCCGTCTGGAAGATAACCATATTTTTCTGGTTCACGTCGTAGAAGTATTGATATGGGCACACCAATTGCTATGATTAGAACACCAGCATATAAGGCTGTAGGTCTCCACCCTAAAGAAGTTAGGGACCATGCTATTAAAGGTACTATTAAGCCACTTATGCCAAATCCTGTACTCATTATCCCGATCGCTATTCCACGTCTTCTGATGAACCAATTTATTACTGCAGTTGCCACAGTCAGATGTCCAGCAATACTTGATCCGGCCGCCATTATGAAGAACGCTATGTAATACCCTGGTATGGAATCAATCTTGCTGAAGAGGATAAATCCTAGTCCAAAGAGCAACATGCCGATTGCAGCCATCGAACGGGTTCCAAATTTTTCTATTAACCATCCTTGTAATGGACCTAGAAGGCCACTCTCGGCTCTTGAGAAAGCAAAAGCTCCTGAGAGAACAGTTCTGCTCCAGCCAAATTCTCTTTCCAAGAAAGGGAAATAGGCAGTGAAGCTGTGTATAAACAGGGAGCCAATAAGGAATTGGATGGAAAATCCGGCCGATACTACCCACCAACCATAGAATATCTTGTTTTTTTTGTGTTTATCGTTACCAGTCTCATTTGAAGCACTGGTCATATAATATTCCATTTGGTCATATCCCGAGTATGCTAACACATAAACAGGTAAATGTTTAGCAGGTTCCATTGTTGGTTTTATGTTCTGGTTTATAGATTATTTAACATCCCTTTAATTGTGATTGAAAAGTTAATTCATATGTTTTGAACTTAGTTATATAGACTAAATAAGTAATAAAAATGGAAGGAGAAATGGAATATTATAGAAAGGATGTTGACTTGGTTTCTTGTGATTGGATATAACTACTACTGACCGGATAGTGATTTTCATAGTTGGCATTGGTACGATATGTAAAAGCAATAAAGTTAATGTGCATTATCCAGTATATGGATTATTGAACTTCATCATTAGGAACTCATGTGGCTCTCCAAGAAAGTGGAGAGCTTTCTTTTTGGATTGCTATGGCATATGAATACATATCAATAATGAGTATAATTAGTGCCGTTGTCTACCGGGCCTAAGCAGTCTGGCCATGTCTGGTCAAATTAAAATTATAATCTGAATTGCATACTATGAAATTATCCA
>CAUZSC010000026.1:0-16186 GCA_963582505.1 Dehalococcoidia bacterium
AGGGAGGGCAATTGTAATGGCTGAATATAAGAATGTTATATATGAAAAGCGAGAACACGTTGCAATCATTACTAATAATAACCCAGAACGACTTAACGCTTTAAGCCTCGGTCTAAAAAAAGATATCGATGATGCAATGATGGAAGCAAACAACGATACTGATGTGCGTGCAATTATCTGGACTGGTGCCGGTCGAGCCTTCTCAGCTGGTGCAAATATGGGTGGTAGGGGCGATGAAGCAGAAAGAACATCTGATCCCAGCCTTCAGGGACTCATAGGAAATGTTATATCGGCGGAAGAGTATCGTGAATGGGGTTTGAGGTGGCAGGCAGTTATCACTAAACCCATTATCGGTGCAATAAATGGCTATGCTTTAGGCCGTGGCTTTGAATATGCTTTGCACTGCGATATGCTAATCGCCTCGGAGAGAGCAATATTTGGTGCGCCCGAGATACGTATGGGCTCTATAGCTGCCACACGACTTCCATTCTTTGTGAGTCCACAATGGGCCAAAAGAATAATCCTCACAGGTGACCACACAAGTGCAGAAACTGCTCTGCGTATAGGTCTTGTAATAGATGTAGTTCCTCACGAAGAACTAATGAATGCAGCCTTCGCTCTAGCAAAACGCCTTACCTACATACCTCCATACGCTATTCGCTTTAACAAACGAATGATTGATGGCACCCTTGAAGCAATGGGAATGAATAGTGCTCTTGCATATAGTTCTATGGTTGATGCAATAGGGCACGCCACAGAGAGAGAGCAACCACTTATTCGTGTCACAGATGGTGTAGACCTTAAGAAAATACAGAAAGAAGAAGGGGTACGGGCTTATATACATGCCAGGGACCAGCCATTTGGACCTTCACCTCAGCTATAAACATAACTTAATAACAATGCTATACCTCGATAATAAACTCCGTTGCGAACACTCAGGATATTGTTAACATAAATGTTGAATGCATGTAAAACAACCAAGATATTTTGTCGCACGAACTGCCCCCCAGGGAGACGTACCAAAATACAAAATCGAGTAACCTTCCAGAACGCCGAAGACGCTCAAAAAACAGGTTATCGAGCTTGTCTAGTTTGCCACCCGCTCGAAGGCAACTCCGGTCCATGGGTGCCAAAGTATCAAAGATGAGCTTTTTATAATTTTTAAGTGATTATGAATAGATTATCCATGAAGGTTCCACCAGAAAGCGAAAATGTTTATCATTTAGGAGCGAGTATTAGAGTTTAAGTATACTTTGTATGATTGTTCCTTATTATTAGTATCATCTGCATATAAGTCTTATACTGATATTGCTAATGAAAGCCCTTTTTTATATGGCCTTGTATGGGGTATAATGCGCAATCAGTCTTGTGCATTAATTGAGGGGGTAGATTATGGCTAAATCTAAGACCAAACCGGAAAAACCAGAAGTAACTACAGAGGAATTCGTGAAGAGTATTAATAAACAAGAGAATAAACGCAACGGACTAAGAAGAAGAATGGGTCATCATCATTCATAACTATCTAACCCCATTAACCCACTTTATATAGACAAACACTCTCCTCTAGATTGATCACTGGGCGTATTAAAGGCTCTACTGTCCTGATAATTAAGGACTTTGGCAACATTTATGGCAAATAGCTCCAGCAATAACTTTTATAATCCATTTGGTGAGTATTTACTATAATTAAAGAACCGAATTCAAAGTCACTGCTATAGGTCCACAGCTTGAATAACATTAGGAGATATCTAATTAAGGGCATTAAGTTGGTAATACCAGCGGCACTGATAGTAATTGCACTAACAGTTATTGGGATTGGTATGGTTTCGGCTCAAGACAATACTAGCACTTATACTAAAACTAATAAGTTTGTCATTAAGGTAGCAAACATACTCGGATTAGAGGTCATACAGGTAGATGAAGCATTTGAACAAGCCCGAGAAGAGATTAGAAATGAAATGATTGAAGATATAGAAGTAAAATCGTCAATTACTTTGGAGAATGGCGATATAACCAGAGCAGAGGTCGAGAAGAAGATAGATTATTTAAAAAATAAGAAATGGATATTCCCACGTGAGAAATTCCATAATCACAAGAAAGATTTGGCACATGCAAATAAGAAGCATAAATTCTTTGACTGGCTGAATGATAAAGAAGACTGGTCTGATAAAGCTAAAGTTAAAAATAGTGACTAAAAACGTGATCAAAGACCCTGTTTTGCAAAATCAGGTCAGCTTTCAATAAATTCGGGTGGTGATTTTAACGAGGAAGCTCCCTGCATATTGAGCAGGGAGCTTTCGTTTTGGTTCTAATAGAATATTCAACTCTAAAGTAATGAATAATTTCTCACTAATACCCTAATAACGAGATCCTCGACCACCACCGCCACCACCATCTCTTCTGCCACCACCACCACCTCCACCTCTACCACCATATCCGCCGCCGCCGCCACCGCCACCATATCCGCCGCCGCCGCCACCGCCACCATATCCGCCGCCGCCACCACCACCACGGTTACCATATCCGCCGCCGCCAGGACCACGCTCTACTCTAGGCTTAGCTTCATTTACGGTAATAGTACGACCAGCCAATTCCCTGCCGTTAAGCGAGGTAATCGCAGCCTGAGCTTCTTCACTGCTTGGCATTTCTACGAAAGCAAACCCCTTCGAGCGCCCTGTGTCACGATCCTTAATTACTTCAACCTCTTTTACTTCGCCATGGGCTTCGAATGCCTCTTTCAGATCTTGTTCCCTTGTCTCATATGATAGATTCCCTGCATATATTTTCAGAATCTTTTCCTCTCTGTCAGTTAATCTGCAGCAGTTGGCTGTCACTCTTGTATACTATGACAACAATCACCTATGTTGTATTATGATTATCCTTGTTGCTCTATTACTAACATAGTTATGATACCCTAAATTAACATGCAAATTAACCCCGTTTTCTAACAAAATACTATGGACTTCTACTAAATAAGCCCTTAGCATGGCATAAGTGTCTTATTTAATGCCTAAATCAATCGTTGTAAGTTACAGGTTAGAATCTCAAACCACTTGTATGTAAGTACTTGTATCACAAAGTAATCAATTAAACTTATAATGATATACTCTCTTAAAACAGATACAGAGGTATTGCTATGAAGAATATTAAACAAGCACTTGTAGTGACTGTTGGGTTGGTTTTACTTATTACTATGGCAAGCTTTATAACAACAAACCTTCGATTATCTGATATGGAATACAGAACAGAACACATAATAGATACACTATGTGCTGAAGGTGCAGCCTCATACAACCCAAACCTAATAGAAGCCAGAGAAGATCTTAGGGATACTTTGGCTACATATCTAAAGCGTCTTGAATTAGAAAGGTCTCCGAACAATACCAATGCAGCTGTTATTCCTAAGACTGGCACTGTCAGTACAGAAATCATAACTCAAGACTTATTAGCGCAAGTTGCTTATCTTATTAGTATGACAGAATCCAATATGAACCACGAAAACTGTGATCAATTACTAGACTGGTAAGAGCTTTAGTCGCCTACGCCTATCTGATACAAAGGCTATTGACTAGGCGGACATTACCCGAAGTGGAATGCGCCTTTGAGCGACTTAAAATCCGCTACAGGAAGGAAAATACAGAAAATAGAACCACATTAGTAAAGGTAATCAGTGAGCGGAAGCTGAGGTTATATGCAGAAGTTATGTTCCTTGCTCAATTTGATGCTGTTGCCAGTTGCCGTCTACTTTACCATCGTAAAATTTTTCTGGGTTTTGCACTGCCCAAATCTGCTTCCGAATCACCCAGTTATCAGGTTCAAGATCTCTTGCTCTTCCCCATTCTTCCAAAGATTCCTTCAATTTGCCTTGATTATAATAGTCTACACCTATCTGGAACAGTCTTATAGCTTTCTGATGATCCGGGCCACCCATAACATCTTCCTTCATTCGACTTAATAGCCATTCAGCAGACGCTCCTTCAATCCAAGTTTCGACAATCTCTCGAAACTCTCGCCGCCTTACGTCAAATCCACTATATTTCTGATAGTTCAGAATACCTGACTCGTCAATAAGTAAGCCATTTGGTACAGCTTTGAATCCGAAAAGGCCGCTCAATAAGTTAATTTGGTCAATGAGAGTGACAAATTTTGCATCGGCTTTTTCAAGATACGGTAGTACTTTCTCAGGACCTTGAACATCCACAGCTACACTAACCACTTCTATCCCTTGATCTTTGTATTTGAGATAAAGTTCCTGCCATACAGGCAGTTGTTCACGACAGGCTCACCAAGAGGCCCACATAAAAAGAATCACCCGTTTCCCTCTGAAATCAGATAATTTCGTCTGTTTACCTGTCAGTGTTGGCAATTCGAAATCTGGGACTTCTGCACCCACGAATAATGTTCTATCTATCATAATAAACTTACCTAGATCTACTCATGAATATGAGGGCGAAGAGCCTCAACATTGGAATCTACAGCCATAGATGCCAAGTTATCTATATGCCCTTCAAGATAGCATTGCCCAAAGAAATAGACTAAATGCTCCTCATTGTTTCGACTTTCTGTGTATTGACGTTTTGGCTCTAAGTTATGAGATTTAAGATAGTCATCTACCTTTTCACGTTGTTCAGATTCTTCTCCATTAAAAACTAGAAGTATCCTCTGTTCCTCTGGTGTAATATCTAGAACTTCTAATTTCATCACCCAACCCCTCAAATGAATATTTCAAACATTATACACCATGCATCTTTAATTATTTTGACATCTACACATGTGGTTTCTTACTGTTTCAGTAGCGTTATTGGTTACGGTTCTGATAAAGGTCTATCAGTTTTCTTAGATTAAGAAAATGGACATGCAGAATACTGCTATAATTTATAATTCTATGTAGTGATATTGGGCTTGATAGAATGTGTAACTGTGAGCCAAAATAATATCTCCTATTGATATATCTATATCAATAGGAGATTGCAAGCCCTTGGAAGCTTGATGCAGTTACTTAGTAACTTACATTAAATCACTCTGTAATAAGCACTGAGGACAGATCACTAAAACACTATGACGCAGCGTCCCCGAGTTCCTCGTGCCTCAAGCCGGCGATGGGCCTCACTGGCTTGCTCAGGATCATATGTACCAGCCACCCTTAAGGTCATAACTTTCGTCTCTGCAAAATGCCGTAACTGATCAAGCAAGTCGCTTCTATGGTCATAATCCCGAACTGATGTACGGTGAAACGTGATATCACGTTCGCCAGTACCCGACCAGCCTCGTACTGATGCGAATACTCCTCCGTCTCGAACAGCACCCACAGCCGATTCAGTAAGTACAGCTCCATCTGCGAGGCCATCTACCCCATCAGGTACGACTGCCCTAACTTTTTGGGAGAAGTCATCACCCCTTGGGACTATGACGTCTGCACCAAGAGAGATCACCAGGGCCTCATCGTCTGAAGACGCATCGGCAATTACTCTCAGTCCTTCATGTTTCGCAATCTGGATTACATAACCTCCGTATATACCAGCTGCTCCTGTCACTGCAATTGTTTGGCCAGAACGGAGCGCCAACTGATCCAGGGATCGCCGGGCTGTCAACCCGTTCATCGGGAGCGTAGCCACTTCAGGGTGAGAGAAACCTTCTGGAGCTCTCGATACTGAATCTATACTCAGCACAATACTCTCACGATACGCTCCGTGGTTTCCAATGGGTACCACCATAGCCATAACTGGCATCCCTACAGCGAAATCCGTCTCAGTTCCGGGCCCAATCTCATCTATCACTCCGGCGACGTCCATGCCAGGTACATATGGGGGAACGATCTGGCGGAGTGCTTCGGCTCTAGCCCCATTCCTGAGTGATAGGTCAGTTGGATTGACTGACGCGGCATGCACACGAACTCTGATTTCACCTAGTCCGGCATGAACTTCAGGCAAATCTATCACCTTAAGTACATCCGGATCACCGAACTCCAATATACCTACACCTCGCATCTACTTGTACTCCTCTCGTGTCCTAGTTTTGGACAGGGCTTATTCGGATGCTCATTCATTGATATCAACACTCTAATAAAGTATGCCTATCTTTCCATAAATCTCTGTATAGTTTAGGATATATTTGAAAATACCAAGATTTTCAATCTCTAGACATCATTCTCCTGATACCATATCTGCGAAACATCTCAGCATGCTCGAATTTGATATCATATTTGTCCAATTGTTTACGCCCCATCTCTTTCATCCTATTTGCAAAACCTTCCTCACCACCGGATTCATTGACATAGTCTTCCATCTGACTTTTGTGTTTCAAAAGAGCTTGTATTTTTAAATCTATTACTGAACTAACATCTATAAAAGTATCTGGTTTCTCAGAACCCCAAAAGAAAATCTCATCAACATTGTGCCCATTTAAGCCTTGTTCAATATGTTCTGGAAAATGAAGAAGATCTCTAGCATATGGAAATACAGCATCCAAAGTTACCAGACCTGTAATCCTATGATCCCGATGTATGTAAAACGAGCTGCGAAAAGGGTCTGTCGTAAAAACTATATCAGGTTTAAATTTCCGAATATAGTAAACCAATTGACCTCTAAATTCCCTGTTGTCTTCCAATTCTCCATCTCCGAATTCCAAAAATACTACATCTGAAACACCTATGATTTTGGCTGCTTCTTTTTGTTCTTTTTGACGAGTATTAATAAGATACTCAGATGTCATATCTGTTTTCCTACCACCTTTATCACCATTAGTGGTGACTAAATAATAAACCTTCTTACCTTCTGATATCAGTCTTGCGGCTGTCCCTGCACATCCGAATTCAGCGTCGTCAGGATGAGGTGTAACAACTAATGCAATATTTACTGGTTCTAATTCCTCCAAATCAAACCTCCCAATATAATTCTATTTCATTACATTCCGGCAATTACAAACAAATCTCATGGCCCTAATTAAATTTATGTTCAATCCACCTTTTAATCAAGAGGTGAACTATAGCTATTGACCTTGACAAGGCTCGAGATCTATTTACACCATCACGTAATTTAGCAACTTCATCTCTATAAATGTATCTTACAATCTAATTAACTAAGAATCTATACTAAGTCATTACTACTTTTTACTTGGTAAATACGAGTGATTTACCAGTAAAATCTCTTTGCTATAATCACTAGATTATGTGACGCTTACTAGCTAAGGTAGAGTAATTAATATGGTAAGGAGTGGGTATGGATCTAATTTGGATACTCATAGGTGGGTTTGTAGCATTCTTAGCTTTTAGGATATACAGGGTATACAGAGAGATTAAACGTAGACGTCTACTCTTAGACATGCCTGTTGAGGTTTTAGAAAACATTCAGGCAAGAGCATTTCTAGAGACACAATCAGCCTTGGGTGATGACTATTCCGATGTACTACGTGACTATGGCGACTTCCTTGTGAAGTTCGAGGTGATAGATAAAGGACCTGAGAGTGAATATCCATTGAACTGGTATCCAGTCTCATTATTACCACATGACAAATCTCGAATCGCAGAAATATTGGACTATTTGATTATCAATTATAGTGCCATACATTTAAGTATCAATACCTCAGAGTACACACTCAAACTTAGTAGAATGACCTTGGATTATTTTACTGACTATGAAGAAGTGCTTAGAGAACAACAGGATATGGTCGAGGCACTAAAGTTGGTTAAGGAAAATAGTAAGGAATAATGACCTAGGCATAAACAATGAGTTCCTTGCGTTTGGTCAAATAGAAGTTAGCTCGTCCACTCCCTAATAATACCGGTCTGATTAGTTATCTAACGCTTCTTCTTTAAATTGAAAGACCCCTCTATTATTTTCAATTAGTGCCATGAATATTTTATATGTTGTATCTCTGGCTGTTATGATCAAATTCTAGTTCACGAGCACACTTGTGGAAAAACTTCCATCCAAGATAGACTCTTCATTTTTTATTCTGCTAATGCTATCCATTTTTCAATATCTTCTGTTTGCTAACCCGAGTAATTGATCAGTTCTATACTCGGAACAAGCGTAGGTGTAGGCTCTGGTGTAGCTGGTTCACTCGTGACAACTGAATCACTTGATGAACAGCCCAACATCACAAGGACAGAAAACATAAGCAGTACCTGTATTACTCTTCTCATTAATTAAGTAAGCAAGGGTTTTTGTCTTATCCAATGTTCCCATTCATTAATTTCTATTTGTTTCTTTTGTGCTAGTGTTACTCCCTGACCACCACGCTCAACATCTAACAGAGTCTGAGCCACTTCCCAGCCATTGCCTTCTCCACCGACAACATCCTCTATTGGCAGATGAACGTCATTTATAACGAAACTCCTCTGCGTTCTACCAATCATAGTTTTCTTACTGTTAATCGTTATACCATTCCCTTTGGCCCTTAAAATAATCATGCTTAGATTCTCATATTTGGGACCATCTGGATCCGTGGTAACTAATGTAAAGAGGTAATCTGGAGTAAGTTGAGAGGATATATAACCTTTCTCACCATTTACTACATATTCATCGCCGTCCTTTATGGCAGTAGTCGCCTGCCATGCCAAATCAGATCCACTTAATGGTTCGCTTTGTACCTGACACACAGTTATCTCTCCGCGCAAAGTTGGAGTAAGCCATTTAGCCTTCTGTTCCTCGGTTCCCCATACTCGCATAGCCACCAAAAAAGTCATATTCAATCCCAAAGGAGGCAGTCTGTGCTGTCTCATTTCTTCCTCTATGACAGCAACCGCAGGAGAGGGAAAGCCACCTCCGCCAAAATAAGTCGGCCAGCTAGGAGCAAGCCAACCTCTGTCTCCCAAATCCCTTCGTATAGCCCTTATCCATTCTTCCATATCAGGAGCCAAATCATCGTTCCTACCAGGGAGATCAGAGTCTATAGGAATATTCTCCTCGAGCCAGACTCTGACTGCTGATTGCAATGCCTTTAGATCAATTATACTCATCATTTTCAGACTCCTTCAACTAGGATCATGCCATCCAATATATACTCACAGTGTTACACGTTTCCCAGTTAGGTTCTTGAATGTACAGTTTCTTCTCCATTCATGCTCGATGCTACACACAGGCCGGGCACCCCTGCCCTAACGCTATGGACAACGAAGCGTTGGGGGGAGTGCCTGACCCGTGAGGCTTGCCTTAATTGGGACTAAGTTTTCCTAGCGCCCCTTCCAGACTGGAGCCCGCTTTTGAGCGAAGGCCTTGGGTGCCTCCAACCGGTCCTCGCTATTGCTCACCCTCTGCTGTTCCTCGGCAACTGTCTCTTGTATTATGTCCAGATAGGTCTTCCCATCGGGTGTTACAGGCAGATCCATCCCAGGCGTCAGACGCATTTTCCTCTTGCTCAAATGGGAAGCCATTGGGGCACACAGCTTAATCTCATTGGCTATCCGCTCCACATCGACGATAAGAGCGTCGCGATCGGGAACTATGGACTGGATATAGCCTATGTCATAGGCCCGCTTGGCGCTTATCCGAGCACCGGTGAGGCTGAGGTAGCTAGCCTCTCCAAAGGGCATGTACCTATCCGGACTGTCTACCCCACCCGCGATTCCAGAGCCCATCACACGAGGCTCCGGCTGGCCAAACTGGGACTGCTCCGTGGCGACCCGAATGTCGCACTGGCTGGCCCACTGCATACCCCCCCCCACAGCATATCCATCAATAGCAGCGATGACTGGCTTTTCGCAGTCGTAGGGCCTGAAGCTGTCCCCAATCTCCCGCTCCGCGCCTTCGGTATCCCGTTGCGACTGAGCTTTGAGATCGTTGCCGGCGCAGAACGCCCTGCCGCCGACGCCGATGAGGACCACTGCATAGACGTCCTGATCTTCGTTGGCCGCCCGCATCGCCCTCCCGACACCGCTAACCAAGGCGTCGTTCTTGGAATTCAACGCCTCTGGGCGGTTCATAATCACCCAGCCAACGTGGTCCTGCTTCTCGTACAGCACAGCATCTGTCTTCGTAACCTCTGAAGTTGCAGCCATGGCTCCCTCCTTTAATACTCCGACGATTTGTCGAGAGAATAGCACGTCCAAAGCGGTGGTGCAAAGGGTTAGACGACAGCTTTAACTACTTATTATAGAGTCGGTGGGGGATATATCTATAGCTGTAAAGTGGCTCCCAGAGTAGGATTAGTACCTAGCTTTTTCAGTATGTTTCAGCAATGCAAGCTAGCATAAAACATGAAAAACGCTGTATCACTACGTATCAGGAAAGCAATCTGGAAAAGGGTACTAATAAGAATCCTTGACACGTTGTATTGTTGCTAATGTTACACTCCGCAGTAGGAATGCATTATGGCTAGATTCTAAGAATTATGAAAACAGATACAAACTATGACCACATATAGCCATTACTAAGGTATTGTATCAGCATGTATCAGGAAAGTAATCGTAGAGGTGATACAAATGGTGGTACCAAAATCTGACTCAAACCTTTACTAAGTAATTACTGTGTCTTACCAAGTAAGGATAAGTAACTTACCAGTAAAAGCTGATGATATCATTCAATAACGAAATGTGAGTGTGGATGCTTTGACTAGTAAAATCTTCCTTATCGTTGGTGCATTGATACTAATAAGTTCTCTGTATATTTTCGCAACGACATCATCTCCTATTGAAACGAAGACTCCTCTCGAATATACCCGCCAGTGTGAGATGATAACGGAGTCCAAGTCTTACCTTGGTGAATTACAAAAATGTATTTCGGGCACTTGGACGTCAGATCAACTACGTAAAGATATTACCGCTGAAGCAAATCGCCCACTCTACAATGGTATCTCTATGGGTGGAGCAGGTCTTGGATCACTTATGTTCATATCCGGTCTGGCAATGCAACGTAGGCGGAGTGAATAATGAAAGAGCAACTTACATCAGTTATAAAAAGAAAATAGAACAGCTGTGGTTCCCCTTTTCTCTTTGATTTCATTACCAGTGTATCCCTTCAATACTTTCCTCCAAAATTTCAGTCCATTTAGATTCTTCCGAATTACAGATAATCTCCAGTTGCCAGGATATAAGTCAAAAAGTAGCCTCGCTGCTTTTTCTCCCACCCCTTTCCTCTGGAAGGTTGGAATCACATAAAACTCTGCTACAGACATATATGCCATATCAAGTTCTTCTTTTACTTCTCTTATAAGAGCAAAACCTATCACTAAATCTTCAGCCACTATCAAGAATGCACTTCTAGATAATTCTTCCCAATAAAGATCTAAATAAGGGTAAATAAACTCTCCATTCTGGTCAATTTCTATTCTCTCGAATGTTGAAAGGTAACTTAGGTATTCTTGAAGCATTTTTGAAATTATACCCGTATGCATTTCAGTTGCAGCTGTTACTCGGATGTTCACTCGGGAAAACCCTCTATCACTAGTGCCAACAAAGCTGTCATCGGTATATATCTTTAGGCGGTGGCTTAGCTGCGAGAACCGCTAAAGAACCAATAATTATCAAGCCTGCTACAATTCTGAAACCTAAACTATAGCTGTATTCATCAGCAATCCAGCCGACGAATACTGGAGCCGCTATAGCCGCCGGCAAATCGAAAAACTGCAACAGCCCTCCAATTGTGCCAAAGGCCATTCTTCCAAAGAGATAACCCTGTAGTGCAGGCCTGACCGGAACACTTCCTCCATAGGCAGGACCCATAACAATAAGTGCTAAAGGTATATATGCTGTTGTTTGAATTTGAGCAAGGATTAGCATTCCTAGCCCCATGAAAACAAAAAGGATAGCCAATAAATAACGTAGATTAACGTAATCACCGAGCCATCCTATAGGGATACGACCGAAAAGGCTAATAAAAGCAAATCCAGATAAAGATAAAGCAGCAATCGCCGGTGATGCCCCTAGTTCCTGTTGCAAATACGGAATCATATGCGCGGTGATAGTCGGTGGTACCAGTGACCAAGTTGCAAACACTAATGCTAAAATCCAAAAAGCTTTAGTACTCATCGCTTGCCTAGCAGTAAGATTGGTTTCATTCAACACACTATTGGATTTATCTACTGATTCACTCTCACCTGAAGCCGGGGTATTCTTCCAGTTTGCCGGATCTTCACCATCTGGCAAGAGTCCCATATCTTCCGGACGATGCCTGATAACTAAAGCGAGAGGAATACTAACTACTAGAATGAGTAATGCAGAAAATACACATGCGGTTCTCCATCCAAAAGTTTCAATAACCCATGAGTAAGCAAAAACTAGGCTCCCTCCAATGCCAAAACCAGTCATCAAGAATCCCATTACACGGCTACGTCGGCGTATAAACCAGTTGGCCAATGATATTTGAATAGGTCGAGCTGAACCAAAACTTGATCCAGTCGCTAACAGCCCAACGTAAACCGCATAAAACATTATCAAGGTGTTTACGCGACTAAGTAATATGAATCCAAAACCTACTAACACAAGTCCAAACAACATTGGCCGTCTTGGGCCAAATCTATCAACTATGTATCCAGAAACCGGTGCGACGAGACCGCCTTCCAATCTGGATAGGCCTAATACTAGTCCAATTTGAGCACGGCTTGCATTGAATGCATTCTGGAAATGTATAAAGAAAGCTCCAAAGCCGTAAACATATACGGCACCATGAATAATTGTGATAAGCATGCCTGCTAACACGATGTACCAACCGTAGAAAGCACGAACTTTCTTCATTTACCAGCCATTTCCTATGTATATCCTCGTTTAGTCTAACGGAAACGTTTTGCTATTTCCCCATGCAGCGAAGTAACAGCACGAGAATAACCAAATCTAATAAGCATTTCTTAACACTAATTAGACTATAACCAATATAATAATATTCGCAACGGGACAGGCACAAAACAATACTATCAGTAACAATCTGTTTTTCGACAAACTAGGATAAAACCTGAAAACATCAAGCCCTTGGCATAACGCTATGGGCTTATTTCGTGCCTAGAACGACACTATATTAACAACTCGTTATGATTTTCCTTCATGTCGTATAAAAACGAAACTACCTGTTTCCATACGTTCCAGCAAGGTAATCTAGGAATAAAATACAAAAGGTATTGTATTAGCATGTATCAGGAAAGTACTCGTAGAGGTGGTACAAATGGTGGTACCAAAATTCAACTCGGACATTTACTAAGTAATTACTCTACTTTACTAGGTAAGGATAAGTAAGTTACTAGTAAGACCTAATGCTATAATGCGGGAGGGTTACACTAGGCTAGAAGCCCCCTAATGGAGATTAGGGCAATCTGGCAACTGGAGGAATGGTCAGCATGGAATGCCCAAGATGTGATAGCGATAACCAAGAGGATTCTCAGTTCTGTAGACGGTGTGGTATACCCTTTACTGTGCCTCAAGTTACCAGTTCAATGCCACAGGAAATGGATACTAAGGTGCAAAAGGAACCTGACCCTGCCACCATCCCCGAGGATGCTATTATTGTCCTGCAATCCCATTGGGCATATATGTTGCACACGATACCGTGGTTGGCTTTCTTTGGAGTATCCTTAATTTTCGACTTCCTCACCCTTGGCATTTTGCCCACCATGATAGCAATTTATGTCATTGTGTCCCGTTATCGAAGCTTTCGCGGGACCTCCTACATCCTCACAGACAAGCATCTCGTCATCTTCCAGGGTTCACTGATAGGCCAGAAACGTATCGACGTTCCGTTTGCAGATCTGAATGACGTTCAAGCTCAACCTGGTATGTTAGGAAGATCACTGGGATATACAGGCGTGATATTGCAGTTGATGGACCAGCAAGTGGTTTTGCTCCATTACGTACCCATTGCATCACCCCTCTTGGAATATCTACTGGCTGGTATGAACCCTGACTCACTCCACGAAGACAAACTCGGCGACAGGTTTTAAGGGACACGAGGATTAGTAACTAAATGCAGGGGTGGTGCAGGTCTTGGATCTCTTATGTTTATCTATGGTTTGTCACTACAGCGTAAAGAACCAGTGTGAATCTTACTAAGCAAGTAACGCTAATTACTGTGGTAAGGAGTAAATCATGGAACTTTGGTGGTTAATATTTGGCGGGGTTGTAGCATTCATCGTATTTGCGTATATCAAGGGGCTCATGGAAACCAAGAAACCTTATCGAAAGAATTTCCCCCCTACAGGCCCAAACTATACTAGCTCCGACTATAAGGCAAAAATAGAGCGGGTGAACGAGAAAATGCTGAATGAAGTTTTGGGTGATGACCACGTTGATGTACTTGGTGACTTTGGAGACCTACTTGTGAAAATGCACGAGGAGGACGCAGAGGAAACCAAAAAACAATACCCACTGATGCAATACCCTATCGAATTATTACCGCATGCCAAAGCTCGCATTGCAGAGATGTTAGACTACCTAATGCTCCATGGTCACGCCTTTATGGATGTAGATATGTTTAGGATTGCCAGGATGAACATAGATAGATTTACTGACGATGAAGAGTTGCTTAAAGAGCAACAGGATTTTATCGAGACCTTGAAAAGAAACGAGCAATAGAAAGAAAAGGTCGATTCCCGAAAGGAGAACTTATGCGATGGACTCTAACGTAACTGGTAACTTTGGTTATTGGCATTGTCGTACTAGCGGCTTGCAAAGGGAATGTGTTTTCTCTCAAAGTGGGGGGGTTGCTATAACGGGGTGGTGACTAACACAGAGGAATATATTGAAGTTGCAGACGTCGAATTGGTGAGCTGTGACGATCCTCACAAAAATGAGGTCTACGCAGTCTTTAAATTGCCAGGCTCTAGCTGGAAGGGTGACGACTATATCTTTGAGCAAGCCGAAATAGGTTGTGTGGCCAGATTTGAAGCGTTTGTGGGTATTGAATATGAGCTTTCGACATTGTGGGCCGACATCATCTACCCTATAGAAAAGTCTTGGAAAGAGAAGGACGACCGAAAAGTCAAATGCAATGTCACCCAAGAATCAGGTATGAAGGTCTCTGGGTCAGCAAAGGGTAGTAGACGTTAGCGTCATGAGAGACACGGATATTAAACGATACCGACATATTTCTAGCCTTTTTCACCTGACAACATGTGGCGTATTTAATTTAGGGTGGCTCTTCTGATGCTATCAGCATTCTTCACAAATGCAGGATCATGGATTTCTCTGGATGTTTTTGGCATTGGTAGAAGGCCACGGGCAGGTGGTTAGTCCTAACTTCTCTAAGAATTTATTCTTTGTATTCCCTAACTTCCGCAACGTTTTCCACTACCATACCCATGTTGTCGATGACGGCTCTGATATCTGCATCAGACGGTAGGAAAGTAAGGAATGACCACACTACCCCTAACGGAGATGTGGAAGGGCATGATGGAAATATCGTAGATTCACACACTCTCTCTACTCCAGACATAGCCATATCGAAGCCATATAAACAATAACTGTTTTTGAAATGTATGGTGTTGTATCACTACGTATCAGTAAAGCAATCTGGGAGAGGGTACTAATCGTGGTACCTACTCCAAAATCAAAGCCCTTGGCATAACGCTATGGGTTTATTTCATGTCTGGCATCGCATCATCTGGACAACTCGTTATCTTTTCTCTTCATGTCGTATAAATACCAACCCTACTGTTTCCATACGTTTCAGCAAGGCAATCTAGGAATAAAAAACAAAAGGTGATGCATCACCACGTAACATGTTGTTAATCCGCGAGGTGGTACAAAATCATGACCCCTCTTGGGGTAGATATTAGTTTAATAAAGCCAAATGCTATAATTAACCAACCAAATGCGGGTGTAATTACCACATCTTACTAAGTAAGGATTGGTAAGTTACAGGTAAGATCTCCATCGCCCTAGGTCGTAGTAGACTCCCTTAATGTAGGGTCTATACCATTATGGGGTAAGATCCTTGTCGAATATTCTCACAAAGTCTTAAGGCCAGTGCGGTATCTGTCCGCGCTTCTTATATAACTGGAGGCTAGGCCTGTCGCCATTCGCCGCTGGGCCTCGGTGACGGGGCCTTTTGGGCGAGCAGGGGATCCCAGCATGAGGGTGTTTGGTGGAACCTTGGTGCCGGGCACGACGACGGCACCGGCACCAATGAAGGCGCCATCGCCTATCTCTACCCGGTCGTAGACGAGTGCGCCATTGCCTATGAGGACTCCGTCGCCGATCGTGCAGGCATGGACCAGTGCAAGATGGGCTATGACACAGTCCTTCCCGATGGTGATGCCGCCGTGC
>CAUZSC010000027.1:0-15958 GCA_963582505.1 Dehalococcoidia bacterium
TGCACTTGTTACCGCGGATGGACCAGGAACGGAAAGCACTGGAATACCGTTTCTGATTGCAGAAGAAATCAACTCAGCACCAGGGTCACTAATAACAGGTGTTCCGGCATCAGACACTAGAGCTACATCATTCCTTGATAAAGCATCTATGATTCTTGGCAATTTGGCTTTCTTATTTCGTTCGTGGAAACTTGTTAGTGGAGTATGTATATCATAACTGGAAAGTAATTTGCGAGTAGTGCGAGTATCCTCGGCTGCTATTAATTTTACTTCCTTTAATATACGTAACGCCCGTATAGTGATATCCTCTAGGTTGCCAATTGGAGTAGCAATAACATATAAGGAAGCCATGTCTATTAAATTCCTAACCAGAAAATCTAGATCCCATGTTGGATCTTAGGTTCTTAGTTCAGTGGTCTATCTTTAGGAGCGCCAAGAACGCTTCTTGTGGGATCTCAACATTCCCAACTCTCTTCATCCTTTTCTTTCCTTCAGCCTGTTTTTCTAATAGTTTACGCTTTCTTGTTATATCACCACCATAACATTTAGCTAACACGTTTTTCCTTAGTGCTTTTATCGTTTCTCGGGCAATTATTCGGTTTCCGATAGCAGCTTGTAATGGCACCTCGAATAGTTGTCTAGGTATGAGTGTTCTCAGTTTCTCTACTAAAGCCTTACCCCAATAAAAAGCCTTGTCTTTATGCATTATGACTGATAATGCGTCTACTGGCTGATTGTTGACAAATAACTCAATCCTAACCAATGGTGCAGCTATATAGCCCTCGAAAGAGTAATCCATGGAGGCATACCCTTGAGTACGAGATTTGAGCTGATCGTAGAAGTCGATCAGTACTTCAGATAATGGGGCTTTATACTCTAACACTACCCTAGCTTCTGAAGAGACACCTAATTCATCATTTGGGTCTACATTGGATTGGAGGTATTCCATCCTTTTGAATTCTCCACGTCGGGATGTGGTCAATTCCATAATTGTTCCAATAAATCTAGCAGGTGACACTATACTGAGATTCAACCATGGTTCTCTCATTTCAGTTATATTGTTTATGTTTGGTAGTTTCGTTGGGCTATCAACTACTAGTACGCTCCCGTCTTGTAGAGCAACCTCATATGCAACTCCAGGGGCTGTGAATAGCAGGTTTAATCCATATTCTCGTTCTAATCTTTCTTGCACGATTTCCATATGCAAAAGTCCTAGGAAACCACATCTAAAGCCAAAACCTAATGCATTACTTGTTTCTTGCTCGAAACTTAGAGCAGAGTCATTAAGTTGTAATTTTTCCAAAGCTATCCTTAGAGATACATAATCTTCACCATCAGACGGGTATAATCCTGCAAAGACCATTGGCTTCAGTGGCTTATATCCAGGTAGGGGTTCGGTAGCTGGTTTAGATACTGTAGTTATAGTATCTCCCACACGGCACTCATTAACATCTTTTAGTCCAGTTGCGATGTAACCCACTTCTCCTTCATATATCCTGTCTATCGGAGTTAATCCAGGTTTGAACACTCCTACTTCTAGAACATCTCCTTTGGATTTAGTTGACATTAGTAGAACGTTATCGCCCTTTGATATAGACCCTTCGAACAGTCTTACGTATGCAACAACACCCTTATACTGGTCATAAGATGAGTCAAAAACTAAAGCCCTTAGGCAGTCTGAAGACGAAACAGGTGCTGGGACTTGTTTGATTATCCTGTCCAGTAACTCTGGTATACCTGTACCATCTTTTGCTGATACGTACATAATTTCATCTTCCAAAAAACCTAATGTTTGCACTAGCTCCTGTGCTACTCGTTGTGGCTGAGATAAAGGTAGGTCTATCTTGTTAACTATTGGTATGATTTCAATGTCATGATCCATTGCAAGATATACGTTTGCCAAAGTTTGGGCTTGTATACCTTGGGTTGCGTCTACTACTAGAAGTGCTCCCTCACAAGCTGCTAGAGCTCGAGACACCTCATAGCTGAAGTCGACGTGTCCAGGTGTATCGATAAGGTTGAGTTGATATTCGCCATCTGAGGTAGAGTGGTTCATACGAACTGCCTTACCCTTAATGGTAATACCCCTTTCACGCTCCAGCTCCATCTGATCCATAACTTGTTCAGTCATTTCTCTTGAACTCAATGTTCTTGTAGCTTCCAATAAACGATCAGCAAGCGTAGATTTTCCGTGATCTATGTGAGCGATTATACAGAAATTTCTTATTCTGGAGATATCCATTCTAGGATAATGGTAACATAGGCTACTCATGCCTACAAGTTAGATGCTTTATATGTTTTGTGTTTGATTCACTAGAAACAGTAAGGGAGGAATCTCAAAGATTCCTCCCTTACTGTTTCTAATTTCTTTTGAGTTATAAGTTAACTAGACTCGAACGCAGGCTACAAAGTGACCTGGGGATACCTCTCTGAGGTCGGGTATTCCATTTTCATTCGATTTACCAGGCATATGGTTACCATTGCACTCACCGTCAACAAATACAGGGCATCTTGGATGGAATACGCAGCCTGCAGGTGGGTGTAATGGACTTGGCACATCTCCTTGTAGCACAACCCTTTCTCTTGTTGCCTCAACTATTGGGTCAGGTATTGGAACTGCTGACAATAGGGCTTGAGTGTATGGGTGTAACGGGTTTTCATATAATTCGTTTCTGTCTGCTATTTCAGCAATCTTACCGAGATACATAACTACTATCCTGTCGCTGATATGCCTTACTACAGATAGGTCATGCGCAACAAAGAGATAAGTTAACTCGAATTGTTCCTGAAGCTCTTCGAGAAGGTTAATCAACTGAGCTTGTATGGATACATCTAAGGCGGAGACAGGCTCGTCGCATACTATGAAGCTTGGCCTTACAGCTAAGGCTCTTGCAACTCCTATACGCTGCCTCTGTCCTCCACTAAATTCGTGCGGGAATCGCTCAGCCATGTATGGACTCAATCCAACAACTGTCATGAGTTCCTGAACCTGGTCTTTGAACTCTGCCCTGCTTCTTGTCATTTTGTGGACAATTAGAGGTTCACCTACTATGTTGCCGGCACTCATACGAGGGTTGAGGGATCCATATGGATCCTGAAATATCATCTGCATTCTTCTACGCATACCACGTAGCTCTTTATTTCCGAGTGTGGAAAGATCAGTTCCTTCGAAGAAAACTTTTCCTGAGGTAGGTTTATACAATTGGAGCATGGTACGACCGACTGTGGTTTTCCCACAACCGCTTTCTCCAACCATGCCAAGTGTTTCCCCTCTATGTATCTTGAAACTTACGTCATCAACTGCCTTAACATCTGCCACTTTTTTCTGGAATAAGATACCAGCTGTGACAGGGAAGTATTTAACTAGATTCTGGACGTCTACTAGAACTTCAGCTTCTTGTGTGCTCATATTTAACTCTCCTATCCTCTTCCCATAGCGGATGCGCCTAGTTGATCGGCCACAAAGCAAGCTGCTGTATGGCCATTTGACACTTCCAATAGTTCGGGTATTTCAGTTGCACATTTCTCGATTGCAAATTTGCACCTAGCTCTGAAAGCACAGCCCTGTGGTAGCATTATTAGATCTGGGGGCTGGCCTTCTATAGGTATCAATTTTTCTTTCAGGGGTTCGTCTAGTCTTGGTACTGAGTTCAGAAGCCCTATAGTATATGGATGCCTTGGGTTCTTGTATATCTCAAGAGCTGTACCGCGCTCTATGATTTTGCCAGCGTACATCACATTAACTCTGTCAGCGTAGCGTGCTACAACACCTAGGTTGTGAGTGATTATCAGGTTTGAGGTTCCATGTTCCCTGCCAAGCCTTTGCATTAATTCCAGTATCTGAGCTTGAATCGTAACGTCTAGAGCAGTTGTTGGTTCATCTGCGATGAGCAATTTGGGATTACAACTCATTGCCATAGCAATCATTACTCTTTGTCTCATACCACCGCTGAATTGGTGAGGATAATCCTGGAGCCTTGTTCGGCCTTCTGGGATACCAACCATTTGCAGAAGTTCAGTAGCTCGATCTTCAGCCTCTTTTTTATTGTACCCTAAGTGCAACTCTACAGTCTCTGTTAGTTGTTTGCCTATTGTCAAAACTGGATTCAAAGATGTCATAGGCTCCTGAAATATCATAGCCATGTCTTTTCCACGTATCTTACGCATCTCAGAATCACTGACGTTCAGTACATCTGTGCCGTCAAAAATAGCCTCACCAGATACGATTCTGCCGGGTTTCTGTATGAGACGCATTAGTGATAATGCGCTAACGCTTTTGCCACAACCACTTTCACCAACAAGGCCGAGAATCTCGCCTTCCTCAAGGTCATATGAGATGCTGTCTACAGCTTTCACAACACCTTCAGGGGTGTAGAAGTAGGTGGCCAGATCCTTTATTTCCAATAGCTTAGCCACTTGACCCTCCTTTAACGTGGTCTCTTATAGACCAAGGACCGATTCAGAATAGTCTGTCTGTCATGTAAACACAGGGCCGGGGTTATGAACCCAGAGTTTGAGAGTTATCTCTTCCTCTGGGGAAGAGGAGACTCGAACTCCTACGCCTCTCGGCACATGATCCTAAATCATGCTCGTCTACCATTCCGACACTTCCCCACTAGTATTAATCCATGACCCGCACAGGACTTGAACCTGTAACCCACTGATTAAGAGTCAGTTGCTCTACCAATTGAGCTAGCGGGCCACATTACAGCTCGCCCCATGCGCTAAATTAGTCGCAATCTAGCATGTAAAAATCGTAGTGTCAATAGATATGATATATATAATAGTGAAACATGATTATTAATTAAAAATGCATCCTAAATATAGATGTCCTTTAGACTGATATGTGCGTCTGTACAATCAATTAAAATTTAGTTGTGTGGCTTAATATGTATAGATATAATGCACAGTGTGAAAATAAACGAATTGGGTGAACAGGGTTTATTAAAAATCATCAAAGAGATGGTTGCAAGATCTGATAGATCCACACTATTAGGGGAAGGTGATTTGATATTGGGCATTGGAGATGACGCTGCGTCTTGGAAAACAAATGAAGCAGTGACATTGGCTACGACGGATACAATGGTAGATGGAGTCCATTTCTCCACAGAACACCTATCATGGAAAGATATTGGATGGAAAGCCATAGCTGTAAACATCAGTGATATAGCAGCAATGGGCGGCACATCTCTTTATGCTCTCGTTACTTTAGGTCTTAATCCGGATAAAGAAGTGGATGATGTAATAGCCTTATACGAAGGAATGTTGTCTGCATGCAGAGAGTATACAGTTCGGATTGTAGGAGGAGATTTGGTGAGATCTTCAGTGGATTTTGTTACAATAGCTTTGACTGGTGAGCATAGCAATGGTGGCTTGACTAGGGGATCTATGCAGACAGGAGATTTGATAGCCGTTACAGGTCATTTAGGCTCTTCTGCAGCCGGTCTGGCATTAATGACCAATGGTATAAAGGGTTGGCATGCAGATAGAGAATTATTGATACAAAGCCACATTCACCCTATACCGAGAATTATGGAAGCTAGGATCCTAGTAGAAAATAATATAAAAGCTGCAATGGACATTAGTGATGGATTGTTAATAGATTTAAAAAGATTTTGTGAGAGTAGTTCAGTTGGGGCCGATATTTATTCTGACTCTATCCCTATTGCTCTCGAAGTTCATAAGGTTTTTCCTAATGATGCCCTCGCATTTGCTTTGAGTGGCGGGGAAGACTACGAATTGTTATTTAGTGGATCTGAAGAGTTAATAACAAGAATTTTACCTGTGTTTCCGTCGGGAGCTTCAATTATAGGAAAAGTTGTGGACCAGCATATGGGAGATGTTGTTGTATTCAATGTGGTAGGGGACATACTAAAAACAGAAAGACTAGGGTGGGATCATTTTAAGATATGAAAGACTTAGAATTTAAGAGTAGTAGCCCTGAGTACACTAGGCGAATAGGATTTGCTATTGGTGTTTCTATAAAGCCAGGCGATATTATTTTGCTAAGTGGTGACCTTGGTACAGGGAAAACTTGTTTAACTCAGGGTATAGCCAATGGCATGGGGGTCTCCGACTATGTTCGTAGTCCAACATTCGTATTAGTAACGATCCATCAGGGAAGTATGCCACTTTACCACATGGACTTGTATAGGATTGAGGGTGTTCCAGAGGCCATAGGATTGGGCATAGACGAATATCTTTACGGGGATGGAGTGTCCGTCATAGAATGGGCTGATAAAGCCATAGATGTGTTTCCTAGGCCTTATATATTAATAAACCTGTACCATAAATCAAAGAGATCTAGATTAATTCAATTCCACCCATTTGGAGAGAGATATGAGACACTTGTCTCCGATGTACATCAACTTATTGAAGGCAAATTAGCCTAACAAATTAATTATGAGGATTTTCAAGATTCATGGAATTAATTATTGATACGTCTACAAGGTTTGCAACAGTTGGCATCTCACTAGACGGAAAAATGCAGCGTGAGTATAGTTGGTTTTCCAAACAGAATCATACTGTGGAAATATTACCATCGATAGAATATATTCTAAAATCTATAGGATCAACTCCTAGAGATTTGACTTCTATATTTGTTGCTCGTGGCCCAGGTGGGTTTAGTGCACTGAGAGTTGGGATAAGTATAGCTAAAGGGTTTTCTGTTGCGTATGGTATCCCCGTAGTAGGGATTAGCACATTGGAAGTAGAGGCGTATCCATTTATTGGCCTGGGCTCGAATGTATGCCCTATGATAGACATTGGTAGAGAAGATATGGCTGTAGTTTTGTTTAAACCTAACGGTAGTTCCTATGGTTATGAAAGGCTATGTGAAGAGCATGTCTTACCACTTGAAAACATACTTTCTCTAGTTGATGGACCCACTATATTTTGTGGGGAAGGATCATTACGTATGGATAGAATAGAATACAGTAAGTTGAATAATGACGTTATAATACCCAATCAATCCTCTCCTACCAGAAGGGCTACTTCAATGGCAACATTAGGATACAAGAAATTGATTGATGGAAACCTAGATGATATATCTGCTTTGGAACCTGTATATATGCGTGGGCCGTCTATTACATTGCCAAAGAAATAATGAAATAAGTTGCATGCATTTGTATTACAATCACAAATGTTGAGTAAAGCAGGTGCCAATATATCCGTAGTCCATTTGCCGTGGTGCTTTAGACCATAATTTATACCATGAACATCTAACAATTTATGAAATATAGTTTATACTTCATGCAAGTTAGTGAAAGATAAAGTAGGAGGCGAATTGAGTATTGAAAAAACTTTAGCGTTAATAAAGCCAGATGGAGTGCAAAGAGGACTTGCTGGCACCGTATTGTCAAGGTTTGAACAGAAGGGTTTGAAATTGGTTGCACTTAAGATGTTGCACGTTTCTGGTGATCTTGCGGCAAAGCATTACTCTGCACATACAGAGAGGCCTTTTTATAAGGACTTAGTAAGCTTTATAACATCTAGTCCTTTGATTGCTTTGGTATTAGAAGGACCTAAAGCAGTAGAGTCAGTTAGGGCAATTATGGGCGTTACAAACCCACTCGAGGCTCAACCCGGAACTATACGTGGTGACTTGGGTCTAGATATAGAGCACAATATTATACACGGCTCAGACTCTCCAGAGTCTGCAGACTACGAAATAGGGCTTTTTTTTAGAGCTGAGGAAGTTCTTGAGTATAGTAGAGACATGGATAAATGGGTTATTGGACCCTAAATAAGACTGGTGCGCGGTTCCAGTATTTTTCTATTTGATACATATCCCTTTCTTCTGGGCTGAACACGTGAGCGATAAAATCTATGTAGTCCAGCAGTATCCAACCACCTTCACTTGAGCCTTCGAGATGTGTTAGCTTCATACCTGATTTTGCAAGGGTTTCATCTATGTCATTTACGAGAGCTTGCATTTGACGCTTGCTTTCAGCAGTCATTACTATGAAGTAATCAGTAAAAGAACAAACTGACCGCATATCCATAAGAATTATGTCTGTAGCATTCTTTTCGGATGCAACATCTACTGTAAGCCTAGCAGCTTCAGATGGTATTAGACTAGTATTTTCAATCATGTACGCTAAGTTTATATTCTTGCTAATAAGAGGTCAATGGTAAAGCCAAAATCGACTTGAATATGATATAGTCGTCTAGTGGAAATAGGACAATAATATTACTATTTGCTTGGAGGAAGCGCAGTTGAATAATCATAAGGCGGTTGTAGCGATGAGCGGGGGAGTAGATTCCTCGGTTGCCGCCTATTTATTAAAAAATCAAGGCTATGACTTGGTTGGGATAACTATGAAATTGTGGGACCAAGATGGAGTGGAAGCCGTTGGGGCAAACAGGGGTTGCTGTACTGTTGATGATATAGAAGATGCTAGAAGAGTGTGTCAATTGATTGACATACCCCATTATGTGGTAAATTTCCAGAAGGAATTCCAGGAGCATGTTATAGATTATTTCTGTAGCGAATATCAGCAAGGTAGGACACCTTACCCATGTTTGGCATGTAATGATAAGATCAAATTTGATTTCCTAATGAGACAAAGTCAGGCACTAGGGTTTGATTACATTGCAACTGGTCATTACGCTAGAATGGATTACTCAGGACCAACCCCGCGGCTTTTTAGTGGTGTTGACAGGAGTAAGGATCAATCTTACGTCCTATTCAACTTGCGCCCTAATCAAGCACAGAATCTCCTGTTACCATTGGGAGATTATGATAAATATGCTATAAGGGATATTGCCAGAAATGCAGGGCTTCCAGTTGCCGATAAGCTGGATAGCCAAGACATTTGCTTTATTCCACAGAATGATTATAGGGCATTTATATCTGAAAGATTTAGCCCTAGTCCAGGAGATATAGTGGATTCTCTAGGGAAGGTTTTAGGTAAACACAAGGGTATTGAATTCTTTACAGTGGGGCAAAGGCGAGGTATTGGTATTCAGGAAGAAAGACCACTTTTCGTTCTGGCAATCGATAGAGGTAAAAGCAGAGTAATAGTAGGTTATGCAGAGGAACTGATGCAAGATTCTATATGGGCTAGTAACGTTAATTACATATCTGGGTTTGTTCCTAGCGAAAGCATGGAAGTTAATGCAAAGATAAGATATAAAGCATTACCATCCCCAGCAACGGTTACACCACATGGGGATTGGGCAGAGATTAAATTTCATGAACCACAACGAGCTATTACACCTGGGCAAGCTGTAGTCTTCTACGACGACAATGAAGTTTTGGGAGGCGGTTTCATAGAAGGGCTAATCTTGGATTGATAGACATTTAATGTAAGCTATTTACAAAATGTTTCTATATATTGTGGCGGTAGTAATCTATACATCTCTTGAATAGAAGGTTCTGAAAGTTTATTTTCATAGAATCCATATTGAATATGGTACTGAAGCATGCAGAATAAATTCTCAAGGAGTTAGTTATGGATGGGGTTCTTAAAGGGATAAGAGTTATAGATTTTGGTCAGTATATTGCGGGTCCATTGTTGGGCATGATGCTTGCAGATCACGGAGCAGAAGTTATACACATAGACCCACCAAATGGTCCTGCTTGGGACACTCCAGCAAATAATACATGGAACAGAGGCAAGAAGTCTTTGACACTGGATTTGAAAAATCCTGCGGATTTGTATGTCTCAAAGAAACTTGTGAATTCAGCTGATGTACTGATTGAGAATTTCAGACCCAATGTAATGACTAGATTGGGTCTGGGATATGAGGCGATGTTGAAATCCAATCCAAGATTGTTGTATTGTTCGATGCCAGGATTTGCCGCAGATGACCCTAGGTCGAATATCAGAGGTTGGGAAGGTATAATAGCATCTGCTACTTGGACGTACAGACCATCATCCATAGATAGCAACAGCACTCGGCCGGTATACACTTCTATACCTATAGCCTCAAGCTATGCAGCTTTTATATCTGCAGTAAGCATATCTATGGCATTGATATCTAGAGAATCCTATGGTCTTGGTCAATGGATTGAGGTTCCATTATTTGATGCCATGTTCCCAGTGATGGGTAGCAGAGTAATAACTTTGCATGATCAAACAACACCTACTTCTAGGGGTGTCAATCCAGGCTGGACTAGAACATTTGAATGTAATGATGGTAGGTGGGTTCAATATCATTCAGGGAACCTACGTTTCGATGATTTCCTGAGTGCTACAGGAGTAGATTTATGGCCTACATCAGAATCTCCATCTGACTATCAGAATAGAATGGAAGACTTATTCAAGACTCGTTCATCTACAGAATGGGAGAGCCTGATCTCTCATCTGGGTAGTGAGGCCGCTATTTGTAGAAGTACATCCGAGTGGATTGCTCATCCACATGCATGGCAATCTGGAATGGTAACTATGGTAGATGGCACAAATTTAGGTAGCATGGTTCAGCCAGGGATAAATACTCGGCTATCTAAAACTCCGGGTAATATAAGAGGGCCAGTCTTAGTAGTTAAACCAGAAGAGATAGATTTAGATACAACGTTTTCTTCAGCAGGGCATGATCTCAGTGAATTGGAGAATTCCTTGCCGCCAGTTTTGAAAGATGTGAAGGTTCTTGATCTGTGTATAGTTCTTGCTGGACCTACTTGCGGAAGAACACTAGCAGAGTTTGGAGCGGACGTTATTAAAATTGATAGCCCAGACAGGTTGAGAGTGTCCTTTCATAATGAAATAAATAGAGCTAAGCGCAGTATTGTTTTGGACCTGAAAACAGAAAAGGGGCTGAGCATTTTCTGGAAGTTATTAGAGGGTACGGATGTGGTAGTTCAGAATTTTCGCAAAGGAGTAGCAGACAAATTAGGTGTAGGTTACGAACAAGTTCGACTTAAAAAGCCAGACATTATATATGCATCTTTGAACACGTATGGTCAAGAAGGTGAATTAGCTGACAGGCCTGGTCATGAACAAATTGCCCAAGCTGCTACAGGTATGCAAGAGAGGTTTGGAGGAGAAGGTCAACCATTAACCCAACCTTTTGCGATAAATGACTATGGCACTGGTTTTATGGGTGCTTATGGAGTCGCCCTAGCGTTAATGCATCGTATGAGAACAGGTGAAGGACAACATGTAGACACAGCTTTAGCTTATACAAGCTGTACGCTACAGTCCACCTTTCTAATGGATTACCCAGGGAAAATTTGGAATGAGATTAGAGGGCAGGATGCTCTAGGCAGTGGGCCCCTGAATAGAGCCTATCAGGTTAAGGACGGTTGGGTTTTTTTGTCGTTGCCTTGGAATCAAAGAGATAGATTAAGGCAAGTTAATAAAATGGAAGACATTATGGTTTTGAATTCGACAGAACTGGAGCAGAGGATAGAGAATGTGATGATATCTCAGACTGTTGTAGACTGTGTAAAGCTTATGGGATCATTGGATATTTCAGCCCATAGGGTTGTTGATAAGGCAAGTGATTTATTAGAGGATCAGTGGATTGTGTCTCATGGTTTGAGCATCACCAGGGAGCATCAAGAGTTAGGTAATATAACTACTACTGGGCCTGCACCACGTCTTTCACTTACGCCAGTTCGTGTAGGACGCCCAGCTCCAAAACCTGGTTCAGATGCAAAAGAAATCCTGAGCGATATAGGCTTGGAATCTGAATTCGACAGGCTTGTTGAAGAACGAGTCATTAAATTAGATGGTATAACACCTAGTTAAGGTTAAGAGTAATGAAAAGCAATGCTAAACCTACATTCGATGAGGAACTGATTGCCAGAAAGTCAGGATATTTTTCAATAGCTGGCATTGATGAAGTCGGACGTGGTCCAATTGCAGGCCCGGTTGTGTCAGCTGCAGTAATATTGGAAACAAGCATGTTTTTTAATTGGCTGTCAAAAATTCGTGACAGTAAACAACTTTCCCATAAAAGGAGAGTTGAGATATTCGATTCTATAGTTTCAGAAAATATACCATATGGTATAGGGATAGTATCATCTTCAGAGATAGACGATATTGGGATTGTAGAAGCTACCAGAAAATCTATGATTAAAGCTGTAGACAATTTAGGGATAAATCCGGACTTTCTTCTTATAGATGCTGTGTCTCTAGATAAACATGGAATAGAATCTAAATCTATAATAAAAGGGGATCAGCTATGTTTGTCAATCGCTGCTGCCTCTATAGTTGCGAAAGTTTGCAGAGACAGTATGATGTTAGAAGAAGATTACAATTATCCCGGTTATGGATTCGCTCAAAACAAAGGATATCCGACAAAGTTGCACATGGATAGGCTACGAGAGTTAGGTCCAACTCCTATACACAGGTTTTCATTTGCTCCTGTAAGGGATATATCCAGATCTTGGTAAATATAAGGCTCTCAACTTGTGGGTTTTATATTTATGATAGTAACCTTTAATTCTATATTAGGAGAATAGTATGAAGCAGACTACTCAGTTGCGTAATATATTGGAAGGTGATCAAGTGCTATTGGCCCCATTCACGTATGATGCTTTTGCGGCCCGTATCGGGGAGGAAGTTGGGTTTAAAACTATCTATATGTCTGGGTTCGGGGTATCTATGTCAAAAGGAGTTCCTGATATAGGATTGCTTACACAGACAGAGATGATTGAGAATGCTGCTTATATAGCTCAGTCTGTTAATGTACCAGTGATAGCAGATGCTGATACGGCCTACGGCAATCCATTAAATGCATGGCGGACAGTGCGAGATTACGAACGTTCAGGTGTTGCAGGTATACATATAGAAGATCAAGTTGCACCCAAAAAATGTGGTTTTTTTGAAGGTAAAGATGTTATATCAAAAGAAGAAGCTATCCAGAAAATAAGAGCTGCCGTTGATGCGAAAACTGATCCAGACTTTGTAATAATTGCCAGATCGGACGCGCTTGTAGTGAATGGATGGGAGGATACCGCTGAAAGATGTAGAGCTTATTATGAAGCAGGGGCTGATCTAGTATTTGTCGATGGAATACAGGGGATTAAAGATTTGGAGACTTACGCTAGTATTCTTGGAGATATCCCGCGTATGTATAATGGTGAATTGCCAGTATCTGAATCACAGAGATTGGGTTTCAAAATCCAGATACACAGGGGACCAATGTTCTCACTACACACTGCTATTACTGGCTTTATGAGCGAGTTGTTGAATACTGGTGTAATGACTGAATACGCTGATGGCAACGGTTCAATATTGAGAAAAGCTATCACTCGCACTCTTGATTTGGAGGGTTTTCAAGATCTGGAGCGCCGGTACGTAACGCAGTAGACTTACGGGACGTGATGTAATGCACATACAAAAATGATTTAATGGATTCTTCTTTTCTTGCTCATATGTGTTAAAATCTGACGTAGCGTATATTGGAGTATTAATATGCCTATATATGAATACCACTGTCAAAATTGTAACAAAATAGCATCTGTATTGTTTAGGAGTTTTTCCGAAGTTGGAGAGGCTATATGTCCTCATTGTTCAAGCAATAAATTAAATCGCTTGATGTCCAGATTCACTATCGGTAAACCCTATGGTGATTTCATGAAAAACTTGCCATCTTGGGAGACTATGACAGACTTTGATGAAAATGATCCTCAGAGCACGGCAAAGATGCTTCGTATGTGGAAAGATTCAATGGGTGGGAACATAGGACCTCAAGGAGAGGAAATGCAAGCCTACCAAGATATTGCTGACATTACACAAGAGTTCAAAAGCACAGGATTAGATGCTTAAACTTGGCATATGGCTTGTCGATTTGCAAGGTTTCGGGCTCATAATGTAAAAGAACCTACTTATCGTGTGAACTGTAATGAGTACAGTATGAATAAAGAAGATCGCAAAATCCTAGTATCTAGACTGAGAGGTCTATATGTAATATTGGATGCCCAATTTCTGCAAAATAAGGATATTGTAGGCGTTGCCGCATCTGTATTGTCTGGGGGAGCTAAGATTCTTCAGGTACGTGACAAATTGAGTGATAAAGGCGACATATTGGAATCTACAAAACGGATACGGGATATCTGTGAGGATTATGGTTCATTACTTATAGTAAACGACCATGTAGATTTGGCAGTAGCTTCCAATGCACATGGTGTCCATTTGGGCCAGCATGATTTGCCTATAGAGGAAGCTAGGAATATTTTGCTACCTTGGCAATTGATAGGTACATCTAATGCAACTGTTGATGAGGCTTCAGAGTCTATGAGCCGTGGTGCAGATTATATTGCTGTGGGAGCTATCTTTCCAACAACGACCAAAGGGAATACAAGGCCTGCGGGCCTGAATACACTTACTAGAGTTAAAGAGTTGGCCTTTGTTCCCGTAGTGGCAATAGGAGGCATAAACGAATCGAATGTGGCACAGGTAATTGATGCCGGTGCAGATGCTGTATGTGTTATATCTGCAGTTATTGGAGCTGCTGATCCTGAGTCTGCAGCTGGGCGGATGGCATCGTACATCTCATAAGTATCAATTGCATAGAGGTGCAGGATGTCTAGGGTTTTATAGCACTATGGCACCTTCTAACAATCTAGCAGAAGGCGCCGTTTAGTTGGCTTTTATCAATGTTAAGATAATCGTTGGTTGAAGAACTGGATTGCTCTTGGCCAAGAATCATAAGATGCTGCTAGGTTGTATCCATTAGGGTTGCTATCATTGAAGAACCCATGAGCTGCACCTTCATATATGTGGAGTTCTACTTCCTTGTTGTTTTGTGTAAGTATGTCGTTTAACTGGTTTGCCCGTTCAGCTTCGCCGTCACCATAGAATGCAAGTACTGGTGCGTTTATATCTTTCAAGTTTTCTGGGGGATTTGGAAGTCCGCCATAATACACTATAGCCGCACCCACGTTTTTATTACGTATTGCAGTAGTTAATACCAATCCACCACCCATACAGTATCCTATGCACCCGAATGACGAACCTTTTGAATAAGACTGACTCAAGAGCCATGTTCCAGCTCCATCGATCTCTTTCGCTGCTCTGTCATATTCTAACGCCATAGCCATCTTGCGAGCTTCGTCAGGCTCATTCGCTACCTGCCCATGATACAGATCAGGTGCTATCGCTGCGAATCCTAATCTAGCGAACCTTTCTGTAACATCCTTAATGTGTGCGTCTACTCCCCACCACTCTTGTATAACAACAAGACCTGGGTGTGAGTCACCATCATCTGGATATGCTAAGTATCCGTCTGCAGTATCTCCATTTGCTTTGAAACTTACAGTTGAAGTAATTATATTATTTGCCATGGAAATTCCCCTTTTGATTAATATTCAGTCGTTCTCAATAGTTTGCCATGTAATGGTATATAGTTTCAAGGGTTTCATAACTTACACGGATTGTGGTAGTTCTCTATAAGTAATATGTTGGCCCAATCTGATTACGTCAATATTAAGAGAGTGGCGTGAACGACCTCTTTTTGACAGATAAATTAACAAATGTTTCACTGCGTTTCACTCCTGGTATCGTCCCTATTGTATTCTGTAGGAAATTATGTAGTGCTGCTTGAGACGGTACTGCAACCCATGTGAATATATCGAATGCACCTGTGTTAGCCGATACATAAACAGTTTCTGGAACATTTGCTAACATGTTCCCTACTTCTTCTAACTGTCCAGGATCCACTTGTAGAGCAACCAGAGCTTCAGTGGTTAGCCCTAGCTTAGAAGGTTCTGGAAGTGCCAGAATTTGTATTGCTTTATCTTTTATTAAATTCTTTAATCTGCGCCTGACAGTCCCTTCACTTACGTTCAATTTTCGAGCGATACTGGCATTAGATTCCCTACCGTCTTGTTGTAATATGCCAGTTATTTTACGGTCTAATTCATCCATTTTTTCTCCATTATATGATTGATTAAGGTGCAAATGGTACAGCCATGTACGAAATCTGTCAATATTGCAAATTAGTTAGAATCCAATAATATGAATAAGCCATTAATATTTAGTTAATTATAAGTGAACTAAACTAT
>CAUZSC010000028.1:0-15864 GCA_963582505.1 Dehalococcoidia bacterium
AATTTCAGTAAGAAGCCATTTGCTTGAACTGAGAAATCGTTTGGTTATTTCTGCTATAGCGTTGGTGCTTGGGACTGGAGTAGCCTTCGTGTTTCATCAGCATATATTCAATTTCCTGATGGTACCAGCTGAGGGTTTTGAATCTATACAAGGTAATAAACTGATATTTACTCAGATTACAGAGATGATCGGCATAACTATGAAGGTTTCGATACTAGGAGGGTTTGTATTGGCATCTCCTGTTATTCTGTGGCAACTGGTTATATTTGTCTCTCCAGGTCTTACAAAGAGAGAGAAACGATTTTTGATGCTATTAGCCCCGGGTGGTACTATTTGTTTTATTGCTGGTATGGCATTTGGATACTTTGTACTACTTCCTCCAGGGCTGAAATTCCTTATGACATTTGGTTCTGATATAGCTTCTCCGATGATTCGGATAGGTAATTATGTGAACCTGGTAATAAGATTATTGTTTTGGCTGGGCGTTGCTTTCGAAACTCCTTTGGTGATGTTTTTCCTAAGTAAAATAGGAATAGTAAGCGCAAATACCTTTGCAAAAGGAAGGCGTTATTCCATAGTGATAGCATTCATACTTGGGGCTTTAATAACACCTACATTTGATCCAGTAAACCAAACATTGGTGGCTATACCTATCGCGTTGCTCTATGAGGCAGGTATTTGGCTTGCTAAGCTCGGATATAGAGGTGAAAGGTCAAACAATATGGATCTAAAAGATAGAAATTAGCTGTAGGAATCTAACTATACTGAACTAAATCCTAGTTCCCAGAATAAAAATCACAAAGGCACATGGTATTCCACGTGCCTTTGTGATTTAGACATTTTCTCTGCTATTTTGCTAAACTTTTTCTTTGGCTTTCTTTCTTGTTCTTCCTGTATCTGATTCTTCAGGTTCTTCTTCTCCTGATTGGCCTCTTCTAAACTCCCTTATTCCACGGCCAAGGGCTGATCCTATCTCAGGTAGTCTACCAGCTCCGAATATTATTAGTATTATGAATAGTATTATTACGAGTTCGGTTGGTCCTATCCTAGGCATTTTATTATCCTCTTACTAGGTTTTTATTCGGTCGACTAGAATAATATACTCGTGCATCAATTCAGTCAATAGACCAAAATAAATGGTAGCATTGTTTATTATTGAGGTATACGTGTTATGACTTGGCCTGTTTGAGAAATGTCATAACCTCCTAGTGCAATTACCTGATTCTTGAAATCCTTTTCTTTTATGATGCCGATAAGCGGGGTCAATAGGTCAGTTCCATAATATTCACTAGGTATTATCAGATCATATCTTTCTTTTAAAATTGGGATAAAATCCATATCTAATGCTCTAGCTGCTGCCAATATACCAAGTCCTACATCTGAGATTCCGCTAGCTACTGAAGCTGCTACTCCGGTGTGAGTGAATTCTTCCCTGTTATAACCTCTTATATCAGACGGGTTTATCTTTGTTTTTTTGAGTTCATAATCTAGGAGCATTCTGGTGCCGGAGCCTCTTTGTCTATTAACGAAGTATATATCTTTTCTAGTTAGGTCTTGTAGAGTTTGTATATTCTTGGGATTTCCTTTCCCTACTATTAAACCTTGGTCGCGATAGACTAAATTCATGACTATAACTTGTTGGGTAGACAGTAACCTCTTGACGTATGGAATATTATATTCACCGGTTACCTCATCCAGTAGATGCGATCCGGCCAGATGAGCTTCTCCACGAGCAAGAGCCTGTAATCCACCTAAGCTACCGACATTTGACGAAGATAACCTCAATGTCGGGTTTTCCTTATGCAATATGCTCCCTAGAAGGTCTAGAGTCATGTCATGGCTACCTATCGCTACTATAGTGTTTTCTATATCTTCTAAGGGTTTAAGTAGCTCTACTTCAACTGGTGATCCTGTGTTTACACCTTCGGAAAACCTAGGTATGCGTACTAGGCCATCTGCTCTAACTAGGGACATTATTACTCCTGCTCCACGTGTTAGTGGAGTGGCTATAAATTTACCGCCTACTTTACCTACCTTTACCCTGAGGAATTCGTCTTCACCAATTGGCGATAGGACTTTTCTACTAATCGAGGCAGTTAGGATTGATCTAGGGCTTGGAGCTATACCTAGAAGTTTACTAATTAATGGTTTGGCTATAATATCCATAGTTAATACACAGGAAACAGGATACCCAGGGGCTCCAATGATGGGTTTATTATTTGAAATACCTAGAATGACTGGATGTCCAGGTCTTACAGCTATTCCATGTACAAGTAACTCTCCGATGTCAGAAACTACCTGAGCTGTATAGTCTTCAGAGCCGGCAGATGACCCTGCATTCAAGACTACTAAATCGGAATAATCCAAAGCTTCTGTCGTAGCTTTTCTAATGGCATCTAAGTTGTCCTTCACTATTGGGTGTCTTATAGGTTCTCCTCCCCACTCCTGTATCTGAGCAGATATCATGAGAGAGTTAAATTCTATAATGTTGCCAGGTTCCAATTTGTCTCCAGGCGAGACAAGCTCAGTTCCAGTAGGTATGATAGTTACAATGGGTTTTCTTCTGACCGGTATTTGGGTAAGCCCTGCAGCAGCCATTGCCCCTAAATCCTGAGCACCTATTTTGTGATTCTCTGGCAATACCAATTCTGTAGCTACTATATCCTCTCCAAGGAGTCTTACGTGCTGCCACTCTGATGCAGCTGCCATTATCTGTATATTGGCATCTCTCGTTGTCTGCAAATCTTCTAACATTATTACTGCATTGAAACCTAGAGGGACAGGGTCTCCAGTATCAATCCATATGGCTTGGGTTTTTACTTTAAGAATTATAGGGGCCGTCTTAGAGGCACCATAGGTGTCTTCTGCAATAACTGCTATACCATCCATAGCGGCTGAATTATAATGTGGTGAAGAAATCTTAGCCCATATTGGTTCCGCGGTTATACGGCCTAATCCGTCTGGTAGAGGGATTAGCTCAGTGCTTGTTACAGTTTGGGCATTGCTCTTGTTTAGTGCCTCGAAAAAGCGGTCTAGTGCTTCTTGCAAAGGTATATCTTCTAGGTAAAACTTCCTTTTAGACACTAACTTCCTCTAAATATATTTACGTTGATAATTTCACCTTCATAAATACCACTTTTATCAAGTGGTATTTTTACTAGACCATTCGCTTTCATGACTGTAGTTATTAAATTAGATTCTCCGAATACAGGGTTCGCTATCAGTTCATTGTCAGACATAGCTAGACTAACTGGCACATAATCTTCGCGTCCTGGAATAGATGCTAGGTTATGTGTGAGTCTTGCATATACACTTGGTTTGTCTGGAGGGTTATCGCATCCAGCCATGGAGTATATAGAAGGTATACAAAATATGTCGAAAATTACTAATGCTGATACCGGATTTCCTGGCAAACCTATAACAGGCTTGCCGTTAATAGAAGCCAATATTGTTGGTTTGCCAGGCTTTATTGAGATTCCATGGACGAATATACCAGGTTTTCCCAATGATTCGATAACACGAGACGTAAGATCCCTGGTACTTACGGAACTTCCAGCAGATATTACTACCATGTCTGCCTCAGATATAGCCTTTTGCGTTTGTTCTACCAATTCTTGGTAGTCGTCACCTATAATGGGTATTGATAGGGGTATGGCACCTGTTTGTAAAGTTAGGGCTGTAAGACTATAGGTATTGATATCTCTAATTTGCCCAGGAGAGACTTGCTGGTCTGGTGTCACTAATTCATCACCGGTAGATATTATGACAACTCTGGGCCTGGAATATACATATAACTGAGTTATGCCTAAGCCCATCAGACCACCGATGTCTTGTGCTCTTAAAATATGTCCCTCTGGCAATACGATTTGACCCTTTTCTATATCGTCGCCAACTTGTAGTATATTTTCTCCAGGAGCTACCGGCCTAACAACCTCAACGGTTCTTTCGTCTACTACTTGAGTGTTTTCTACCATTACCACTGCATTAGCTCCATTTGCCAACATACTTCCGGTATGGACTTTAGCGATATTGCCATTACTTAAAGTTAATTGTGAAGGCATACCCATTGGTATTTCACCAATCACGTTCATATATGCCGGAATAGATTCTGTGGCACCATAGGTATCGGAAGCTATTACAGCGTATCCGTCCATGGTTGAGCGAGGAAATGTTGGAAGCGGCTCTGGAGAGTATATAATCTCTGCAGTTATACGACCAACTGCTAGATTGGTTTTCACATTTTCCTTAGGTACTCTGTGAGTTATATTGGATCTTAATTTATATAGTGCTACCTCTGGGGTAACTACATTGAAAAGCTCCGGCATGTTGGTATTCCTTTTCAGATCACTTGCACAGAAATTTATCGCTAAGTTAGCACTACTGTTTCAAAGTAATTATGTTAGATATTCCTTATCCACCGTCCCAAGCTGGTAACAACGTGATTCTGTCTCCGTCACTTACGGGAGTTTCCAGTGTGTGGTCGATGCCCATGAAAACGTCATTTACTATTAACTCTACAGATGCACCAAGTTGACCGGAATCGGGATCCCACAGGGCTCGGTGCAGTTCGGGGTGCTTTTGGCTCAAGCTCCTAACAACTGTTTCTAAGCTTTCTCCTGGTGTGAATGTTATGTCGAAGAATATTTTCCCACTACCATCTCCGCCAACCATTTTGGTTAGCCAAGCGAAAACTTCTATTCTGACCTTATGTAAAGAACTCGTTGTCAATATTGAACTCCTATTAATTCCTAACTTTAGCTTCTTCCTCACCCCATACATCAGACACAATATCATCGAGTCCTAATCTCCTCAGGGTTTCTGGGAAGGGTTTCCCAGTTTCCCTGTCATATCCTAATGTTTGGTAATAGGCATTCGCCATGGTTTCCCAGTTTTCCTTGGCACTTTGTCCTGCTGCAGGTCCATCAACTGGAGTGGACCAATATCTTTCGGATGGTTTTTCTACGTCAAGTCCTACACCTCCACGTAGATTGAAGACACGCATCAGAGCTGAGCAACGTTTTCCAAAATCTAATGCTTCTTCTTTTGTATAGTTCCATCCAGTAACTGCGTTTAATGCTCTACATACTAGTTCCAAGTATGTACGTGTTGTAAATTGGCATGTGCCAAGAGAGTCCTCAAAATGACGCCTTCCTAACATTACGGCGGTTACATAACCTACCATATCTGGATCGAAAGGATTTATTTGAGGGGATATACCAAATTCTTCTGGTTTAACCAGTGGGCCAGTTTCTATAGTCCCAGCGCTTCCCAAAGTTGCATCTAACATCTCAGCCCATCTAGCACGGTGGTCATGACCCCTAGGGCTAGGACCTTTCTCTATGTATATAGCACATTTGGCAGCTTCGCCTCCAATTTGTTTTGACGCATCTCTGACGCCTTCTGCCAGTATATCTCCAAATCCATCCCTGTGGGCTATCATTTGCAATAGTTGATTAGCAGCCTCTGCATTTCCCCACGTTGCTTCTACTCCACCGAGCTGTTCTTTTGTTAAATATCCCTTTTCATAGCACTCCATTACCCACCCTACTACCCATCCGAATTCATTTACGTCGACACCAGCTTTGTCTACTTGTGTGTTTAGCCAAGATACTTTGACTGGGTCCATAATGCCTAATTGAGGGCCACAGCCAGACAAGCCTTCATATTCTGGTTCGTCTATTATGGTCCCTTTTCCTTCTCCCTTGGGTACTATCATCATGTGGCAGTGGCCTTTCATGCCGCAGCTGCTACACTGGTGACCTCGATGTTCGAATGTGTCTCTAATACTTTGTGGAGCCCATTCTTCTAGGTTGGTATGCACAGGATATATGTTAGTTGTGTAGTTTTTGGTTGGAACAGTTCCCATGGCCGCACCACCGTATACACCTCCTAGCGTTCCGTAGCGGTAAAGGTTTACAGTAGCAGGATCGTTCATGATCTCGTGCGATATCATATCTGCTGCTTGGAAGAGGCCTGCAGTGTCATGTACTTTTATACCTTTACTCCCACGTGCTATGGCGACGCATTTTACTCGCTTGCTGCCCATAACGGCTCCTACACCATTCTTGCTAGCAACATGACCGTAGTCACCTTCTATCATTGCCCACTTAACCAGATTCTCACCTGCTGGGCCTATACCATAAACGCTCATCAAATGACCCGGCATGCCGTATTCTGCTTGAAGCATGTCCTGAGTTTCCCAAGTATCCTTGCCCATTATATGTGAGGCGTCCCTAAGTTCGACAGTGTCATCTTCGATATACAGATAAACCCATTTGGGCGATTGTCCTTGAAATACTATTCCATCATATCCGGAGAATTTCAAATTTGCACCAAAAAAGCCCTGAGCATTAGTTACTGTTGCACCATTAGTCATTGCTCCTTTAGTAATAACTGTAAGGCTTCCAGTACCCCATAAAGGTGTTCCAGCCAGAGGACCTGAGGCTAGAATCAACCTATTTTCTGGATCGTTCCATTTAACATTACCAGGAACTTCGTCCCAGAGGATTTTTGTGCCAAATCCTACTGCACCTATATATCTTCTACATTCCTCGGGTGTAATTGTTTGTATCCAAGATGTACCATTACTTAGGTCGATTCTTAGTATTTTGCCGGCATATCCGCCAGGTAATTCAGGTAATTGTTCAGGTAATTGTTCCGTCACTTGTTCTTTCTCCTTAGTCAACTACGTCCCCCTCTTTATCTGAAGATTCGTTGTCTGTGGTTGTAGCAGATATTTCACGAGCCGGTATTGTGGGATGATCCAGTGTTGTAACTGATAACAATGAACTTGTAACATGGTTAGCAACGAATGGACGTTTAATATCCCACAAGTTTTCTTGTAGATATTTCTTCCATGGACCTAATTTGACTTGTGATTGTACTAATCCTTTGAGCATACCTATGTCATTAGTGGTCCAGATACCTCTTGCAGGCCCTAATATTATGCCACCTATGATCCTGTCATCGTCCCAAACTAACTTTCGATATGTATTGTTGTTTGCATTGTACGCCACGGATACTTCTGCTTCAGGTACATTCCAAGTGCCAAAGCTAGCTACATCAAGGTCTTGTACATCTAGTATATTCATCAACAGGCTGCCATTGTAAGCTATGTCTCTGCCTGTCATGTTAGCTCCTACTACACGGCCATGCTGCACGGCCGTGGGTTCTATAGCATGAACTTCTTTTGTGCCGGTAATTAGTTCTTGACCTTGTGCTACATCTCCAGCAGCATACACATTGGGGATGTTGGAACGTAGATGATTGTCTACTATTATGCCCTGGTCAATTTCTATACCAGATCCATCCAGCCAGTCTAGATTTGGTTTTATACCAGTACCCATGATTACAAGATCTACAATTAAATCGTCAGTACCATCCATCACAAGTTTTTTTTGAGAACCAACATCCTGTATTTCTTTTACACTTACGCCAGTATGTATCTTGACACCGCGTTCTCTGAGCAATTTCTCTACGATCTCGGCTCCCTCTTTATCTATCATTCTTGGGAGTACCTGCGGCATAATTTCTATTATATGGAGTTTCACTCCGTGACTGAGTACAGAGTTAAGTATTGTGAAGCTTATGAACCCAGCTCCTATCATTGCTACTTCTTGCCCGGGGTTTATGTGCTGGAGCACGCCTCTAGAGTCATCTATTGTCCACTGACTATATATATTGTCTCCATTTGCTCCAGGTATAGGGGGTCTAGTAGGAGATGATCCTGTGGCAATAAGCAAGTTGTCATACTTTATAGAAGACCCGTCATCTAGCTGCAACAGGTTGTTCTTAGTGTCTATCCCACTAGCTGTTCTGCGTACAAAGTCAGGGCCTAGTGGTCCAGCAGTGCCAGTCTGCCCTTCAGATCTTACAAATTGTACTCCTAATTGTGCTAGTCTAGGGGCTGTAGCCGTGAAAACATGGGATTCAGATATAGACTGACCTAGGTAATAAGGGAGCACCATCCTAGAGTATGGCCATTCGTCTGCAACTAGTATTATTTCAGAATCACCTTTGTCATATTCCCTAATAGTTGTGATTGCATTAAGGCCAGCAGTTCCTCCTCCTACGATTACGTGACGTTTTTTACTCATCATTTTCTCCTTATCATCATACGGAAGACAAACTTATTACGTGTACTTTCCCTCTCTCAGCTGCAAAATCGCCCTGCCAATCTTTTACTTTTTCATCGACCCATTGTATTGCGGCAGTAGGGCAGGCATCAGCACACGCTGGCGACCCACCACATAGATCACATTTGAACGCTTTGTGTGTGTCTACATCGTAGAAAATTGTGCCGTATGGACAGGCTATTGTACACAGTTTGCAACCGACACACTGGTTTTCTATGACAACCTTGGCACCAACTGGAGATATAGTGATAGCTTCTACTGGACATGCAGAAAGACACCATGCTTCTTCGCATTGGAAGCAGGTGTATGGGGAGTAGCTAGTGTGTCTCTCAAATGGGGACACACGGATCACTGACTTAGATGGTTGATATACTCCTGTTTGCATGTATGAGCATGCCACTTCACACCTCATACAACCCGTGCAGTTGTCGGGTATAATTTTCAGAACTTTACTCAATCTACACCCTCCTTATACATTTACAGCGCAGTCATATTTAACTAACAAGACGGAACTATATTATTGCTACACACTCAAATCGAGAAACAGTAGGATCAAATCTATGGAATTTGAGTATGTGCAAACTACTTTGAGAATAGCATATCCCATAATTTGGTGTCAACGGAACTTATAACAAGCATTGCATTTAATTGAGTTTTAAATGTTAACTATATACTAGTTTGACCAATGGATATGTCTGACTTTACAATTGTATAGACTCTTAAGCTTGGTATATACGATTACTGAGTGAACATGTGCTATCCTGCTATCCGAGGAGGTTTTCATGACTATGAATCAATATAGTCCTGGTTTGGAAGGTGTCATATCGAATATTACGAAATTGTCTTACCTAGACGTGGATCGTGAAGAAATAGTGATAAGAGGATATGACCTCATTCAATTAGCAGACAAACTTAGCTATACCGATGTAGCGTATCTTCTTGTGCATGATGAAATGCCTGATAAGAATGGTGCACAGCATTTTTGCGATAACCTGAGGAAACATTCTGACCTCCCAGCCGAACTATATCAGATCTTCGCTTTGATGCCTAAAGGCACTATGGTAATGGATGCTCTAAGGTCTGGTATATCGTTCATAGCAGGTTATGAAGAATCTACCTCGCTAATGGATAATTCTCATGAGGCTAATCTAGAAAAGGGAATTAGGCTTTTAGCTCAAGTTCCTACTATTGCAGTTAATAGCTATAGATCTCTAAATGGGCTGCCATTTGTCAAGCCAGACCCTACATTGAATTACACTGAGAATTTCCTTTATATGATTAGAGGTGCTAGGCCAGATAGTGAGTCTCTATCTGCTTTCGATAAAATACTGACTTGTTATATAGAGCATGAGATGGCTGCTTCTACATTTACTTGTAGAGTTATAGGTTCGTCGCTGTCTGATATATATGGTGCCATGGTTGGTGCTGTAGCATCATTAAAGGGCCCATTACATGGTGGTGCTAATGAAGCTGCAATAAATATGTTCTTGGACATATTAAATAATGGCGGGTCTTCAAACGCAGAAGAATATCTGATGAAAAAACTAGAGAATAGAGAACGAGTCATGGGCTTTGGCCATAGAGTTTACATGAGAAAATATGACCCAAGGGCCTTGTTCCTGAGGGATTATATACCTTTGTTGATTGATAGGCGTACTGACGGTCCCGAATTGTATGAGATTTACCAAATTGTAGAGGAAGTCATGCTCAGGGAGAGGGGCTTCTATCCAAACGCAGATTATCCAATTGCTCTTCTATTCTACTTGCTGGATGTTCCAATAAATTTAGATACACCTATATTCTTCTCAGCTCGTGTTGCTGGTCTGATTGGACATGTTATGGAGCAGCATGAAGATAATAGATTGTTTAGGCCTCGTGTCCAATATGATGGTCCGCGTGGTTTATTACCACCATCTGGTCCAATTTCGCCGACATAATTGCACTGCCTATTATGGAAATGATTTGTGTTGGGACTCATGATTATAATTAAGTTACTAGGGTAGGTTTTGAATATGCCTAAATTAAGTGAATTGTTGGTTCAAGCAGAAAATTTGTCATCAGAGATAATTGAACTTGAACAAGCTCTTATCAGGATAAACACAGTTAATACTGGGTTCATGCCAACTGGTAATGAAACTGAACTCTGCAAATACTTGGAGGAGTTTTTGAATAGGGAAGGGATAGAATCAGAAATACTTGAATCTGATGTCGGGAGAGGTAACCTAATAGCCAAAATAAATGGGACTAGTGGCAATGATGGCTTATTATTCATGTCCCATTTGGATGTTGTTCCTGTCGAGGATGAATCGAAATGGAGATTTCCACCATTTAGTGCAACTGTACATAATGGTCGTATATATGGCAGAGGAGCTTCTGATTGCAAGGGATTATTGACCTCCCAGATTATGGCGATGGTTATACTCAAACGGAATAATATAACGCTCATTGATGGCTTGATTTTGGCTTCTGGAGCTGATGAAGAACACGGAGGGCGGTACGGATTTGGGTGGTTGGCGGAAAAACACCCTGGTAAAATAGCATCTCCTGTGGCTGTCAATGAAGGTGGTGGTATACCGATGCAAGTTGGTGAAGGATTTGTGTATAGTCTAGGAGTTGGTGAAAAAGGTAGGTTACAAGTAGAGATAGATATAAACGGTAGGAGTGCTCATGCCTCACAGCCTTGGAGAGGGGACAATGTTTTCTATGCTCTGTCGCAAATCGTATCACGTTTAGAATCCTATGAGGCAGAACGTGATACTTCCTCAAGCATATTTCAGTATATGTCGAATTTGGCGATAGAACATGTAGCTTCTCCTGAGAGTGTTGATCAAATCGTTACTGAATTGCAAGCAGATGGTAACCAGTTATATTCACTTCTCAAGGCTTTGTCAAGGATGACTATAACTCCAACGATGGTTAGCGGTGGTATCAAATCAAATTCCGTTCCAGAATCTGTTAGGCTTACTTGTGATGTGCGTACATTACCAAATCAAGATGAGAGTTATTTGCGAGCAGAATTAGATAAGATTCTAGATGGGATCCATGGAGTAGAATATTCTATCGATTATATGGCTGTTCCAAATTCCTCAGACTTTGAAACGACATTCGCAACAGATATAAGATTAGCCACGGCAGCGGCCTTAGGGATAGATAATGTAGATTTTGTGCCCACAGTTAGTACTGGGTTTACTGACTCGCGTTTTACTAGACCTCTGGGTACAATAACTTATGGGTTCATGGGGTCTCATCCTGATGATGATGTGTCTTTGACGAACGCTCATGGCATAGATGAATCTATAGGTATACAAAGTCTCCTGAATTGTACTAAGACCATGTTAGCATTAGCATACAACATGCTTACCATAAAATAAATCAGATTCCTGAGATGTGTTATAGCTAGTCTTCAAATACCTTCAGGATTTCATATTTTGTAGTACGTTGGACAGGTTGGAATCCAGCTTCTTTGATCATCTCTTTTATTTCATCTATAGATGTACGGTTATAGAACCCGGCTTCTTGCATAACATTTTCATCAAACAAGGTTCCACCAAAATCATCTCCGCCAAAATTTAAGGCTACTTCTCCGGTTTTTTTGCCTTCTGAAAACCAAGAGGCTTGGATATGTTTTATGTTATCTAGATATATCCTGGCCAAGGCAATCATTCTGAGATATGGTGTGGGACCAGATTCTTGCTTAACTATTTTTGCAAGAGGTGTATCGCCTCGTTTATAGCTCCAGGGTATAAAGGCAGTGAACCCGGCGTTTCCACTAGATATAGCTTGATCTTGTAGCTCGCGTGTACGATCCAGATGCTCTATGACATTCTCGGGTTGTTCCAAGTGACCATACATCATGGTAGCAGTGGTTCTATATCCCAAGCTGTGAGCCTCGCGGTGTACTTCTTCCCATTCATCCACTCTTCCTTTGGGCCATAACCTGCTTAGGCGTCTTTTTACCCCATCTGAGAGTATCTCAGAACCACCACCTGGTAGGGTTTCTTGCCCCGCTTCTTTCAAATGCCACAATACTTCTCTGACAGGCATTTCCGCGACTTGGGAGATCTTCTGTATTTCAGGTGCCGAGAAATAATGTGGTAGCACTTGAGGGTATCTACGTTTTGTTTCACTAACTAGAGATTTATAGTATTCAAGGGGTAGTCTCGAATTCAATCCCCCTTGCATAAGTACTGTAGTAACCCCTTTTGATGCAGCTTGTCCTACCATTTCCATTACCTGTTCTACGTCATAAGTGTAGGCATCAGAGTCTTTCTCTGTGCGATAGAATGCGCAGAATGTGCAGTATGCATCGCATACATTCGTGTAATTTAGGTTGGTATCAATAACAAATGTGACCTGTCTTTCAGGGTTGTGTTTGAATCTTACCTGTTGGGCTAGATTTCCTAATTCGAGTAGAGGTGCTTTTTGGAGTAGGTACAAGCCCTCTTCTTTCGATATTCTCTCACCGCCTAGTACTTTGGAAGTAATATCTTCCATTCTTGGTAGGGTTATAGTCATTTCCATATCTCCTTATATTGCACCTAGGATTTGTTACCTAGACTTCTCCAAGCTGTTTCAAAAACCTTTATAGCCTTATGATCTTCGTTGGAGAATGAATAACGAAATGCCCTGAGGTAATCTTCTATTACTCTAGGTTCCATTTTCATAGATCTCCTTTTGATTACTATATCACGTAAGTCTCCTGCCATATTCCTATTTAAATTATCAGTTAATTTCTTAGATATGTTTTCTTTGACTCTTGAATCAAGAGAACTTATAATCATCCATCTTGCAAATACGAAAGGTAAATCTTGCCAATTGAACCATTCTTCAGATAAATCGTATCTGTAAGGGAATCCCTGAACTTCATTGTGAGTTTCCAACGCTTGATCTCCGATAAGGAGGAATGCTGATATACCTTGAGTTTCTAAATTCACATATTCTTTCGGAGTAGCATCATATCTTATTTCTAGTATGACTCTTAGTAGCTGAGAGGATGTAGCAGATTCTTGAGTTACACCGATTGTGTATCCAGAGAGTTCTGTAATTGGCACCTTAGAATATAAGAGAATGCTTCTAACGGGTCCTCTTACACTTATGCCCATATCCCCTAATGTTTCATATTTACCTAAGATATCAAAGCTCTGAATAAGTGAGAATGGTGCAACTTGAAGCATCCCTTCAATTGCTAATGGCCCCATTGCACTTGGTGCCATTGGACACAGCTTTATACCTTCTAGGTCAAGTCCATTAAAAAATGGCTCGCAGTTTAAATAAGGTATTTGGCCAATGTTAACTGTCATAGACATGGATCTCGTTATACAGGGCATCCCTTTCAACTGGAATCTTACCCGCATCACCTATAAGCCTGAGCATTCTAGACCTGGCCAAGCCTACAGGGCTGGCTGCTTTGGCTGCATGTGCTATCCGTTCCTCGCCGATTGTACCGTCTAGGTCACTGGCTCCAAAGTTCAAAGCAATGGAGGCAGTTTCCTCGCCAATCATAACCCAATATGCTTTGATATGAGGGAAATTGTCTAGCATAAGCCTTGATGTGGCAATAATTCTAAGGTCTTCTATTGAAGAAGCTTGACGGGCAACTAAATTCGTAGTGCCTACTTGGTATTCCAATGGTATGAATGCAAAAAATCCAGGTGCTTCATCCTGTAGTTCTCTCAATAGGATCATATGTTGTATTCGTTCTTCGAATGTTTCTATATGGCCGTAAAGTAGAGTGGCATTTGATTTGATTCCCATTATGTGAGCCATGCGATGTATTTCTAACCATCTCTCTGCGCTATTCTTGCCGGGAAATAATTCCTTCCTGACTCTGTTTGAAAAAACTTCTGCTCCACCACCAGGCATGGATACCATGCCGGCATCTTTCATCCGTGAGAAAACCTCTTCCTCTGAGAGTTTAAACCTCTTACAGAAATAATCTATCTCAGCGGCGGTCCAAGCTTTGATTTTTATATTTGGATATGCTTCATGTATGCCTCTTATGATTCCTTCATATCTCTCAAAAGGCCAGTCTGGGTGATGCCCACCAACTATATGGACTTCGTGCATCTCGGGGTCTAATTTTTGTAAAATTTCTTCCATGCCCATTTCGTAGGCGTCGACGTCACCTTTCTTCTTGGCAAAATCGCAAAATGTGCAAGACAGTACACAGATGTTTGTTGGGTTAATTTGCCTATTAAATACAAAATAGACTTTATCTCCCCAAAGTTTTCTCTTTACATAATCAGCCATTTGGCCAAGTGAAAGTATGTCATTGGTTTTTAGACAAGCTAGACCGTCTTCGAAACTTAGTCTTTCTCCGGATTTTACCTTGTCCCATATAGGTTCCAGTGAAAGATCTCCAAATATTATGTTAGGGATTCTTACGTCTATATCAGTAGTCATAGTGTCTCCATCGTTACATATTAGTGATACCAACCAGTATTAGACCGACTAGTCAGTCTAATACTATATTGTTGGTTGATATTGAGTCAAGATCAGCTGAGAGATCTGGTTTGGATGTTGACTAGATGTAGCTTACAGAGTAGACTGAATTTGCGGACATAAAGACACATATAGAAGGTGGTGGGTCCATGACGCTAGAGATTAGTATTACAGAAAAAGCAGCTAAAAAAGTTAGAGACTATGCTTACAGCGAAGGCATGGATCAGTACGGATTAAGAGTGGCAGTGAAGGGTGGAGGCTGCTCAGGATTGACTTACGTACTCTCTATAGACAAGGAAGCTCTTCCAGAGGATAGAGTTGTAATGGATCAGGGAATTCAGATTTTTGTACCTAAGAAGAGTTACGTCTTTCTGGCAGGTACAGTGTTTGATTATTCTGATGGCCTTAACGGTAAGGGTTTCGTTTTCAATAACCCTAATGCCAAGACTGCATGTGGATGCGGCACCTCGTTCTCAGTGTAAATAACTTAACTTAGCAGTGTTTGTATGTCGTTTGTGAGTTTACAGAATGATTTCGAGCGACATTTTTGTATCTCCTGAGGAATTGGTGATATATCTGATGTGAGTTGTAATGCATTTGTGATACAGATATTACAAGCGTTAGATAATTTATGATTTGAACGTATGGATTCCTTGTGGGAGGGAGATGCCTAAATACTATGTGAGTACTACTGAAGACTATCGTACAGCTATTGAATCTTTGGGTATATTTGCTTGCGATAATTGGGGGAGGCTTCGTGTAAAAGGTGAAGATGCCCTTGATCTCCTGAATAGACTGTCCACCAATAATGTCATTGATTTAAAGGCTGGAGACGTTATGAATACAGTGCTTACCTCCAGTAAAGGAAGGATCATTGACTTGCTTCAGGTTGCTAATTTCAATGGTGAACTTATTGTTACTACAAGTCCTGGATGTGCTGATAAAGTGATAGACTGGCTTGATTTTTACACTTTTGATGAAGATATAACTGTAGAAAATATATCCGAATCTACTATTATGTTGGGTGTAATTGGCCCTGACATGCCTAATATTGACGGATTTGACTTAAATAATATGGATTTAATGCAAATTAGTAAATTCCGTCTAGACGCGAAAGATTACATTATTATGCGAACTGATAGATATGGAATGGCAGGATTTGACATCATAACTGAACCAGAAAATAGAGAATATATTTGGAATGCAATGCTCGAGATGGGAGCAAAGCCTGTTGGTGAGGATGCTCTAGAAACAATTAGAATTGAGAAAGGTATTCCTATGTATGGAT
>CAUZSC010000029.1:0-15251 GCA_963582505.1 Dehalococcoidia bacterium
AAGCTCAGTCAGCCTTTTGGTGTCTGCGACAATAATCGTGATAACCATATCCCTATTGCCTGGCGGGTTGTTGATAGCAAAGATAGGATCAAGAAGGGCTATGACATTGGCCGGATTCCTCATGTCATCACACTTATTGACGCCATTTATAGATTCTTTCCTTTTTCTGGTGGTAGTTAGACTTATATTTGGTATGGGTGTAGCAATAACCATACCCGCCACAAGCGCAATAATAGTGGAATGGTTCAAACCAAATGAGCTTCCTTTATTGAATGGCATCAACGAATGTGGTCGTGCATTGGGCGTATCAGCCGGAGTACTCATTGCAGTGCCTCTATCAAACATAATTGGATGGAACATGACCCTGTTCTCCTTCGGATTGATACCGTTGGCAGGCACATTCATATGGCTTATTGGAGGTAGTAGTAAAGAAACCACTGCAAACTCAGAACCTACGTTATCCATTAGGGACAATATCCCGCTTATGGTCAACCGCAACACTCTGTTACTTGCACTAGGTATGGGCGGTGCATTTGCGGTCTTTATAGGATTCAGTTCTTGGTTACCAGCTTACTACAGCGAAACCAGAGGAATGACACCCGAACAAGCTGCGTCGCTAGTGGCTATGATGCCTTTAGTAGCAGGGCTCTCAAATCCACTAAGTGGACTACTACAATCCAAACTAGGCAGACGTAAACCAATGCTGATATTTTCAGGATTAATATTGCCACTATTAGCACTCGGGGCATTCCTATTGGAAAATGACATTATAGTCACAATTTGTGTGATGGGCCTGGGTGCCACATTTAGCATATTCATAATAGCGGCCCTGACAATTCCAATGGAATTACCAGGCGTTGGTATAAGCCAAGTTGCTATAGTCACAGCAACAATATTAACAATGGGCAATTTCGCCGGGGTAATATCACCTATATTTGTCGGTTCACTTACCGATGCTATGGGCTCCTATATTCCTGCATTCTGCATATTGGCCTTAATGCCGCTGACTCTAGTGGTTGCTGGCATATTCCTACCAGAAACTGGTCGGCGAGACCAGGCCCATTAGGTGTCCATACTAGACCTGCCCTAGCAAGAATATTCCGTAAAAACTATCTTACTATTCATAACACATACCCCCACATTTGGTTATTGAATTATATGATCTGATTCTTACTGGTAAGTTACTACTTATCTTTACTTGGTAAGATAGAGTAATTATTGAGTAAATCACACCAAGATCACCAGTAGATTGTGTTTATAGTTCAGCACCCCTATGTTACACATAGGTTACACATAGGTTTATGTGGTTATCAGGCGTAAGCTGTCATCAAAAGGTTGGTGCTATAATCTAGCTATTATGAGAGCCTTTATCCTCTAATTGGTCGCAAGTCGTATAATGACATACCAAGCAAATCACTAGGTGTAAGCTATGTCAGCACTTGTTCTATCAGGAATAGAAATGAACAGTCCGCTTCCAAAAGATCGACACTTCAACTCGGAAGGCCTGAAGATCCACTATCTTGAGTGGGGAGACTCCAGCAACCCTCCTATGATTTTGCTTCATCATATTAGTAGCCAAGCCCACGTATGGGACAACTTTGCTCGAAACATGAGCCAAGACTATTTCGTACTGGCGATGGACATGCGAGGGCACGGTGACAGCAGCTGGGCTGGCGAGGGCAAGTACACCACGGAACATTACGCCTCCGATGTCGAGGTTCTGGTAGACCAGTTAGGGCTAAATAACATAGTCATGCTGGGCGGTTCCACCGGTGGACGTGTTGCCCTAGTATACGCTGCGCAGCATCCAAAGAAGGTAACTCACCTCATCATGGAGGATGTTGGGGCAGTCAGGCCAGCTTCGATTGCACAAGGTTTCGCCAACAGGATAGCTGTTGGCGACCCTGAACTCGATACTGTTGGAGAGTGGGCTAAGCAATATCAAGGACAAAACCAACGTACTCCTTACGAAGTTTTCCTTCACAATGCCCATCACTCTGTGAAACTGTGTCCTAATGGGAAGCTAGGTCTGAAGAGAGATCCTGCCATTCAGCGAGACTTCGTCCCACTGGAACTGTGGCACTACGTCGAAAAGATCACTTCTAAATTTCTGCTCATGATTGGCACTGAGAGCAACATAGTGGGTAAGGACCAGCAGGATAGGTTTTGCGAGATACTCCCAGACATACAGATTGTCACCATAGGGGACGCCGGACACATAATAGTGCAGGATAAACCGGAGGAGTTTGAGGCAGCTATTCGGAAGTTTCTTGCCTTTTCGGCCCTGTAAAGTAACCTACTTATTCTACAAAATGGAGTAGAAACTAGTATAGAAGTATGATCAGAATCCCGCTCGCATAGTGCCAGGGTTTTTTCGCATCTAAAAATTGGTAGAACTGAGGGGATTCGAACCCATGAACCCCTGCTTGCAAATTATAGGTTGGCCTGTTTCACTATGCATCTCCATGTAACATTCTGTAGCTAAACAGAGGGTTATCTGTAACATACTGTACCATCGTGGTAATCGGCATTGGTGTACATTACCTAATTATATCATCACGTAACCAGATACTGGGATGGCAAATTATAGGAAACTGGTGTAAGAGTTGTCATGATTAAATAACACCCATGTGCCCCATATTGAGACCAATTGGTCCCAAATAAGTTGATCGTGGACGGCATGGGTGTAGTTTTATTATATAGTAATTAAGACTAGAGCGTGATGCTCAGGGCTTTTATTTTTGAAATGGTAGCACCATTTTGTCGGAACCAGGGTTATTTTGGCTGACGTTTTAATGCGAAGTCCTTGATGTATGTAATTCTTCTGCATGGTTGGTTGGATATGTATGTGATATCCTAGGTTGAGGTTATGAGCGCTTGTAATAGTGATATCGTTTATAGGTTCTGCAAGCTTATTCTAGTTTCGATTATAGTACTCCTGATGGCTTGTACAGAGGCTAATCATATTCAAGTTGATGAAAAAAGTTTACCACAATCTCCTATTCTTATGCCTACGGAAACTCCAGAGTTAATTCAGAACAGCCTACCTACTGCAACACCTAGTTCTACAGACGGACGCGATGCCTCCATGGAAATACAGGCATTGGATAAAATGCAGAATCTAGCAATAGAAAAATTGGGTCCGTATGAACCAGATGCATCAACCTTCGGTAGTCTGAAATATGATGCAAGGCTCACTGGACCAGTGTTTAGGGAATTCGGAAATGCACTTCCTAGTGGTGACAAAGGATCAGTAATGTGGAATCCAACTTTTGAATTCAAGCTACCGGCAGAAAGTATTTTATTGGCCCCAATTAGTGGGTTCATATCCTACGTAGAATGGCAGCCATTTGAAGGCGATTGGGAGATTCATATAACGAAAACCCTCAATTCAAAATTGCGCTTCGGTATTGATCATATTACTAGCATAGATTGTGACAGAACGTCAAAGCCAGTATCACCTTGTGACCTGCCGCTTAGAATAGGGGGCAAGTTAGTATCCGAATATACACCTGTAGTGGCAGGAGAGGCGATAGGTTATGTAGGGAATTGGTCTGGGCATCAAGATACAGATATCAACGGGCGGACTGAGTTAATGGTATTCGAGTATATAAAAAACTATGAAGGAGTCCTAAATCATTGTCCCACTTTGCATTTGGACCAAGAAATTGAGCAGCATTTCATTGATAGCATTCAAGAACTTATGGCCAGTTTCGAAGATTGGTCAGGGGCATATTCTACGTATGATGAAGAAAATATGGCTTTTCCAGGTTGTAATTATGAGGCAATCAAAGAGCACAATGGGCATATAGAGTTAATTGACAGTCTAGAAAATACCACAACATCATATTCCGATTAATCCTCTATAGGTTCGATAATTGATCATCATTCTGTTCCAGTGAGGGTGTCACGAGAGTGGACTGTTGGTTCCCCAGCCTGGAAGTTTGAAAGCCTTATTGAAAAATGGATAATTGTAAAACCCTGAGTGTCTGCATACACCAATGCCAATTGACATACATTTACATAGGTTAATATGTCTCATAAATATAAAATTGTACATATCTACATATAATAACTCCAACATAAAGCTAAACACAAAAAGAAGAGTCTGTCCTTATGAGCGGACTCTTCTTTCCACTAAACCACAGGTTTGTCAGAAAACTTAGGTCTTGTAGTATTATATATGCATGAAGGAACTGTTCTATAAGACACAAATTGCAATTCTCAAAGGTATTATCGTTGGGGGATTGGTGGGTGTTGTCGTTGGTGTTGTTATGGGTACAGCTATAACAACAGGAGTTGGTATAGCTGCTGGTGCTTCCAGTGCTTTAAGTATTGGCATGGTAATCAGTTTTCTTAATCTAAGAAAACTGAATGACCTTTAGAAGAATCCCCAAAATGCCATTATCAGCAGTGCTCACGCATTCGGTTAATCAATTTTTAATAAGATATCCCATCATTGTTTGAAGAACTGGTCTACTATGTAATTGAATATATCAGGCTTTTCAAAATAGACTGAATGACCAGCCTCTGATACGACAGCGACACTAGAATTTGGCGTAACTTTATGAGCTTCCTGTATGACGGATATTGGGACAACTTCATCCTCTTCACCAACAATATACAACACAGGAACAGTCGAATTCTCTATCTCCAATGGAGATACCCAAGATTCTATAGTATCCCAAATATCTCTTTCGGGAATTCTGGGAGGGTTCATGCCACGAATTTGTTCATATAGGAATTGGCCAGCAGGGTTACCCTCTCTAAAGACTTTGTGCGTACCCTGCCTGTCCGTGTTCTCTACAGCAAGGTGTTTTCTCATTGCCTCAGTGACAGATGGGGAACTTAGGCCTGCAAAGGTATCAGACATTACTAACTTGATTACTCTCTCAGGATTTCTGATGGCAAATGGCATACATGAATAACCGCCCATTGATTGAGCTACTAGGAATGCTTTATCTATGTTTAAACCATTTAGAAGTTCTTCCATGTCACGTTGGAAAGCATCTGCGAATTCCTTACTTTCATCTATGCTTTGTCCAAAGGAGCGTTGGTCAAAAGTAATACATCGGTATTCTTTAGAGAAATATGGTACCTGTTGATACCAACTCATATGGTTACCGCCTCCACCATGAGCAAAAACAATAGGGATACCAGCACCAGTATCCTCGTAGTATATTGTGGCACCGTTTGTTTTTATCGTAGGCATAATCAACTCCGTTTATATATCATTTGTTTATACTAGCTTATCAGAATGAAACCTCCAATTAGGTCAAGCAATCCTTGTTTCATAAAACTGTTTGGTTATTTCTATATGCCCAAGGTGATCAGACATGTGTCTCATGTTTAAGTGTATCCACCATCTTGCACTACGGGGCCTACCGATTCCATCGTCGATTAGCTCTCCAAGCTTGTCATCGTTCAACAATCCCAATACTTCTCTGGTTTGTTGTCCAACTTTCTCTATCATATCTATAAGAGTTTTTGGATTATCCCCACTAGTTGCAAGAGAGCCCTCCACCTGCTCTTTCCCTATTTGGCGTTCGGATTCTAATCCTCCGGCTCTCCCATGTATGATGCCCTGTTCGGATACACATAGGTGTGCAACAATTGAGTATATGGAGTTTACTTCTCCAGGTAGAGGGTTCCAATTTAAACAATGTTCATCTAAATCTTGAATCAACGTTATAATAGCTCTACGAGTCGCATCCATGGAATCTAACTGACCTTTGATTTCTTCACTCACTGTGCCCTTCCTTATATATTAGCTTCCTACACGAATCCTCGGAGTTCGACTACCCTAGCTACACGTTTTACTGCTAACTCGAATGAGGCCTGCCGATGAGTAATACTCTCGTTAATAGCTCGAGATCTCACCTCACGGTAAGCTTTGATCAAAATCTTGTTGAGCTCTTCGTTGACACGGCTTTCTTCCCAATGGAATCCTTGGATGTTTTGTGTCCATTCAAAGTAAGACACGATAACACCACCAGCATTTACCAGAATATCTGGCAAAACAGTGATTCCTCGCTCTGTCAGGATACTATCAGCATTAGGAGTTATAGGGTGATTAGCCGCCTCTAATATCAAGGGGGATTTAATATGAGTCGCGTTGTCTTCAGTAATCACATTGTCTATCGCAGCTGGAACCAATACATCACAATCCAGTTCCAGTAGTTCGCTGTTGGAAATTTGTGTGCCCCCAGTGAAACCCGCAACTTTACCATTTATCTTATGATATTCCACTAGCCCTGGAATATCTAATCCGTCTGCATTGTATACCCCACCTTCCACACCACTAACTCCTACGATTTTGCATCCATTGCTGTACATAAGTCTAGCCGTCCATGATCCAACGTTTCCAAAACCCTGAATGACAATCTTGGATCCAATCATGTCAAAGCCCATATCCTTGGAAGCTTCATGGAGAATATATGCTACTCCTTGACCAGTCGCTGCTTCTCTACCAAGAGAACCTCCCAATTCGACGGGCTTTCCTGTGACTATCGCTGGTGAGTGCCCGTTCAGTTGCCCATAAGCATCCATAATCCAAGCCATAGTTTGTGCTGTTGTTCCCAAGTCCGGAGCAGGAATATCTCGGTTAGGAGCAATTAAGTGTTCGATGCTCTGGGTATATCTCCTGGTAAGTCTATTCAATTCGTTTTCAGACAGTTGTTTAGGGTCGACTTGCACTCCACCCTTGGCACCTCCATACGGAATGTCAACCAAAGCCGTTTTCCAAGTCATTAGGGAAGCTAATCCACGCACTTCTTCAATGTCAGCCTCAGGATGATATCGAATACCACCTTTGTAGGGACCACGTGCACCATTGTGTTGCACTCGAAATCCTGTAAATACTTCAATTTGGTTATTGTCCATCCGTACAGGAACCTGGACATGCAATTCCCGCCAGGGTCGTATTAGCATTTCTCTTAGACCGTCAGCAAGTCCAAGTCGATCTGCAGCATTATTGATAAAAAGATTTACTTCGTCAAATGTACTCATTCTCATTGTTCCTTATTGTTCTAGTTTAGAATTCGGGTCTATCAATGCCAATCATTTGCTAGGCACAAACTAGGCCTCTGCATTATAACAGAGGCCTCTTTATTATCTACACCACTTTCCAAACCGATATGTCATTTTTGCAAGTAATTCTTAACGGATATGCCTTATTTAGTGCTTTGTGTATGTAAAGCTTAAGTTTAGAGTACAATGTAATAAACGCATAACTTATCAAACAGCATCTATCCATTCATACTATTTCAGAGAATATCAGTGCCTCATGATTTACCCTATTATGTTTTAATTGAATTCAGGAGAATCACATGCAAGAAAAAAGGCGCTATGTGTCTTCGCTATTCGGTGGTTTTTGGCAATTCGATGTCAAAGATTTTAGTTACCTCGTTAATCCGTATTTTCCGCCTCCAACTTTTTTTGAGTCACTGGGAACGAGGTTGGAAGAATTAGTAAGGTCTTATCCTTCCACTAACTGGTATATTTCATCATTGGCATCAGTAGATGTGAATCTTAGTCATGAAGAGTTAGTGATAGGTAATGGAGCTAGCGAACTTATAACTGCACTTATCAACCGTTATGTCAAAAATTTAGCCATACCTGTTCCGAGTTTCGACGAATATATAAATCGTGCTTACATACAAGGTAAAGCAGTTAGCTTGTATCAAATGGACGAAGAATACCAACTAAATATAGAAGAATTCATTCATTATGCTTCTAATAGCGGAGCCAACAGTGCCTTAATAATTAATCCAAACAATCCCACTGGAGTGTTCATACCTAGAGATTCTGTATATTTCATATTAGAATCATTGAGGGCTCTGGACTTGGTGATAGTTGATGAATCCTTCATAGATTTTGTAGGAATCGAATCTCATCCTTCTGTTATGGATAGAATCAATGATTTTCCCAATTTAGTGATAATAAAAAGTCTATCGAAGAGTTATGGCATACCTGGTTTACGGTTGGGATACGCTGTATCAAGCAATAGAGAAATTATAACAAACCTAAGAAAAGACGTCCCAATATGGAGCATAAATTCCCTGGCTCAGTTTTTCCTTGAACAAATGGGCTCCTACCGCAAAGAGTTTTTGCAGTCATGTGTAGACGTACAGGCAGCCACAAAGTCCCTATACAGAGGCTTGGATTCCGTATCATATCTACATGCATACCCCTCAGAAGGGAATTTTGTTTTGTGCAAAACCTTATCTGGTTGGACTGCATCAGATTTGACCGACAAACTCTTCGATAAATTCGCGATACTAATCAATGATTGTAGCCGAAAAAATGGATTAGACAGTAGTTTTGTACGAATAGCTTCTAGGACACAAGAAGAAAACACAGAACTTGTAGAAGCTTTAAAGGTTCTTTAATGTGATTTGGTATGACAAATTTATAAGGAATGTGAAATTACACTAATATGAAAGCAATAATACTTGCTGCTGGTCAAGGTTCAAGACTGAAACCCAAAACTGATAATTTGCCCAAATGTTTGGTACATGTAAAGGGTGTTCCAATATTACAGTATCAACTCGAAGCACTGGAAAGTCTCGGTATTACGACATGTATCATAGTCGTGGGATTTATGGGAAAGCTCATACAACAAGAATATGGATATATTTTTGGGAACTTAAAACTTGATTATGTAACTAACCATCATTTTTTGGAGACCAATAATATCTATTCGTTATGGTGTGCTAAAGAATACTTAGAAGATGACATAATTCTGATAGAAGGTGATGTTCTATTCGATAAACATATTTTAGAAGATATTGTAAATACGGCCGATCGAGATTCACTTGTGGTGGATGATTTCAGATCAGGCATGGATGGTACTGTGGTATTAGAGGAACGCAAATTTGTAAGTTCAATGATATTAAAATCTCAACAACCCCCTGATTTCAATTACAACAGAGCACTTAAGACCGTTAACATATACTCGTTTAGCAAGGTAACTATGCAAGACTACATTATGCCAGCTCTGGACAGTTGGGTCAAAGAAGGATTGACTAATGAATTCTATGAAGCAGCCATAGCATATTTGGTAGCACAGGGTACTTTGCAACTTGCGACTCACCACGTTGGAAAATACAGGTGGTTTGAAATAGATACTATCGACGATCTGTTGAAGGCTGGATCAGAAATAGATTATTTCACATAATAAATTACGCCTATCATCTAGTATTTATAAAATGATTAGGAGCGAATAAATGGACGAAAATAATGGATCTGATCAAAAAGCACTTGACTACAGCCTAAAATACAACACTCCAATGGATCCAATCTTTGGAGAACGTAATTTGAAAGAAGCACAACAGATTCTTGCTGATTTGAATGTACCATTTCTTTTAGGATCTGGCTCGTGTCTAGGAGCAATTCGAGAAAAAGGTTTCATTGCGTGGGATGATGATGTGGATTTGTTCTCGGTCATTGGCGAGGGTGATACGACTGAAGAAACAGCCGATATTGTTGCTGAGGCATTCAGAAAGAACGGGTATTTTGTAGGAACAACTGAATCCAAAAATTCTAGAATATTAATGACTATAAAGAATTTTATTAGATTAAGTGTCGAGTTTGCTCGCATCGCTGACAATCTAATTCACGTATATCCTGGTATCAAGTTCCCCTCGATAATGTTCACCGAACCCAAAGAGATAAGTTTTTTAGGGGAAACATTTTTGGTCCCAAACCCACCAGAAGAATATCTCAGGATAAAATATGGATCGGAATGGATGGTTCCTAAGAAAGCAGGGGAATACGAGAAAGATGTAGTAGAGAATATTCCTTCTATGGATTTAGTTGGGGGTTCGTGCAAGCTTAGAGTACTGGATCATGAAGAGAAACCAGTATCTGGAGCCGAAGTCACATTGGTAACTGGAGGACGCTCTAAAACTAACGATCTTGGATACGCTGAGATTATATTACCTGATCCTGATTGGTACGCTTTGGTAATAAAATATCCTGGGCACGAGCAAGTTCTTTATATGGAACAGTTAGAGCAAGATAAGGTTTACGTTTATAGAGCCAATGCAGCATTAGAAGAACATAGTAATCAACAAAGCGAAATAGGCACTTTGGGCAATTTATTAAAACTTGAATAATGGCTAGCGGTCAAGTATTTACATATAACTATAATGATATCTTTTTAGAACAATCCAATCTTCCTAAGGTATGGTGTGAATATTACTAATAATATACTTATTATTATGTAAGATTTATTTCGCTTTATAACCTCTATAAGTTGTGCAATTATCTTGTATTTCATGTTAGCTTCTTGTTGAGTTGTCATTGGCCATTATGTTTCAATTTAAAGGGTGTTTATTAGATCATATAACGGGGTTTCTAGACTTAGCAAAAACTATTACGACTATGGGAATTGCTGTAAACAGAACCAATGCCAATACGTATAGTGCAGGGACATATGTATTGAAAGTATCGAATGTCCACCCTAGAAATACAGGTCCTACAACTCCAAGGCCTACTGTCATACCGTCAACTGTACCCCATATAGAACCTAAGTTATTGGAACCAAACAATCTACTGCTTATTATGAATCTTATTGGCACCATCATACCGTGACTGAAACCCATAATAAATGAAGCTACAACCGCATGCGAGTACAAGGATACATTAGCAAGAATTAAGAAGCCTATCACCTGCCCTATAATCATCGCAATGAAAACACGGCGCCAATCCATCCACTCAGTTAGGAACCCTACAATAAATCGTCCCACCGCACTTATGCCGAAGTATATGCCAATAGTTGAAGCTGCAAGAGTTGTGCTGAATCCTATACCTTCCAAATATGCTATTTGATGGGCTAGTAATCCCCCAATGCACATGGTTTGTATACCCAACATAGCTACAAGGCCCCAAAAATATCTACTCCTCATTGCTTCTTTAAGTGTTATAGATGTGGATGTTTCTTGAACTTCACCAGGTGCTCTCATTAAACCTTCATCGATTTCTGTATCTCCATCAGGTAGGTAACCATAATCTTCGGGCCTCGATCTGGCTACTAATGAAAGTGGTATACATATAATCCACAGACCTATACCTAGTGTAATTACTGATGTACGCCATCCATAAACTTCTAATAGCTTTGCAATAAGAATCAGGCCCGGCCCGCCAAAAGCTCCTCCCATAAAGGTCAACCCAGTTGCACGACCGCGCTGCCTCTTGAACCATCGCGTTACCATAACCGACCATGAAACTCCATGAGAGGCACCACTTACACCCGCTGACATAAGTATGAACGCTAAGTAGAAGGTCCATATGTTCGGAGATAGTCCAGTTAATATTAATCCGAGGCCTGCCAGTATTACTCCACAAAATATTACTTTCCTAGGACTAACTCTATCTACAAGATATCCTACCAGTGGAGATAGAAAGCCGTTCTCTATTTGTCTAACTGAAAAAACCCCTGAGAGAACGGTCCTAGAAACTCCAAAATCCCGCAATATTGGAAGGAAATATGCGGTGAAACCCTGCCATATGACCATACCTAAATAAGAGTTTACTAGGATACTGGCGCCTACTATATACCACCCATAGAATATCCTAGGCTTACGGTTAGATTTAGACAGAAAAGCCTCCTCAATTAACTTAGATTCCTAAGTCAATGCTGTTGATTATACAACAATAATGACTATATATCGTGACATCATGTAGTCTCTCGTCAACTATAACGTAACGGTTATTCAGCAGCCCCAACGCGAGCTTGCAAACCATACTGCTATTCCTCTTATTATCGGCACATACCTTTGTATTGATAAGTTGCTGAGAGAATTACTAGATTACCAATACTCCCACGCCACTATCTAAACCAATCCCTATGCAAGGACTGGATACTGATAATGCTGTCCAAACTCAGGCATACGTGTCAACGAGAACTCGTATGTAAACCAACTACGGAACTGTCAAAGATTGCCCTTAAAAGTAGCCTGAAGAGCGAGCAACACCCTAAGAATCCTTAGTGGTACCCTCCATATATGAAGTGGTTTTTCTATCGGCTTTCCCTATTATTGCTCCGCACTCCTTACAAAATTTAGCATCGGACTGAGCTGAATGGGGGGGCATTTGGTATTTCAGAGATTCTGCCGATGCTCCACATTGTAGGCAGAATTGTACGTTATCTTTGTTCATGCTCTAATTATACAATCAATATGTATATCACAACAAAATTGGAGAAATTCATATTACTAAAGTGGTGAGCACTGTTATATTGTGATTACCATACACAAACTATGGATATTATTAGTGAATTAGCGAATAATGGAATATATTTATTGAAACTGGAGGGTATATACATGAATATTGTTAAAGATCTTTTGAAATCTGGGAAGACTGTTGTAGGAACTTCTGCCTCCCCATCTGTAGATACAGCGATGTTATCCGATGCGGGGTTCGATTTTCTTCTTTTTGACACTCAACATTCCCAAGTTGACACTAAACAATTGTATTCTCCAATCCAAGCGATGCGTGGCAAAAAAACTGCTCCTATAGTGCGCGTCAGTGCTAATCGAGCTGAATTGATCTGTTTTGCATTAGATGCCGGTGCCAGAGGGATAATAGTACCAATGGTAAACACGAAAGAACAGGCTATTGCTATGGTTAGAGCCTGCAAATATTCACCACTTGGAGATCGTAGCAACTCAGGGGTTAGAGGTGACTGGGGTGAATTCAAAAACTACCGAGATTACCTAGATGCTGTTAATGATGAGCTTGTGATAATACCTATGATTGAGACTCAACAGGCTATAGATAACATTGACGAAATCCTTAGTGTCCCAGGTGTAGATGTTCTTTTGGTGGGACCGTCTGACTTATCTATAGAACTCAATGTTCCTTTGGATTACCCATCTGAAACTTACCAAAAAGGGTTAGATGAAATTTCCGTAGCTTGTAAGAACCACGGTGTAGTTCCTGGTATGTATTTTATACCGCCTGGTATGGACCCTAATTTATACGTAGAGAAGGGATTCAAGTTCTTCACAATGCCATGGGCTGGTTGGGCAGTAGAAGGCATACAGAATGCTCTATCTGGTATAAAGAGATAATAATACTATCAGTTGATGTCAGCTACAGAAGGTTAACAAATCGTTAAGCCCTTGGTTAAAGAACGTTAATTCTTAATTGCAGAGACAGTAGCCGTATGAGAATATACTTCCATACCACCTAAAGTAACAATTAAACCTTGACACGTCTAACTTAAAGACTAGCAGACCTCAGGCTTCCAACTGCGAAATTTATTATTGTAATGATCAACACCGCAGCTGCGGTCACGATAACCACCCATTTAGCATTCATCCTAAACCTCTACTCAATCTGTTCTAGAAAAGGTCTAATTATCAAGCTCCTTTTGATATCGCCAATAAATAATAATATTCATTATATAAATTTACGAATGCCTCCCATTGGATACAAAACACACTTAGTCCTTGGCCTTATTCCATGGTTTTCTAAACCTACGGAAGGAGCGAACGCCATTTTGTTCTTTGCCTGATGCCTGGTGAAGTTGGTTATTTTGAGTAGGCCCGTTTCCGGAAATCACTTTTCTATTCCCAATCTCTATTCTTGGATTAAAAGTACCATAATCGAAATCTGATAACTGTTGCTGAGGAATTGTTGATCCAAGGATAGATTGAACCTTACGAATCATGGCTACATCATCTCCGGTAACCAAAGTGAATGCCTCTCCCGTATTCCCGGCCCTTCCTGTTCGACCTATCCTGTGTATATACGCATCTACAGTATTAGGCATATCAAAGTTAATTACATGCGTGATTTCAGAGACATCAATACCGCGTGATGCAACATCTGTTGCAACAAGAATATCGTATTTGCCATTCCGAAACCCATCAATTGCCTGATCTCTTTTATTCTGTGACATATTGCCTTGTAGTGCCACAACTCGATATCGTTCCTTAGAAAGTTGGTCAGCTAATTTACGAGCACGATGTTTAGTCCTAGTAAATACCAAGACTCTCCCTGTCGCAGTTCTCTTCAAAATGCCCTCAAGTATTGATTTTTTCAGGTTTTCAGATGATGGGTATAGGAAATGACTAACTGTATCCGCGGGAGCTATTATGCCTGCTTCTACTGTTGCTGGATTCTTAAGCATATCTGCAGATAGTTTCCTGATTTCATCAGGCATAGTAGCAGCAAAAAAGAGAGTCTGCCGGTCTGTAGATAAATATTTAAGAATTTTCCTCACGTCAGGCAGAAATCCCATATCACACATAGTATCTGCTTCATCGACTACTAATATCTCCACAGAGGAGAGATCAATTTCTCTTGATTGCAGCAAATCAAGCAATCTACCCGGACACGCTACAACAATCTCACTCCTACCTTGAGAGGCTTTTATCTGAGATGCTTTGCCTACTCCTCCATATATAGCAGTACTACGAACATGCGTGCTTCCTTTGAGTTCTATGGCATTACGGTGGATCTGTTCTGTCAACTCACGCGTGGGTGACAATATCAAACAACGAATTGTCCCAATGGGTTTCTGCTCTAGCTTTTGAAGAATTGGAAGCAGGAAACTAGCAGTTTTGCCAGTTCCTGTCTGGGCCATACCCAACACATCCCGACCTTTTAGAGCTAATGGTATCGTCTGTTCTTGGATTGGTGTCGGTTCAGAATAACCCGCCATTTTAATGGCATCAAGCAATGTATTAGATAAATTTAATTCGGCGAAATCCAGTGTGTTCTCCTTGGCATAATCAAGCCAAGCAGATCCCTTGGCTCTGTATTCATAGTTTATTGATATTTTAATAGGTTACACAAAAATTCAATTGCCCGCTTATTATACCATGCTATGCACCTGTTATCGACTTTGTTAATTATCCAAGCAAATCTAATAAGTAGTAGATAGGCATTTAAATGCTTATAGAATATAATTGCATGATGAAATTCCCTCTTTTCATATTGAAAATCAAAAAAAACAGAACCCAAATTATACGAACATTAGGTTTCACGATTTTACTTAGATCTGTTTATGGTTTTTCTATATTGGGAATCGCTTACTTCTTCAACATTGAATTAAAAGATGTTAGAGAATTCGAATTTCTTGGTTTAAGAGTATACTTTCTGGTTCTCACCATTTTTGCAATCTTAGTTGTTAGGCGCTTTTACAAGCTATATAAATGGTGGACAACAGAACTAAGAGCTAGTCCTAATGAATAAAACAAGACTGTAACTAATGCTATAATCCAATCATTATGTGAGCT
>CAUZSC010000030.1:0-14631 GCA_963582505.1 Dehalococcoidia bacterium
GCTTTAGTGCTGCATTTGATACAGTTAAGACAGCTGGAAGAAAGTCAGTTATCATTTCTATTTCTTGATTGCCTTCTGCATCTTTCATAGCCTCCATAGCCTTTATAAGTGGGCTTGGGCAGATTTCACCGCGGACGTCTATAGTTATTAACGTGGAATCGTTGGACATTTCTTGTGAACTCCTTTCATTTTATTAAATCACATTTGCAAGATTAATTTACAGGTTATTCTGTTCTAAATGTGTGCATAAATGTGATGATAGCAGATTGCTCATGCTCAGACAGGTTATCGTATTTCAACCTAGAGCTGTTAGCTTCACCGAGGTGCATGTCTATAGCCTCTCCCAATAGAGTTGCTCTGCCATGGTGTAAAAACGGTGGTTCTGACATCATTCCCCAAAGTTTCTTTGTTAGCCAATGAGATGGATCTACAAAACGTTGTTCTCTTTTCTCATTAGATAGTAATGGTCCCATGTCGTGCCTCTTCAAATCTGTATATGCATATATTTGGAAAGTGCCGGCATCTGTTTTCTTTATTGCATTAGATTTGGAAAGTTTTGCTAAGTCGATACTATATACCTCTGGTATGTAGTAATCAGATAGTGTTCCAGATGGGTTGAAAGGATTTGGTTCGGAAAAAATAGGGGAGTTCAATTCTAGATAAGGCTTATGGCAAACTGCACATCCAATCTCACTAAATAATCTATCTCCTTCCATAACTTTGGCTTTGTCTGACTCAGATTCGGGTTCTGCAAAGTGAGGTGCTCTTAAACTTGCTTGGAATAATATAAGTGCAGTTGTATCTGCAATGGTAAGTTCATTGTGTACACCATCTAAATCTGCGTCTACGTCGCTACCAAATCGCTCTTCAGCTTGTATTCCATGATGAAGATTGAGTGAATCCAATGTGAATTCCCTTATAGATACATAAACTCCTTTCTGTGAAAATGGTCTAACCACAAGATCTTCATCTATTCCTTCTATTTTTGAATTATCTACCAACCCATCAGGCCATGCTGTTAGGCTACCAAACGATATTCCCTTTGATGTTGCCTGGAGAGTTATTGGACTGCCTTCAAGGACCGCCTGTTCCTTAGCTTTGTCTCTTATATTATGCAGATCAATAGTCATTTCTTTTGCAAGTAGTTCTATCAAACCTGATCCGAACATAGATATAGTCCCGCGTTCATTGCCGATGTCGGATAGCCTGTTTTTTTCATATTTGTCACCTGCACCCTGGTCAAAATTGGCATTTGGAAACTCATGGGCTAATACAAACACGTTTGCCACATTGTCTCCTCCCCCTCCGGAACTAGGCAGGTTGTGGCATCCTAGACAGGAATTGGCATCTGGTCCTGAGATACGATTGAATCTCGAATTTATCTGGGACAGTTCAGATTGATTTGGTAATAGGCGAGTTTTAGAGTTGCCAGCACCATCTAATGTATTGAAAGAAGCATTAAAGATTTGTTCACCGATTGCCAATAATTCTTCGAGTTTCAATGATCCAGTGGCTATATCCTCATTACTAGCGTGCTTTATTATTGCTGGTTGCTCGGATGAACTTATGGATTCAATTTTATAGTCTGGCCCGGCGCAGGACAAAATTGATAAACCGATAATTATCAACAAAGCTACTGCTATTAAATGAAGTTTGTTAGTATAGAAAAAGAGGCCCACTGGATATATCCAAGTGGGTCTCTTGAATTTTATGTCCTGCATAATTAGGAAATCACCTTGGTTCCGGTATAGTTATCTCTCCATCAATCATATCACCAGTGAATGTGAACTCTGGCCCAAATATTGCGTAATTGACTGGGGAGACATCTGGATCAAAGAATACTGTGAACTCAAAAGTGTCTCCAGCCTTACCACCACCAAGACCTGCATCAGTAGCTTTTATCCTGTATTTTGCTAATTCAGCTACCTCTCTGGACCCCAAAGTCATATTAGCTTTGGCCACTTCTGTAAAGCAGTCTAATCCTCCAGTGATTAATATTTCGTTGTGCCCGTCACTGCCTTTAGTAACCTTGAATTCGTCTATAGTTGTCGTTGACATGGCCATGAAGAATTCATTTTTCTCTATTAGGATATCACCCATAGAGAATGTAGGCATTATAAATGCTTCGGGGTTGTTATCTACCCTGCAAAATGCATGATTATTATCAAAACTAAATACCTCTTGTAATTCTACTGACATCTCTTTGGTTTCTGGGTGAGGCATCATCTTAGAATTAACACCACCACCAGATGCTGAACGCAGTGTTAATCTAGAAAGTTCTGCTTCCAGGGACCCTGCTTCCTTAACCTCATCATTTAGGGCTGAGTTTTTCTCAGCTAGTGTGACTGTTTGGATGGACAAAGCAGAGTTTTCTTCCTGAAGCTTTAATATCTCTGCATCTCCTGAGGAGGAAGCAGGGATGTAACCAATAACTAAGCCAAGTATAAAAGTTGCTATGGGTAGGAAAATATTCCTATTCATTTATTATTAATTCCTCACTGAGATGAATTTAGATTTTTTGAAAGCCTAATGTATTTAGAAGATTGGTTATTGACACAATCTTTCATCATATAATATCAGGTCTACGTTGTCTCTACGGCATCCCGCTGTTCCTTCAGGAACATCAACCACATTTTCGAATCCGCTCGCTTTAAGTAAGCTTACTGCTGATGAGCTTCTTATTCCCGCTTCACATATAACAGCTATAGGGAGGTCTTTGGGGATAGCATGGATGTTTTCTCTTAGGTTGCCGAGGGATAGCAAGTAGGAGTTAGGAATGTAACCCATCTCCCATTCTATTTGTTCTCTCACATCCAGTACACGATACTGTTCATTCAATATTTCGCTTATTGTTATTTCCTTTACTTTTTCAATGGGTATACCAGTTTCATCTAGATTAATACCAGACGAATCTAGTACACCGAGCAGGTCGAAGGAACTATCGGCTAGCTGCGCAACAGAACCTTCAATCTGCACTGAACCGTTAGCGAGCACTATGATAGCCCTGCCTGTATCTAGCAATATATTCAGTCGTCCTTCTAATCCGCGTGCACTATATGGCAGGCTGAGGGCCCTAGGTGGGTGCCCGAGGCCGAATTCAACGGGCCCTCGGACATCCACTATTGTTGCTTGTCCATCTTCAGCAAGCTTCCATGCGTCAGCGAACGGAATATTCCGTTCCATTAATTATCCGACCATAGGAACATACCACCTGGGTTGCTGTCCAGCGTGATTCTACCTTCAACCGACCAGTCTGATGTCTTTATAACAACTACAGACGCTTCCTTTGAGGCACTTGCATAGATGTACTTACCATTTGGATGTACCGCTATTTTGGTCGGAGAAGTACCTACGGTAATACGAGTAACTTCAGTTAAAGTTCCAGTGTCTATCACCTGTACTATTGGATCTCCTGAATGGCCTATGTAGGCAAGTGATCCGTCTGGACTAAAAGTTGCTACCACTGGTTTCTGTGCTGCTGGGATTCTCTTAACTAATTCTAGTGTTATAGGATCGTATATAGCATTCGTATGAGTGCCGATTTCCTGTACCCACATACGTCCATCTTTGTGGTTGTTAGTATGCATGACTGGTAGTGAACCGTCAGGACTATGTGTCTCGGCGAGTACTTCACCAGTTTGTGCATGTACCATGACAACTGAGTTTCCAGCTAGAGTCGGATAGTAGAACCGTTCAACGCCATCTGGGCCTTCTACAAGATCGGCATCACAAACGACACCGGACTCACTACTTCCACTAGGCATATTCGCCCATGTCTCGAGAATTTTATGTGCTTTTGTGTCTATAGTAACTATTTCAAGTGATGCTTGTTTACCAATATGAATCACACCATTTTTATCTGATTTACCTATGTAAATATTCTTCTTTTCTTTGCCAATTGAGTGCCTGGACTTCACTTCTAGAGTGTTTACATCCAACGCTATAACAACCGCGTCGTCCGCCTCGGGGTATTTGAGGCCCAACCATACGTGTGTACCATCAAAGTAGTTGTTATCATCATTCCATGTCCACTTTAGTAAGTCTTCCACATCTTTGGTTTCCAGAACCATTCTGCTTTCGGCATCTATCACTGATATATGAGGTGAATCATTGCTGAAAGATAGCAGCTTAGCTGTTGGTATCGGTACAGGCGTATTAGCAGGAACGCTTGTCGGCGCCGGTACTGGTGTAGCAGTTGGTTCAGGGCTGCCACAAGCTACCGCTGCTAGTATAGACACCATAGATACTACAATTCCTAATATCTTAAATATTTTCATTATCTACCTCCTTCTGGTATTAAAGAAATTTTCCATTCTGGAGACCCAGTCTCCTCTATCTCGCAAATGTATCCATACCTTCCTGCTTGAGGAGGAATGGTTTCTAAACATGGTGCGTGATCAGTAATTACAACTACACTGTCGGTGCCGTTCAGCTTTTTCATAGCTTCCACTGCCTTCATCATTGGATAAGGGCAGATTTCGCCTCTAACATCTAATTCCATGTAAGCTCCTTTTATATAACCTAAACTAAGAAATCATTTAACTGATTCTCTTTATAGCCTGAACACCCACGAAAGCTCCGAATGCCAGGGATATAGCGAATAACCATCCGCTTAAACTTAGTGATGGTACAGAAGAGAAAAACGCTCCAACTGTACATCCTATTCCTAATCCAGCTCCATATCCCATAATGACGCCGCCTCCAAGTGCCTGGATATATCTTTTTCTGTTTTGAGGGAATCTTAATTTGAATTCCCTTGAGAACAAAGCGGCTATTAGACTGCCAGGCAGTACACCAACAGTCACGGCAAAGGTATGAGTAAAGAAGCCAGTTTCTCCAGCCCTCCCAGCACAACCGCCAAGATCGCTTAGTCCTAGGGCATCTGGCGGAGCTATATTCATGAAAGTCATTATGTTATTTGACCATCTAGACAATTCCCCAGTGACACCCCATGGCATATGGGTCATATACATGAATATACCTATGCCACCAAGTATGGCTCCACCTAGGATTGGGGACCAGCCTCGGACAAATATAGTATTCCATAAGACACCCAATTTTTCATTGAACGTGTCATCTGGTTCTTCTTTGCGTTTGATGCTTGGCATGGATAGCCCGGCTCTAGATTCCCACCAGAGTACGATAAGGAATACTGATATTATTATAGTCAGTGTAATTAGAACGGATCCGCCATATCCTAAGTTTAACTTTGATGGAAGCCATATCTTAGGTTCATTGGAAATGAATGTGCTCCACCACCAGTTCCAGTTTTGTGATAGTAATCCTAATCCTATTAAGACGCCTCCTATTGAGACCCATGAACTTATATATCCTTCAGCCATTCTATAAAGAGAACCAGAAACGCAACCGCCTGATATCACCATCCCAAAACCAAATATAACTCCGGCTATTACTGTTGAGATGCCGAAAGGTAATATATTTGCCTGAGGAGGGAGAGCACCAAACTTGGGGTCTAGGATCATGCCATACATATTGATAGAAAAGCCTATCGTTGCGACTGCTAATCCAACAAGTATACCTTTCAACATACGACTACTACCAAATAGAAAAAGGTCCCTGAAGGCAGAAGCGAAGCAGAATCTGCTTCTTTGCAGCGTAAATCCAGCTGTCATTCCCAGAAGCCATAGTGGCGCTAGTATAGATTCCATACCCGACATAACTAGTGCTAGGGAGAGTGATGCAAGAAGCACACATATGGCTGCGAGGTTATGGGTTCGCAGTAATCCCGGCATATTAGCTGGCTGGTTAGTATTTGTTTCTATTTTGTATGCCATCTGTTTCCTCTAAAAATAAAAAAAGCCCAAGACTTATACGTCTGGGCTCTAAAAGGAGTTAAATATTTTAATGAATCTGGCTAATTAACTTCCTCGCCCACAGTGGCGAGGCACATACAAGAGCAAGTGGTATCACATACAGACTGCACTTGAGCTAGTCTGTCCCAAAAATAATTCTTGGTCTCCATTGCATTAAACACAGTCACAATATACATAATTGTTCATGGTTAGTCAAATATCTGATTCGATATCATTATTACATTACTAACTTAATGAAACGAAACACGTAGTCTATCTTAAGGTTTCAATGCTAAGTTATCTGTGTCTATATAATTACATTGGCATTTAATGTAAGCCATATTCTGGGCGTGCAATTAACAGACCTTTTTCACGGGACACTACTATAGCAAAATTCATACAATCTATGTCTAGTGCCCATTTCTTGTCATTAGTATGGAAATGTGGCAGGTGTGGGTTGCCAAATTTCTGGGATTCCTCTCCTGCTTCTATCAATGCTAGTACAGCAAGTTTGTCAGGACTCCTACCCTGTAATAGATTTTTTATATATAAACCACATTGTTCATCTTCGTCGGTTCGGTTTTTGCCTCCTGCGCCCATTGCTACTATGCTAACTGTTTCTGGGTTCTGATTGAGTATGGATTTAGTGGTAGCAGCTGCTGTAACTAGTGCCCCTGCATATATTTTTTCAGCCTTCATTGCGGCGTTTACACCAACAGTGCCTGCTCGCGTAGATTGAATGAGTGTTTTCCCGTTCACGTCCGCAGATGACATCTCGTGTGGTGAATTACCTAGATCGAACATATCTGGTTTAATTCCATCAACTTCGCCAACACATAGTTCTCCCAACCTCTTTGCTCTTAAGGATATCGCCTCTTCTATCTCTGAAACGAGGATTATTTCTTTTGCCCCGCGCGAGAAAGCAACGGCCGCAGTAGTAAAAGCTCTGTAGACGTCTATTATGATAGTAGTTCCTGTAGCTTCTTGCGCTCCATTAAGAAGACTATACATATTAATAATCAATACGAAATACCTCTCTGTTCAACTAGCTGTTCAGCTCTACAGTAAGTTCTATCTCTACCGGCACCCCTCCTGGTAAGCTGCTCATACCTGCAGCTACTCTGGCATGTTTACCATTTTCCCCAAGTAAATATACAAGCGTATCGGATGCTCCGTTGGCAATTGCTGGATGTTGGGAAAAGTCGGGAGTGGCATTTACCAGACAGAATACTCGGATTATCCTGTTTACCCTATCCAGATCTCCGATGGCTGCCTTCAATGACGATAGGAGTGAAAATGTCACCTGCTGTGCTATCTCGTATCCTTGCTCTACGGAAATATCGTATCCAAGTTTTCCTACAATAAGCGATCCATCTAAGTTCCTTGGCACATGACCAGACAGGAAAACCAGGTTTCCACTGATAACTGCTGGTAGGTAGTTCGCTACAGGTGGAGATGGATCTGGTAACGAAAGCCCAATTTCTTTCAACTTATCTTCAATAACTGACAAATGCTGCCTCCTTAGTACTATAAAATATAATCCTCAATCATGTCACTGGCGGTTTAGGTGGTTTAGCGAACAGTATTAACACCCCCGCAGCAGACCATGATATAGCAAATATTGTGAATGATAGATCGTAGTCACCAAAAGTATCCCACATCCAACCGGCAAGCACAGGAGTAAATGCTTGTACAATATTCCCGAATGGCGTCACTATTCCACGTATTGCTCCCATATTTTGTCTTCCGAAATAGCTTGCTAAAGCTACACTCATTAGAGGAGACCATCCTCCCATGCTTAAGCCGTGTAGTATTGCATATGAGTAAAGCATACCTATGTTATCAGCAACTACAAGTATGTATAGAGAAAGTCCTGCTGGAATTAGAGAAGCAGATAGTACGTACCGTATAGGAAATCTTTCAGCAAGGATTCCATAAACTAGCTTACCTAGTATAGCAAATCCTGCTAGGGTAGTGGCCACAGTTGCAGCTGTAGACAAGCTGAAATCCTTATCTTGTATATAGGGTACCTGATGGAGAAGAACAGGCATGAGTGATAGTGCACCTAAAGTTTGTACACCTATTAGTATCCAAATGGCCTTTGTACGGATTGCTTCTGATCGAGTCCACGGGTACTCTGTTTCGACCCAGGTTGGTTTATGAAGTTCGTTGGACCCCTCAGCCTTTATTGCACTCACACCATCTGGTAATAGCCCAATGTCTTCAGGTTGGCGTCTCATAAGTAGCGCAGAAATAGGGGCTATGGATATTATCATAACTATTCCTAGGGCAATCCAAGCTGTTCTCCATCCGTACTCAGACACCAACCAGCCTGCTAAGGGAGCCACGACGAATCCTCCGCCTGATATACCCATGGCACTGATTCCCATTACCCGCCCGCGCTTTTTAATGAACCACTTGGCTAATATAGCTGGACCTACTAGCATGCCGCCCATACTGAATTGAGCAATGCTAAATATCACTCCGTATATAAGGTAGAAATGCCATAGCTCTGTTACTAAGGCCGTGCTCATTAGGACAAATCCAGCAATGAGACTACCGAATGTTATAAGTATTCTCGATCCACTCTTCTTATCTACAAATGATCCCAGAAAAGGAATTAGTGGCAATGCTGAAAGCCTGAAAATAGTTACCATGGAGAACTGGGTTCTCGATACACCCATTTCCTCACTCATAGGCTTTAAAAAGAATGGGAGGCCGTATCCAGCGATTCCGGCAGTGATCATACTTGTCATAAATATTATGAGCACTATATACCAACCGTAAAAAACTCTACCGCTGGCCAATCTTGATGATAATGACGCTGATTGCATATATTAGTCTTATTACTTGTTTTAGATTACAGTGACTTAGAAACTTTCGCTAATAATTTCAAGGTTCGCTCCATAGACCCTTTCTTATCACTTCCTGCAGATATTGGGGTAACCAATATCTCGTTTGCTCCGAATGAAAACAATTCCCTAAGTCGTGTTTCGACTTCAGATTCATCTCCAGACAAAACTACAGCATCTAGCATGCCATCACTCCACGTTCCCTCAGAAGCTTCTGGGAATCCGGCATCTGCAAACATACTGGCATAGAAAGGGGCCCTTGGATAGAAACCAATCTTTTCTTTGGCAGCAGATTTTACTTCTTCTGCGTCATCATGTACACATACTGGTGCGTGTGCAATTAGTGGAGGAGTTTGCCTTCCTGTTCTATCTGCACCTGATCTTATAGCTGATACAGCGACATCTCTCAGATATACGCCTGGGCATACCCAACTTATTGCTCCATCGGCTTCTTCTCCGCATAATTCAAATGATTTTTGCCTGAGCGCAGACGCCATAACAGGCACATTAATAGGTGAAGGTATTTGAGTGTTTGCTTTGTAGTAGTGGCCATCGAAATTTACTTCTCCATTATTGAATAATGTTTTAAGTATTTGTATGTATTCCCTGAGGCGTCCAAGTGGAGCATCGAAATTAATGCCGTAGTTATCCTCTATTTGTTTCTTGTGACTCGGACCAATTCCTAATCTGAATCTTCCTGGGGCGAGGCTTTCAAGTGACTGAACTTGTTGGGCAATTACAATAGGATGCCTAGGGTACGTGGGGATTATAGAAGTACCCATTAAGATTTTCTCTGTACGCACAGCAGCGGCTGCGAAAAAAGTTAAAGCATCGCCTCCAACTCCGCCAGTTGTAGACCATACTGCAGATATTCCTATATCTTCCATATGCTCTACTGTAGCTAGGGCTTCAGAGGTATTTTTTGCCGATAAGGCAACGCCTATAATATTTTCAGCCATGGAACTCCTGTCTATTTCGGTTATTCTTATACAGCCCTTCCGTTTTATTTAAAATAAGATAGGGCCTACGACAAAATTGTATATCACGGGTTATAATTAATAATAGCCTTTATATCCAGACATCCAGTGTTAAAGGATGAAGAAATTTGAAACTCTTTGATTGCCATACACATTTATTCGAATATCCTAGGAACGAAATAAGTGAGATACTTGATAGAGCAAGCGATGTTGGTATTGCTGGTGTTATATTAGCAGGCACTACTTTAGAGTCAAGCAAAGCTTGCGTGGCATTGGCTCAAGAGGACTCTCGTGTATTTGCAGGAATCGGCATTCACCCGATGGATATAGAAGGTGAACTTGATGAATATACAATCAATGAACTTCGTGAACTAGCTAAGGATCCTAGAGTGGTTGTCGTGAGTGAGGTGGGATTGGACGGGATGGAAGGAGCTCCAGAGCATAGTTTACAAGAGAGAGTGCTGCGGGCACACATACAGATCGGCCATGAGATGGCATTACCTGTCATATATCACGCTAGGTTTTCCTACCCTAGGATACTGGAAGTCCTGGAGCAGGAAAACGCAGGTGAACTTGGAGGTGCAGCACATTATTTTCAAGGTAGTGTAGAAACTGCATATCGTTGTATAGATATGGGGTTCTTTATATCTCTTGCAAGACCATTATTGCGAATGCCAGAGCTTCAGGAGGTTACCAGGAAAATTCCACTTGATAAAATAGTTCTTGAAACAGATTCTTACCCCCAGCCGTTTAAGAAAAAAAGAGAAAGCTGGACAGAGCCAAGACACATTGTAGAAGTTGCTCAAGCTGTTGCAGATATAAAGGGAGTAGGCATTGATGAAGTTATAGAACAGGCTGGTAGGAACCTTATATTTATGCTAGGTAATAGAGCAACCGATATAAATGCTCTTATAGATAGCGATTAAGACAGGATATACACTGACAGTGTAGGAAGGTAGTAATTTATGGCTGAAGAAGTTGAACATAGGGTAAATTGGGTTTATCAGTCGGCTGGTGACACCAAAGAATTAGCAAAAAAATATGATGAGTGGGCTAAGGATTATGACGAGGATATAACAGAACATTTTGGTTATCAACTACCAGGTCGAGTAGCCGAATTGGTAACTAAATACGTTACAAACAAACAGAACCGCATTCTTGACGCCGGAGCAGGAACAGGTCTTGTTGGTAAATTACTTTCTGATTTTGGATACAATAATATGATTGGCATTGATTTATCCAGAGGTATGCTTGCTCAGGCTGAAAAGAAAGGTGTATATAAGGCACTACATCAACGGGTTCTAGGCGAGGATTTGGGTTTTGACACACATTTTTTTGATGCAGTTGTATGTGTAGGTACCCTCACTATTGGACATGCTCCAGCATCTTCTTTAGAGGAACTCATAAGAGTTACTAAATCGAATGGATATATCATTTTCAGTATGAGACGGGATGTTTACGAAGAGCATGGATTCAAGGAAAAGCAGGATGAATTGGTGAGAGGTGGTTTCTGGAGAATAGCGGAAGTAACCGAAGACTTCTTAAGCTTACCAAAAGGGGAGCCTGATTCGTATGGTAGGATATACGTTTATAGGGTTCTCAGGACAAAGGGCATTACTAATATCGGTGACGACGATGGGGATGTTTTCCATAGATGGTCGTTGGAATTATAATATCCATATATGAATCGTAAGGTGTTTTCTGCACATGGTTTGGCGTTTCGTATAGATTGACTATTGTGCCTGTTTGGCCATTATTGAATTGAATTGTTGATGCCTTGTATATGCACGAAATAAGTGGTTTAACTAACAATATTATTGGTTTTGAATGCATCTCTTGGTAATGGTCGCTTACCCCTGGCTGCGGAAATTACTATTGCAGTTAATACAAACAATAGTGCAACGACAAACCCATCAAAGTATCCACCTATCACAGCCTGTTCTGATAGCAGGATTGGGTCATTTACCAACGGTACTAGCCTGTCATAATGGAAAGTTTCTCGTATAGTATAGATTGTTCCTACAATAGTTATTCCAAGTGATAAACCGACTTGGCGAACGACGGGTATAATCGCAGATACCATTCCTAACCGCTCTCTTCCTACTGACCCCATAATTACATTATTGTTGGGAGGCAGGAAAGTAGCACTTCCACATCCTGCAAGAAATAGTCCTATGACTATGTTGGGAGTAGATGAGTCACTATCGAGGTTCAGTAACACTACGTATCCTATGGCCATCACTATAAGCCCCAATGTTGAAATTGTCCTAGACTGGAACCTGTCTGAAAGGAAACCACTTAATGGAGAGCATATCAGGCGTGTGATTTGCAATGTCATTAGTATGGGTCCTGCTTCTATAGGTCTCAATCCTAGTCCTTGTAACAAGTAAAATGGCATTAGAAATAGGAATGCAGCCTGAGCAATAAAATGTAGCATAGAGCTTGTAACTGCCATTGCAAATATTCGTTGTTTCAATAGCCTGAAATCAAATATTGGCAGATCTATTCTCTGTTCTACAAAAAAGAATAAACTCAAATTTGTTACTGTAGATATGAAAAGGACTATTATTAGTGGAGATATACCGTCAATTGGGGCTCGGTTTATCAGAAGCAGAAGGGAAGATAACCCAAGCATAAGTAGAATTGCTCCTTTGTAATCAAACGGCCTTCTTTCTTCTTGAGGTGTATCAGGCCTGAGGACTATCAATGCCATTAGTAATCCAACTATTCCTACAGGTAGTCTGGTCCAGAACAAGGCTCTCCAGTCTAGGAATTCTAGTATGAATCCACCTATAACCGGACCACTTGCTAAGCCTATCCCAACCATTGCTCCATTTATCCCTAGTGCCCTGCCACGTTCATGGTCTGGAAACGCGGAAACTATAAGTGCATTACTTATTGCCAGCATCATGCCTTGGCCAATGCCTTGGAATATTCTAAATCCTATTAATTGACCGATAGTTTGACTGGCAGTTACCAAACCCAGCCCAATTGTGAATATAAGGAAACCACCAACAAACAGTCTTTTCCTGCCTATTAAATCACCAACGCTGCCTAATGGTAGGGCTATGGCTGCACTAACTATTAGGTACGAGACTGTTACCCAAAGTACAGTGGATGCCTTAATATTAAACACATCTGCCAGTATTGGATAAGCTATATTAACAATACTTCCGTCTAAAGTACTGGTCAAAATTCCAGCACCCACTGTAGCTACAATAAGCCATTTGTAGAGTTGATCAGATACTTTTATCAATTTATTGTGTTGATTTACAGCAGATCAAGTAGCCTGCTATGATTTCCTATTATTTATAAACGGTGCCCACCAATTAAAGTTGCCCATGATTCTCATTAACGCTGGTACAAGAAGGGCGCGTACCAGTGTAGCATCTATTAATATTGCAAGACCGAGACCTATACCGAACATTTTGACTATTACTATGTCTGCCAAAGCAAAAGAACCACACACCAATACCATGATTAATGCGGCACTTGTTATAATTCGTCCTGTTTTTTCTAACCCATACGATACACTAGCTGTATTGTCACCGGTCTTGTCGTATATCTCTTTAACCCTACTCAGAAGGAATACCTCGTAGTCCATACTTATCCCGAAAGTAATGCAGAATAGCACTATTGGCAACACTGCATCTACATATCCAGTTGAGTCGAAGCCTAGTATATTCTGTAGATATCCGTCCTGAAATATTAGAACTACAGCCCCATAAGTCGCAAAAATACTCATTCCATTCATTATCACCGCTTTTAGTGGCAGGACAACTGACCTAAACAGGAGGAATAATGCAATGTAGATGGTAATAAGGACATATATTACTACTGATGGGAATGATCCATATATTACCTCTATGCTATCCATTATGTCTGCAGTACCCCCAGTTACGTACATTGTCATATCACTTCCTGCAGGCATTGGGTGAGATCGAATTGTTCTTACAAGTTCCTTGGTTTCTTCAGACATAATACCGTAGCTAGGAACCACCTTTATGTAAGTAGCGTTTTTCTTGGCGTAAGTATTAATAAGCTGCTTCGATATTGGATCAATGCCGTTAAGATTTGCAGCAAATTTGTCTTGATATTCTTTCAATGAAAAGTCTGGATAAAGAGATAAAACACTTTCTGCTCTACTAACAGCAGGATTAGATGACAAGGCTTGAGTAAGCGTGTAAAGAGCTTCTATGTTAGAGGGGCTAAACACACTAGTCGGAGAGGAATATACCACCATGGTTGGTCCTGATTCTCCTTGCCCTATCTCTTCACTCAATACGTCAAACCCTGCTCTAGATTCCACTTCTTTAGGTAGAACACTCGCCCACGGAGCCCCAAGATTCACTCTCAAGAATGGCAGACCTAATACAATTAGAAAAATCATCAGAGGTACAATAACTCTTATGGGATGGTTCATAACCCATGAGGCCAGTCTATGCCAGAAGTAGAAATTTTTGATTCCGCGTATAGTTGGGAAAATCCTTAATGAATTCACTCTCGTTCCCAATACTGCAATAGATGCAGGTAGCAATGTCAATGCAACTGTCAATGACAGAATCATTACTGTAACACCACCGATACCCAAGGATCTCAACATCATAAAATCAAAAAGAAGCAGCCCAGACAATCCCAATATGGATGTGATGGCTGAGAATATTACAGATTTACCAGCAGTGGACATTGTTATAGCAAGAGCTTCTCTTACTTCCAGATTGACTAATTCTTCTCTGAATCTGCTTACAACAAGCAATGCATAGTCAACTGCAACCCCAAGTCCAAGTAGTGTTGCTATGTTCAGGACAAATAGTGACATGTCTGTGAATTGAGCGAGTGCATAGATCAAAGCAGCAGTTACAAGTATGCTGCAGCCACCCATTAACAGAGGTAATCCTGCTGCAATTAAACTGCCAAAAACTATGACTAATACAACTAAGACTAGAGGGAAAGCCACGGTTTCGGCTCTTCGGAGATCATGTTCACTTA
>CAUZSC010000031.1:0-14336 GCA_963582505.1 Dehalococcoidia bacterium
GTCTTATCTAATGAAATTCTTCCATACACTTCAATGGCGAATTGTATTATCGTATACATCTCTTATAGTTATTTCAATAGCTGCATTAAGTCTATATATGTTCAGTTTCGTCCTCGGGTCACATGTTTCTGAACTAGAAAAACGGCTAGAACAACAAACTTTACTGCTAGGAGAGTTCGCCGGACAATATTTCCAAGGTAACATCACATTCGAGGAACTGAAAACTACCAGCCAAAATATAGGCGATATCATAGAAGCCAGAGTCACTATAATATCTAAGGATGGAATAGTTATTGTTGATTCATGGGAAGATCCTAAATTAATGGAAATCCATCTATCCCGACCAGAGGTAGAGGATGCTATGTCAACTGGCCTAGGTAAATCTAACAGATTCAGCACAACTGTAAAACAAGAACTTATGTATACAGCTATTGCTGTTCAAATCGAAGGATCAACCTATGGCGTCGCACGGATAGCTATACCGAAATCCAATTTTACAATCACTTATAACAGCATTATAGCTACTATAGCTTTTTCATCATTATTGGTAACAACTCTCTCAGTACTGCTCGGATTTTATTTGGCTAGAAGAACATCTAGGTCGCTACGGTCTATAACTGAATCAGCTATGAGCCTATCCAGAGGAGAATTAAATACGGAGATTGAGGCCAAAAGCTCCGATGAAACTCAGGATCTAGCAGAAGCATTTAACTCTATGGCTAAATCGCTGTCAAGAATTATCAATGACCTTTCTGAGGAACGAAACAAATTGTCTGCTGTCCTAAATACAATGGATGATGGTGTTATTGTTATAAGACAATTGTTCTACCTGAGGCAGGGTGAGGGGATTATAGAATTGATGAATCCAGCAGCAGCGGAATTACTCCAGATTTCACAAAAAACAGCAGTTGGACAAAGGTTTATGGAAACATTAAGTGATCAGGATTTGCAAAATCTTGTTTCCGTTGCAATCAAAACGCAAAAACAACAACATACTGATGTCGATTTAACGCAACCAAAGATATATATTAGCGCCATTGCCACTCCACTAATTGGAGAAGGCAACGATAATAAAGGTGTACTTTTGGTCCTCCATGACCTAACTCGCATACGACAAGTAGATGTAACTCGGAAACAATTTGTTAGTAACGTGTCTCATGAGCTACGGAGCCCTTTAGCCTCAATAAATGCAATGGTAGAAACACTAGAAGACGGGGCTCTAGAAGACACGAATGTCTCAAAAGAATTTATCGGTAGAATCCACAGAGACGTTGACCGTATGAGAGATATTGTAGAAGAATTACTAGAGCTCTCACGCTTGGAAAGTGGACTATTCCCTCTAGCATTAATAGAGGTAAACCCTTACTCACTAATTCAAGAAATAAAGAGCGTGTTCCAATCACAAGCAGAAAACAAAAATATATCTATCACATTAAATGATTCTGATAATATTCCAAATATCAAATGCGAAAAAAGGAAAATACATCAAGTTTTATCCAATTTGGTAGACAACTCATTAAAATTCACTCCGGACGCAGGGCATATACAAATATCAGTAGCATTGGCAGGTAATAGTGTTCTATTCGAAGTATCCGATAGTGGCCTAGGTATTCCACAAGAAGACCAACCGCACGTGTTTGAACGTTTTTACAGAGTAGATAGTTCAAGAGAGCATAAAGGAACTGGGTTGGGTCTCTCTATAGCCAAACATATTATTGAGGCTCATGGCGGTACAATAACGCTGACTAGTTCAGAGGGACATGGCAGCAATTTTGCATTTACAATACCTATTTAATTTAACAATATGTTAACGTAACGTTAAACCTATTTTAAATAGTTTGAATAATCCTATGCTACTATGTACGTATTCATCATCTGAATGGATTGTCAACACAAATTTGACCTCCTGCCAGATAAGCTTAGACCATCTTACTTCACCACATAAGAGATAAACAGAAGTGAGATTTCATAAACATTAAGACTACTTAATCAAAATAGAAATGGTCTAGTGCAGGAACCAAAATACAAAAAGAGATCTAAAAGATCCTGGAGGCAAAATGAAATTCTCACTGTTACCCAAGCACGACAGTTTCTTTAAGTTGTTCAAAGACAGTTCCGCAAATCTTAAAGTGTCTGCTGAGAAATTGTTAGATCTTATGGAAAACTACGACAATGTCCCTGAAAAAGTAGCCGAGATCAAAAGATTAGAGGAGGTTGGGGACGACATCATCCACCAAATAATGATGGATCTCCATCAAGCCTTCATAACCCCTCTAGATAGAGATGATATAGCTGAACTAGGAGAACGTTTAGATGATGTACTGGATTGTATTGAAGAAGCAGCAAGATACATGATGGAGTACGACATAGCGGCACCTACAGAGAGCTCAAGAGAACTTAGCCGCATAATCCTAAGATGCGCCGGGACTATTGATAACGCTATGAGTATTTTGGGAAGTGGAAGTAGGAGATTCAAAGAACTAATCCCTTTGAAAGATGAGTTGAACACCTTAGAGAACGACGCTGACCGTGTTACTAGCAGGGCAGTAGGTGAACTTTTCAGAGAGTATCAAGCAGTAGATATAATTAAGTGGAAGGAAGTATACGACCAACTAGAAGGTGCGGCGGACAAGTGTGAGGACATTGCAGGCATATTAGAAGGGATAGTAATAAAGCATGGCTGATCAAAGTGTAATCCTTCTTGGAGTGACTATGGCATTAGCACTTGCCTACGCCTATTCCAATGGATTGAATGATGCTGCTAACGCAATTGCTACTGTGGTTTCCACTCGTGTCATGAGCCCAACCTCCGCAGTCCTTATGGGTGGTTTCATGAACCTAGCTGGAGCTCTTACTGGTACCGCTGTTGCTAAGACCATAGGAAAAGGTATTGTAGACCCTAGTTTCATGACTCAGGCAGGTGTAATGGCAGCTATACTATCTGCCGTAATATGGGTACTAACAGCTACTAGATTCGGATTGCCTGTTAGCGTAAGTCACTCGCTAGTTGCTGGTGTCTTGGGATCTGGCATTGCAGTCGCTGGTATCGACAAGATTAATGGAGCTGTAATGACAAAAGTACTTATGGCACTTGGGTTCTCCCCAATACTTGGATTCACTGGGGCATTCATAGCTATGGTAATATTCTACTGGCTGCTACATCGCACCAGCGTATCCAGCATAAACCGTGTATTTAGTAAATTACAAATACTGTCTGCTGCTTTATTGTCATATAGTCATGGTAAGAACGATGCGCAAAATGCTGTGGGTATAATGGCTCTTGGATGGGCAATATATTTCAGTCAAGACGTAGAAATCGAACGGTGGATGCAGGCAAGTGCCGGAATAACCATAGGTATAGGAACAGCTCTTGGTGGATGGCGAGTTATCAATACCCTAGGAAATAAGATAACCAGCTTGCATCCTGCGAGCGGTTTTACTGCCAACATGGCTGCAGCCGGAGTAATAGAAGCCGCATCGAGCATAGGGCTGCCAGTAAGTACTACACATACTGCAAGCAGTGCGATAATGGGAGTAGGGGCTACTAGAGGTTTAAGAGCAGTAAGTTTCTCAGTTATACGATCAATATTCGCAGCCTGGCTAGTAACATATCCATTTTGCCTAGTGCTTGCTTGGATTTTGGCTAAAGTATTTACAATGGTCCTGTACTAAATCTGCTATATCAATATAATTGTAAGCAAACATATAGCAATTTGTAAGAAATGCAGTTAGAATCCAGTCTACTAGATTCTGAACGTGTAAAAATTAAACGAACAGAGACCAGCCGGTACGAATCCATTCGTATTAGAAATTATTAGTGAAAAACAGGATAAGAACATGCTAAAACGTTGTGTAACAGAAGCAATCGGAACAGCCTGCCTAGTATTTGCAGGCACTGGAGCAATAGTTATAAACGAGATTAGCGGAGGTGCTATAAGCCATGTTGGCATCGCACTAACTTTTGGAATGATAGTGGCCACAATGATATACGCTACAGGCCATATATCTGGAGCACATATAAATCCAGCGGTAACTTTAGGCTTTGCGATTACAAAGAATTTTCCTTGGAAGGAAGTCCCCTCCTACTGGATTTCTCAGATTATTGGAGCCGTACTGGCTAGTGGAGCTTTGACCCTAATCTTCGGTACCGTAGGGAACATGGGAGCCACCGTACCATCTGGTAGTGACATACAATCCCTGACCTTGGAAATCATATTAACATTCATACTAATGTTTGTAATAATGGCAATGGCCACAGACATAAGGTCTGTTGGAGGAGCAGCAGCCGTAGCTATAGGCATGACTGTAGCTCTAGAAGCAATGTTTGCTGGCCCAATATCTGGTGCATCTATGAACCCGGCAAGATCCTTTGGCCCCGCACTCTTAAGCTCTGACTGGTCAAGCCATTGGCTATACTGGATAGGACCTATGACTGGTGCTGCTATTGGTGCAACCGTCTATCACTGGCTCAAGAAAGAGTGACGATTTTTCTAGTCTGCTAAAACTAATGTTCACAGCTCTCACTTTAGGTTTATACTTTAGTCTCGTCTCCTAGCTAGACAAATCAATTGCTCAAGGAACATATGAACCCTAATCCTCATATCTCTAACCGTCCATATAGATTTGTCATAGCTATCTTAATCGCAACAGTGAGCTTCTCTTCTGGTCTCAATATGTATGCAAGCACTCCTGTCTTCCCTCTGATAATGGATGAATACAATATTAGTAGAGGAACTGTGAGTCTACTCTTAAGTTCTGTGTTGTTCACTCATGGTTTACTAGGTATTCCAATAGGAATATTAGTCGGAAGAATAAACTTAAAACTATCAGTCACAATAGGATTAATATTAGCTTCTTCTATATCTCTAATATTTCTAACGACAAATTTCTATACTCTATTAGGATTGAGGACCTGTTGGGCACTTGGCATGGGATTCCTTTGGCCCGCAATGGGAAGACTAATAATGGAATGGTTCAAGGGAAGAGAACTACCTATAATTAATTCTATATTCCCAATCGCCTTCAGTTTAGGTATAGCCGTGTCAGCTTCCTCCATAGTACCTTTATCTCAAATGCTTGGGAGCTGGCAAAATGGCCTTAGTTTTATGGGCTTTACTACAATCATTGGCCTTGTGCTTTGGTTTACCTTCGGTAAATCTAATCTTGAATACAAAGATCTCGGAATAAAACCTTCTTTCAAAGATGCGATCAGAATAATAAAGTCGAAGAATACATTCCTCATAGCATTAGCAGATGCCGGCCCGTACTGTTTGTTAACAATATCAATAGGCTGGTTCCCAACCTACTATCATGAAACCTTTGGTATGTCACTAGATAGAGCCGGTTTGCTAATGGGAATCCTATCTTTTTCTGGTACTTTATCATTAATCGTTATGTCAGTACTTGTTATCTGGGTTAGTAGAAGAAGACCTTTATTGATTTGGCCTGGAATAGCTACAGGTATAGCGGGGTTTGGAAGTATATTCTTAGCAGGTACCCCACTTATATTTGTCGCAGTTGCCGTTCTGGGATTTGCATGTTGGTTTTACCTTCCTCCTTTATTGACCATACCAATGGAATTACCTGAGTCAGATGCTAGTAGTGTGGCAATCATCTTTGCTGTACTCCAAAGCCTTGGAAGTCTGGTGACTTTCATTGCACCATTTGCAGTAGGTTACACAACGGATCTGTTTGGTAGTTATCTCCCAAGTTTAGTGTTTTTTTCAGCAACAGGATTTAGCTTGGTTATAGCAGGATGGTTGCTACCGGAAACTGGTACATCAGTAAAAAGACATTATAAATGAGGAATATATAATACTAGAACACCGTTCTCCTCTTTATAAGGGCAGTTACAATAAATGAAACTACTGCAACAAGTGTCATAGAGGGGCCGGAAGGCAAGTCTAAGAAATACGATAAATATATTCCAGCTATGCACACAAATACACCTATCAACGCCCCTAAGAACATCATAGATACGAAGCTTCTGGCTAATAGATAGGCAATAGCAGCAGGAGTAACAAGCATTGCAAGCATCAACACTACGCCTACGGCCTGAATAGATGCAACAACTACAAGTGAAATCAGTATAAGTAGAAGGTAGTCTAGCAATCTGGATGGCAAACCTATAACAGATGCCCCTTGTGGATCGAAGCTATTAAACACAAGTTCTTTGTGAAATAAATACAGTATAGTACCCGTTATAATGCATATAACAAATATTATCCAAACATCTTGACTGGAAACACCCAAAATTTCTCCAAGCAGTATTCCTTCTAAATCTACGTTTACTCCATCAGATAATGAGATCATTGCAAGCCCTAAAGAAAACAAACCAGCAAGAAGTATTCCTATGGATGTATCTTCACTAAGTCCAGTCTTACGACTCAAAAACCCTATCAGAATGGCTGTAACCACACATGTGGGAACTGCTAGTAATAAAGGGTTCCAACCAATAATGTATCCTAGCACTAATCCCGGCAAGACAGTATGAGCTAAGGCATCTCCCATAAACGCCAGCTTTCTCACTACAACGTAGCTACCTACCATAGGGCAAAGCACACCTATACCAATAGAAACTATAAATGCTCTCACCATAAAATCGTATTTGAAGGGTTCCAAAAAAGAATCTAGCATACTTAATTAACCACCGTCACTATCAAGCTTCATGGACGAGTGGGAACCATACAATTCCTCTAAAACTTCTGGAGTAAAGGCTTCATCTGGTTTACCGAAGGCACATATATGTTTATTCAAACAACAACACAGGTCAAATCTCTCTGACATATTAGTCAGATCATGAGTGGATAACAGTATGGTCTTTCCTTCGTTTTTCAGGGAATTGAGCATGTCCATTAAACCTTCCTGAGAAGCAATATCCACCCCAGAGAAAGCTTCATCTAATAGTAGTGTATGGGCTTCTTGTGCCAAAGCCCTGGCAACAAATAATCTCTGCCTTTGACCACCAGATAGCTCAGTAACTAACGAATTTCGCTTGTCGTATAAACCCACTCTATCAAGTGAGTATCGCACCACCTCTTTATCCAGCCTGGATGGTTTTCTAAACCATCCAATCTTTCTCTGCCTACCAAGCATTACTACATCCAATGATGTAAGTGGAAACAACCAATTGATCTGTTCACTTTGTGGTACATATGCCATCTCACCACGGATTTCTGAGAAAGGCAATCCATGTATTAGAATCTCTCCACCTGCAATAGGTACCAATCCCAGAATAGCTCTAAATAAAGTGCTCTTCCCTGCACCATTCGGGCCTACTAGAGCAACCATAACTCCATGCTCAATAGTGAACGAGATATTTTCCAAGACTCGTACGTCTCCAAGATAAACGGAGACATTTGCAATTTTTATTGCGGCTGGTTGATTTATTTCTTGATTATTAACCATATAAAACTCCAATTGTGTCTATGGAACCAACATCTGATTCACCTACCAAGACCATCCACTATAATATTGACGTTTTTTTTCATCATCCCTATGTAATTATCTGCTTCACTGCCAATAGCTCCCAACGATTCTGAATGCAAAACAGATATCATTATCCCAGTTTCTTCAGATATCAGTGCCATAATCTTATCTTCCATTTGCGGTTCACCAAAGATCACTTTCACATTATTCTGATCTATAAGATCTAGAATATCCACTATATCTCTAGGTGTAGGATTATCGTTTGAATAAAAACTATCGATAACATCCCCTAAAACAGTGAAGTCATAGCGATGAGCAAAATAGCTCATAGTTCTATGGTTCGTTATAAGCAACCTTTTATGGATGGGAATCTTATTTATATAGGAATATATCCAGTTGTCCAAATCCTTTAATTCTGACACATAATTACTAGCATTTTGCCCAAAATACTCCACTGCTTCGGGATCTAGATCGCTAAGCTCTAAAGAGATAATCTCTATAGCATCAATAACTCTATTCGGATCATGCCAAAAATGCGGATCCAATGCTCCATTGTCATTATCATGATCGGAAACCTTCTCTACTTCTATATTGGTACTGGATGACAAAGCTATCATATCTAAATGTTCCGATAGATTGATCACTCTCTTCGTCACCGTATTTGACAATTTATATAACCAACCGTCTTCATAACCGCTACCAATCAAGAAGATGGCATCTGCATTCTCGATCTTTGCCACATCCTTGGGAGTGAGTCTAAAACCATGTGGATCTGAGTCGCGTGGCACCATCGCATGCACCTCAACCCTACTACCACCTGTAATATTAACCCACTCTTTCAAAATATCTGTTGTAGTAACAATCTTTAATGTTGCGGGCTCAGAAATTAACTTGTCATTAGTGGCCATTAAATTAGATGTGTTTATAGATTCCTTATCCAAATCAACTAGATCACCAGATCCACAGGCTATTCCAATAATAGCGATAAGAAATATCAGTAAATTAATGGACTGATATTTCTTCTTATTGATACTATGTCTCATTATTGTATAATGCAAAGCACTCCTACTATTACATTGAGAGCAAAGTTATTTAACCCTTACATTCAAGACACACAATATAGAGTTCCAATTTATGCCCAACTATGTCGCCTTCCACATCCTGATTAATAGCTTTCAGCAAACGTTCGACTGTAGAATCTCTAAATTCACCAACTTTTCCACACCTGGCACAAATCGTATGATGATGATGTCCAAATTTAGCAATTGTATATTTGGGGTGACCTTCTTCTGAAAACAATTTGCATAACAAACCTTCTCTTATCAAAAGTTTCAATGTCCTATATATTGTGGCCCTACCAACCAAAGGCAAAGCACTGTTAATTTCCTCTGCTGTAAAACCATCATATTTACCTTCAGAGAAAGCAACTATTGACCTTCTAGCATAGGTAAGTCTATGCCCAGAATCTTCTATGACAGCTATTATATCTTCTTTATTTAATTTGGTAGTCATGATACAATGTCTCAACAATATCTATTAAAACATAACAAATAGAAGATGTGTTGTCAAGGAACCATATGCTCTTTACTGATAGGCCCCAAAGAGCATCACTAGTGCTATTTTATATGTTCGTCAAAATCCATCCCTATCTGACCTAGGGATTTCAAATGATCATATTCGTCTTCAGTTAGTTTCAGGACTTCCCTATATATATAATCATTATCTTCACCCAGTCTTACAGGAGGCTTCCGAACTTCAAATGGTGTATCAGACATTTTGAATGCGGTAGTGGGGTACATATGAACACCTATTTCTGGGTGATCTATGGGAACAAAGAAATTTCTCTCCTCAAGGTGAGGATCATTGTAACAATGCTCCTCATGCATAACTGGGCCAGCTATTATTCCATCTTTTTGGAGTGTATGAAACAATTCCATAGGATCTTTATCTATTGTCCATTCTCCTATTATAGTGTCGATATCGTCATGATTAATTAATAGGTTACCCATATCTTGAAATCTATCATCATTGTTCAAATCTTCTCTACCCATCAGCCGACATAAAGTTCTCCATTTGTCTATATCAGGAATAGATATTGTTATCCACTCGTCATTACCAAAACACTGATAGGCCCCTTGAACCAAAAGTCCCATATGCTCTTTGTTTCCTATAGGACCTGCAACTCTCTTATTCATTTCGTAATCAATAAAATATTCCCCTATCTGAGGAAGGAAATTCTCTCCCTGGGCTAGGTCTATATGAGTACCCTTGCCTGTCCTGTCCCTCTGGTGAAGCGCCGCAATTGTAGCTATTCCTATAGCAGTACCAGTAGCTGCATCCGCTGCCACTGATGCCGGAGCGGCCTCAGCGTCCATATCTGGGTAACCTGTGACTGAAGCATGTCCATACATGGCCTCAAAGTGTAATCCAAACCCCCTGAAGTGTGCCCACGGACCTGTTTGCCCCATACCTGTAGATGAGATCATTATCAATCTTGGATTCCATTTGCTAACCGCCGGCCAATCTATCCCCAATCTCTCCATGGCACCTACAGCTATATTCTGTATAAATACGTCGCTGACTTCTACAAGTCTTCTAAATATATCTTTCCCCTCTGGGGTCCGTAAATCAACTGTCATAGAAAGTTTGTTTCGTGCATGTGCATTGAACATTGCCGTTCTATTCCACGGCCTCTCTCCAGGATCTCTATTAGGGTACCTGGGCACTTGTATCTTAGCTTCTGCCTCTTTACTAGGTCTCGCAAATGCTCCCCTGGTGGACGTTGGAAAAAGATTTATAGACTCTACTCTTATTACTTCCGCTCCCATGTCTGCCAGGAACATGGTCCCATAGGGTCCTGCAAATACCATAGTCATATCTAAAACCCTTAACCCTTTGAGAGGAAGTGACCTAGAATCATCACCTGAAGAGCTGACACTAATACTTGAAGTATTATTCGATTTGGAAGATTTTACTTCTTCTAGCACTCCAGATGTATGCTCTCCTAAAAGTGGGGCTCGTGTATTGATACGCCACCATTTTTCCTCAGTTTTCATAGGCGCTCCAGGGTATCGAAATTTACCTGCCTTTGGGTGGTCTATTTCAACCCAATAATCCCTGGCATCAAATTGTGGATTATCATCCATTACTTCATCTATTGTATTAACACCACCTGAGAGAATCTCTTTTGCCTGACACTCCTCTACTACCTGGCGTTTAGTCCTTGCTAATACCCATGGATACCAAATAGTAGCTTCAAATTCTTCTTTAGCGTCCAAATCAACTTGTCCGAGAGGGGGCGCATATCTTTCATCATTGAGAAGTTCTGGCATACCTAGTAAGTCGACTGTCCTAGGCCAAAAGGCACCTCCGCCCTGGACATTTACGTAACCATCAGCACAAGGATAGAAACCGGCTGGGTATCCAACCCTAGCCCCTCCTAACCTGAGTGCGCGTTCTTTCGTGTACTGATAAGCCACAAGCATCGGCATCCTGGTATTAAAACCTGCTAGTTGCGTTTCAAATATAGAAACGTCAATATACTGCCCTGGTCCACCGCTATATTTATTACCATACCAAGCATATAAACTAGCCATAGCAGCTATGTTACCGGCCTGAAATTGAACGTGATTGCCACCTAATCTCAGTGGATATCTATCAGGGTCTCCAGAAGCATTCATCCTGCCACCCATTGCAAACAATGTTAATTCTGAAGCTATATAATCACGATATGGCCCAGTTTGACCAAAATTAGATATAGACGTCATTATGATATTTGGGTTTATATCCTTCAAAACCGAATATCCAAGACCAAGTTTGTCCATGACACCTGGGTGAAAGTTTTCAACCAATATATCCGAACTCTTGACCAATTCTTTTACAAGGTTAATGCCTGTTCCGTTTTTCAGGTCCACTTCTACACTTTTCTTGTTAGTATTAAGTAACAGGAATAATCCACTCTTCTCTAAGTCAGGTATGTCTCCCGGAAATGGACCCATGCTACGTGCATAGTCACCTGTCACAGGACGTTCTATCTTTGTAACATCAGCACCAAAATCTGCTAAGAATTTTGTACAATATGGACCAGCAATACCATGCGTAAGATCTAATACCTTTAGTCCTAAAAGAGGTTGCACATCAGATGCATTCATAATATTACCACCTGCATAATAGATAATTTAAGTCACCGTAGATAGCATAACATATCATTGGCTAAAGGCATCACTAATAAATAAGATGTATTTATACATCTTATACTGTCATTTATGCCATTTAGTTAGAGATGAAAGTAATGCCGTGGAAAGAAGCAAGACAGAACCCAGTAAGAAAGGTGCTTGAGTGCCATAATTATCGGCCATAACACCAGCTAATGCCGGTGCATAGGCTGAAATTATAATCCCTATACCAAATACCAAAGATACGGTTGTAGCCTGTGAACCATCTTCAACTACGTCCATAGCCGATGCCAAGAGGATCGCCATAAGGGGGAAAAGAAACCCACCCATTACAAATACCACCAACGAGAAAGCCAAACCTTCAGGAACCACAATCAACCCTATCATCGAGAGGCCCAACATGGCTAAGCTAGGAGATAGAATAAATTTCCTACCAAATTTATCTGACCCATACCCCATCAAAGGTTGTGTCAATATACCTCCCACCTGAGCTAACGCCATATAGAATCCCGCTGGAGTTATTATCGTACTAGCGGCGCCTCCAAAAGTCTCGTCAACATATATTGGTAAGAATGTGAGCACAGTACTTTGACCTCCAGCAAATCCTGCAGAGAATGCTAGAATAAGTAATAGTCTGCGAGACTTAAAAAGCTTTACGAGTGAGCTAAAATACTCCCCTAAGTAAACGACTTTGTTGTTGTAAATTGGAACCAGTCTTAACGCTATCCATATGGCCACTCCGAACCCCAAACCTGGTAATAAGCTTCCTTGTAATATAAATCTCCACCCAACAATACCTACTAATACTCCAGCAATTATAGGCCCGAGAGTTTCCCCTATACTCCCGCCAGTTCCATGCAAGGCAATAGCGAAACCTCTGCGATCTGAGAACTCTCGTGACAAAGACGATATAGCCGATGGATGCCAAAGTGTTATAGCAATACCGTATAAAGACGATGCAATAACAGCCATCCAGAATGTTGTTGACACACCTAACAAGAATGCAAATACAGCGACTGCCATAATAGATACGCCAAGTATCCCTGCTCTTTTAGAACCAAACCTGTCCCCTGCAAAACCAGCAGGTAAATTGGCTAATCCACTAGATATTCCTCTAAATGTAGAAAGGATTCCTATCTGAGTATTACTCAGCAAAAGACTAGATTTGATCTCTGGAAGTAGAACGAAAAAAGCGGAAGCAAATGTGTGTTTCAATCCATGCCCAAATACAGTAACCACCAATAGTATTAACTGCTGGTTTCTAGATATCTTGAGGTTTTGGCTATCGGGCGTTGACATATATACTATTCTGATGAAAATATCGGCTCTTTGCAACAGCAAACATCAAATATATTCCATGATCTCAAGAAATTTATGAATGGAAGGTTGGAGTATTTATATCCCTAATATGTTGTTATGTTTTCTTCAATTTGTTTGTCTTTTGTAAATTGTCTTCCCACTTGATGGGAATTAAACGTGTGGTAAATACAACTTCTCAATCTCCAAGCCAATGTGTGCCGACTATCAGACCTTAATCTCAAGAATGGCCACACTATCCTCTATTATTGAAGTAGCTTCTTCTATATTTGAACCCCATGGAGGCATCAATGGCTCACCAAAGGACACAACCACATGCCCTCTTGCCCATAATGGCAATATTGACGGTCTGCCATACTTGATTATATCCAGTCGCATAGGAATTACAGGAAGGTTACTGGCAGTTGCCATTAACCCTGTACCATTAAGGAATGGTTTCATAGGACCTCCAACTGTAAGTTCGCCTTCAGGGTATATTAAAACAGACCAACCCTTATCCAAAATACTGCCCATATTGTCCAAGCTAGTTCTTACATTCCAATTCTTATTCCTTTTGCCTCTCTTTCCAGTTGCAAAAGGAAATGCATTTGCAATCAAAGTTATCATTAATCCGCGTAAATAGTTATTAAACATATGTGCACTTGCCGCTATAGCAAGGCGTTTTTTGATAATCTTTGGCATCGCCTTAAGGTAAATTGCATTATCCATATGAAGCACATGGTTCGCTATAAGGAGCGCAGGTCCTTGAATTTTCAGGAGATTATCTGCACCTAATATATCTATCTTATAACTCAGTCTTGTTATTGGAAATATTAGACATGTAAGAAGAAAGCGCCTAAAAATTCGCGCCCATAATCTCAATCCCCAAACAGAAGATACTGGAGTAGGTTGTGTAGGAGATATTGAAGCTATCAATGCGCCAAAATCTTCAGTGACGTCAGAATCTATAACACCATCGTTAATTAAATTTTTCATAAATATTTATTTTCCTACTCTATCTACACCATATTCTTCGAGCATAGTGGATAGAAGTTGTCTACCGTTACACATTATGGGATTAAAATGACTAAAACATAATATTTCAAAGTCATATTCAACAAGTTTACCTATAGACAATACGGATTGCTCCCAATCATAACTATAAATTCTTGATGGAGGCGTAAGTATATCATTCATATATTCCATAGCGTCTCCAACGATCATTACATTCTTAGATCTAATATAGAAGCAGAGGCTACCTGGGGTATGCCCTGGAGTATGTATGCCTCAATATTAGAGCTGTTCAGTAGCAAGCCATCTTCTTTGACGTACATGTCTATTTTCAAAGGACTATCATTCAACATATATAGCCACGAATTCAGCAGTGCCTTACCGAACCAATTATTAATCAAGCCTGGCATATTTCCATGCCCAGAA
>CAUZSC010000032.1:0-14161 GCA_963582505.1 Dehalococcoidia bacterium
GTTATAGGTTCACCACCTATAATATCTTTTCGATCTCGAACACCTACTGCAGAACGCAACTCAGAAACTACGATCTGGCCAATAGTGGCTGCTGCATTAGTATCATCCGATAAGCTTAGAAGAAATGCCTTGGGATCGGTAATCTTATATCTGACGTAAGCGTCTATATCCAAGAACTGACTCTCTTTATCTGGCATCGAAGATGGTGGCATGTCTATACGTAGTAAACGATTATCGAAAACTACCACGTTATCTACAAACGGTGCCTTGAATGCCAGACCAGGAGCTGTAGTAACTTTTTGTATTTCTCCAAATCTTCTAATGACTACATACTCAGTTTCATCCACCGTGTACAGAGACTGAAGCCCAACTACGAGTCCAATTGCAAATATGGCCCCGATAAACGCAAGTATTTTCATTGCAATCCCTCCACTGGCACTGGCACTGGCACAGTTGCAGGCCTTGGTGCTTCAGACTCTAGTGGCAAGAATTGCAACATGCTTCCACCAGAATCTGGGTCTACAATAAACTTAGTAATGCCAGGAAGTACGGTTTCGATGGCTTCCAAGTACAATCTGCGCCTGGTTACCTCTTTTGAAATGGTATATTCTTCTAAAACTGTTAGGAACCGGCTTGCTTCTCCTTCTGCCCTTGCAACCTGTTCTACTTTAAATGCTTCAGCTGCTTGTACTATTTGTTGGGATTCTCCTTGCGCTCTAGGTAGTTTGTCTTGCTCATATGCCTTCGCCTCATTAACACGACTCTCTTTATCTACCCTCGCATTTACAACGTCGTCGAATGCTAATCTAACTTCATCGGGAGGTCGCACTTGCTGCAAAACAACGCTCAACACCTGTATACCTGTCTGGTATTCATCTAGAACCTGTTGTAGAACAAGTCCAGTATCTACTTGTACTTGTTCTCTATTTGCAATCAACGTATCGTCTATACTCCTCTGTCCAACAACTTGTCTAAGTGCCATTTCAGTAGCATCTTTTAAGGTTCTACCTTCTGGATTACCATCTGGAATACCTCTGATAACATCTCCTGGATCATCCACTCTGAATAGAAAGTCCTCTATGCTTTTGACTTTATACTGCACTACCATCTGTACGTTTACTATATTTAAATCTCCGGTGATCATCAGAGCTTCTAGCGGCACATCTTGAACATTTCCATTCTGTGCAGTCAGGACTCCCAGTTCCATTCTTCGAGTCACATCAACATCTATTATATCTCGCTGACCAATGGGCGCTGGCCAAAACCAATGTAAACCAGGCCCTGCTGTTGTCTGGAATTCTCCAAACATACGCAATGCAGCTTTCTCTCTAGGTGCCACAGTGAACACCCCAGAGGCCATCCATAACAATAACAACACCCCGACTATCATTAGTATTAGTATCTTCGATCCCCCTCCACCCAATCTCTGCATGATATTGTTCAAAACAGAACCGATTCCTCCAAGAATCTGCTCTATTTGTATGTCCTGACCTTGATTTCTACGTGGTGGTTCAAACATTAATTAACTCGTCAACAACTACTTTATAAAATACACAAGTCAAAAACTTGCCTCCATAGATTACCATATATATATAAAATATCAAGCGCATCCACGTGAAAGGCATATAGATTTATTTTACAGGATAATGTTTATCATGAGATTCTTACGATGTCTCCAAATCTAAATATCTCTAGCATAGTATGCGGCAAGCCTGTAAAGTATTCAAAATGATACCTATATCCGATCCTGACATAAAAAGATTCACCTTCCCTTACGTAACCTTAATAATAATTATGGTGAATGTAATTGTATTCGCTTATGAGGTCACTCTTAATAATCCTGAAACTACAAAATTATTCTATAGTTGGGGTGTAATTCCTTCTACATTCACGCAAGGCATTGAACAATTTGGATCTATATGCTACGGGGAAATATTAAGCACTAGTGAAGGGAGAATATGTCGAGGAGAAGTGTTAATACTTCAGGCTGGCAGTAATAGCTTAGTAACCTTGATAAGCTCCATGTTTATACACAGCGGATTTATGCATTTTGCTGGCAATATGCTGTTCTTATGGGTGTTTGGAGACAATGTAGAAGATGTAATAGGCCATAAGAAATATCTAGCTTTTTATCTCATATGTGGTGTCCTAGCTAGCCTATCTCAAATTATTGTTGATATAGGGAGTAGTTCACCAATTATAGGAGCTAGTGGTGCCATAGCCGGAGTATTAGGTGCCTATATAATATTCTTCCCAAGAAGCCGCATAAACACATTGGTTATATTCTATTTCATAACAATTACCAGAATCCCAGCTATTTACATGTTGGGGATTTGGTTCATAGTGCAGATATTTAATGGTCTAGGATCATTTCAAGTTGGCATAACCACACAAGTAGCTTATTGGGCCCATATAGGCGGCTTTATTTCCGGTATTATCATTATAAAAATTCTTGTGCAGCCCTATAATAACCCTGCAGATTACAAATAATAGAATCCCATTATCAATATTATACCGAGAACAGACTGTACACCAAATTCGCCCAGACAAACAATCCTAAAGCACACAGTACCAATTCTGGTTTTTGAATCTTCATCTCTTTATTCGTCATCAATTTTATAACTATCCAATACCTATTAAGTGTCTCCTGAGCCAAATTCATAACAGTCGCAGTCAATATCAGGCTAAGTGCAAGAAGGCTCATAAATAGAAGAACTGATTGAACCCCTAGAGATATATACCCTATAACCATGTTAAGAGCTATAAGTATTACGGCAAGACTAGGCATTAGTTCAGTTTCTAGATCTGCTTTTATAGCCAATTCTTTTATAACACTAACGTGCTTATTAATACGGAAAAGTTGATATATTGGCACCAGCATAGAAAGTGTCTGCAGCAACGGTGTATGTGAATCTTCTACTTCATTCCCTATTTGCTTCCAGGTAGTATAAACCCAATAATAGTAATACAAACCCCAAGTAGCCACAGTCAAGATGAAAATTCTTGTGCCACTTATAACATAAGCCTCGCTCTGATATTGTGTATCCTCCTGAGAGATTCCTTCTGATTTGTCACTTGACACAGCAACAATAGATATATTCTCTCCGCAGTGCCCACAGTAGTTGTCATTCGAATCGTTTATATATCCGCACGCATGACACTTTTTATCAGACAATTGCAATGTAAACCTTCCTTAGTACAACCAAATATGTTTATTTCATAGCAGTTCTAGTGATCACTAGTTTGGGTAAATCTATCCCCAGTACCCATTAGAAGTCCACCAGACTATTCCACCCATCGGAAGTCTAGCCTGCAGCTTGTACAATAAATTACGTGGATCTTCTTCAAATAAATCGAGCAAATAATCGATATGTTGTATCAATTTATCTCTATTCCCATACCAAACATCAGTCCAGACTAGCTGTGGGTTCTTGCCAGATGTCTCAGTTCTAGCACCAGAGTAGTGGGCATCAAGTTCATTTCTCAAATTGTCTGTGTGCCCCAAGAAGAATTCACCTTTATCTAAGGTTAGAATATACAAATGCCTTTTTTCGTCCAATAGGGATCAAAATCCATTCGCTAAATATCTGCAACCCTATCATCCAAGAAATATATCTGGAACACTATTCCAATGTATCTGCACCAGATACATATCTGGATAAATTTTATTAAGAGTTAGTTTCTTCGAAAGCTTCCAATATAGCCCTAGGACTCATAGGAAGTTTAGTCATTCTTAGGCCAGTAGCACTGTGAATTGCATTGGCTATTGCAGCCATTGGAGGAATAAGTACTGTTTCGCCAACACCTCTGATACCAAATGGATGCCTATCATTTGGCACTTCAATTATCACACAATCTATCATCGGAAGATCTAAACTAGTAGGCATTCTGTAATCTAGAAAGCTGGAATTTGCCATAGTTCCATCGTCTGTATAAAAATATTCTTCATTGAGTGCCCAGCCTATGCCTTGCAGGGCTCCTCCTTGCATCTGTCCTTCTACGTAACTCGGATGAGCTGCTCTTCCAGCATCTATGAAGGTAGTATATCTAAGGATATCCACTTTCCCAGTTTCTGGGTCAACTTCTACATCTACTATATGACCTGCCAATTGAGCTCCAACACCACCTTGTTTATCTATACCAGAACAAGTAACAGGTCCTCCAGTATCCATGAGCTTAGCTGCCAAATCTTTAAACGTTATCTTGTCGTCAGTGTTTTTTGTACATATAAACACGCCGTCACTGAACTCTACGTCTTCAGGCTGCACTTCCCATATTAAAGCTGCCCTGTTGCTCATTTGCTTGATTACTTCTTTTGCCGTGTTTATAGCAGCTCTACCAGTATCAAAAGTAATTCTACTACCACCAGTAGTACCAGTCCAACCTACTGAATCCGTATCCACTACCAACGGGTTCACATCATCAGAAGAAATCCCTAGAACTTCTGCGGCCTGCATCGCTATGGCTGCACGAGATCCGCCAATATCCATTGACCCTGTTAGTAAATTTATAGTGCCATTAGCATTAACATTGATAGTCGCAGCAGAACCACTACCTCCGCCATTGAGTCTGTATCCTACAGCAACTCCCCTACCTCTATTAGGCCCTTCCAGAGGAGCATTGTAATGGGGATGCTCTTTCATTACCCGTTCTACTTCTTCGTTACCAAAGTTCAAATGAGGAACTCCACTTGGGGCCCGGTCTCCTTCATGTACTGCATTCATCATTCTAAACTCTAACGGATCCAATCCAAGTTTTTCAGCTAACTCATCTATAACTGTTTCAACAGCAAAAGCAGCCTGTGGTTGCCCTGGTGCTCTGTATGCAGCTACTTTCTGTTTGTTACAAACCACATCGAATCCATCAACTAACAAATTATCTATCTTATATGGTCCTAATCCACTCATCGCACCACCACCAACTGGAGATCCAGGAAATGCTCCCGACTCGAACGCTAGGTGAAGTTCTGCAGTAGTTATAAGAGCATCTTTATCTACTCCTATTTTACATCTCATATAAGTACCAGATGTTGGCCCCGTCCCTTCGAATACTTCCTTACGGGTCATGGTTATTTTTACAGGTCTCCCTGTCTTTTTCGAAAGTTGTGCAACAACTGGATCTAAGTATGTTAGAGTCTTACCTCCAAAACCGCCTCCTATTTCCATCGGCACCACTTTAACTTGTGAAGCTTGTATGCCCAAGATAGCCGCAGTAGCATCTCTAATACCAAATATGCCTTGAGTACTAGTCCAAACAGTCAATCTTCCATCGTATGACCAGCTAGCAGTAGAGCTATGTGGCTCTATATAGCCTTGATGGACAGTCTGTGTATTGAATTCTCTCTCTATCACTAAATCTGCATCTTTAAAGCCTTTGTCTAGGTCACCTCTTTTAAATTGTATGTGACTAGCTATGTTACTTTTTACTCCTGTATCCTCTCCTTTACCGAACCTCTCAACCTTAAATACAGTAGTCAAACCTTCGTGCAATACTGGGGCACCCTCCTTGAGAGCATCATGCACTGTTAGAACAGGCTCAAGAACATCGTATTTAACGTCTATTAAACCGATTGCCTCTTCTGCAATATGAGCATCTGTAGCAGCTACAGCAGCAATTGCATGCCCTTTATATAGTACTTTCTCCGTAGCAAGCATATTCTCTGCCATGATCCTTGAACCGTTATCAAAATTAAGAGGGCCAGATATTATTGGAAAGTCTTTTGATGTGACTACAGCCTTAACCCCTGGCAAAGCCTCTGCCTTACTGGTATCTACAGACAGTAATCTAGCATGAGCATAAGGGCTTCTGAGCACTTTACCCACAAGCATGCCTGGTAGATGTATATCGGCTCCGTACTTTGCACGACCAGTGACTTTATCTAAGCCATCATGCCTTATAGGCCGGGTCCCTACAGTATTAAGTTTTGGTAGATTTCCTGATATAGCCATGGAAAATGCCTCCTAATGTATCATTTTAGCCAAGGTGAAATACTAAACTAACCTTCTACATCATACATCACACTGACCATCCTTGAAACCCTTGGCTGTCAAGGATTAACCAGTATCATATGAATGCAGCCTAATTCCAATCAAATATGCTACTACAAATCTAGTACAAGTTATGTAATTGTACTAACTTATAGCAACAACAGCCCCAGCAGCCTCGAGTTTTTCTTTGGCCTCATCAGCTTCTTCTTTCCCCACACCATCTTTAACTGTCTGAGGAGCTGCCTCAACTAAATCCTTAGCTTCTTTTAATCCCAAGCTAGTAACTTCCCTGACACCTTTAATAACATTTATTTTATTCGGGCCAATTTCTTTCAAAGTAACTGTGAACTCAGTTTGTTCCTCCACGTCTGCTGCTACAGATTCGGCAGGAGCAGCGGCAACAGCCACAGGAGCAGCGGCACTAACACCAAATTCTTCTTCCAAGTTCTTCACCAACGCTGAAAGTTCCAACACAGTCATACTCTTTATCGATTCTAATAATTCTTCACTATTCATTCTAATACTCCTTATTTGAATTTCTTCCTTATAGATTTCCGGACTCCAATGCCATTAGTTATCGTTGATTTGCTCAACCCTACGTTGCAAGACAATGGCTATACTACTCAATATAGAGTTTAAAGTAATAACTAGTCCTGAGATTGGTGCACGCATTTGCCCAAGTAGTTTGGAAACTAATACCTCTTTGGATGGCAAGTTAGCAATAGCAATAACTTCATCGCTAGTGAGCACGCTAGATTCCATTACACCCCCATGTATCACCAATGGTATCCTGCTCGAAGTAATAAAGTTATTTATAGCTTTCGGCACCTCTGTTACGTCATCATACCCAAAAGCTATACCAGTAGGTCCTTTGAGAACAGAGTCAAAACCCTGTCTGCCGATTTCCTCAGCCGCTCTCAAAACCAAGGTGTTTTTGATTACTTTATATTCAATACCTTGAGTTCTAAGTGCTTTTCTGAATGCATCCATCTGTGCAGCAGTCAGACCTTCATAACCAGTTGTAACTACTATACTGGACTTACTCAATTTATCTTTCAATTCATCTACTTGTTTTATTTTGTTTTGTGCTGGCATACATCTCCTAAGAATAGTGGCTCTCCTTGGCTAAACCAAGAAGAGCCACTACGAATATATCTAGTTAAAACTCTACTGATTAAGCCTCGGCGGGTTTATGGATTAAGGCCCATTGGCCACCCACTGTCTATGGCAATATTTTTTATCTTCTTCTATTATACTGCTATCACACTCAATTTGGAAACATCTAGTTTAATACTTGGGCCCATTGTAGAGCTCAGAAACGCCGTGCGCATAAATTGACCCTTTAAAGCAGAAGGTCTTGATCTCATTATAATATCTACTAATGATTTCAAATTCTCAGTGAGCTTTTCGTCATCGAAACTAGCCTTACCTATGGGAACGTGAATTATACCGCTACGATCCATCCTGAATTCAACTCTTCCCATTTTAGCTTCCCCTACAGCTCTTGCAATATCCTGAGTTTGAACAACAGTGCCAGTCCTTGGATTAGGCATAAGCCCACGCCTACCCAAGACTCTACCCAATTTCCCTATCTTCCCCATCATATCTGGCGTAGATATAGCTACGTCGAAACCCAGCCAGCCACCATTTATCTTTTCTATTAGTTCATCGTCTCCAACGTAGTCAGCACCTGCCGCCTGCGCATTAGTTGCTGTTTCTCCATTGCCAAATACCAAAACACGTATATCTCGCCCAAGACCATGTGGAAGAAGAGCGACACCTCGAACCAACTGCTCGGCATGCCTAGGATCGGCTCCTGTTTTTATATGCAATTCTACTGTTTCATCGAATTTTGCAGTTGCAGATTGCTTAAGTAACGTTACAGCTTCCTCAAGGTCGTAAGCTTTATCCGCATCAATCAACTGTGTCTTTGCAATATATTGTTTACTATGTTTAGTCATATATAATACGATCTCCTCTAATCCTCTATATCCACGCCCATACTTCTAGCTGTGCCTTCTATTATCTTTTCTGCTGCCTCCAAATCAGTGGCATTCAGATCAGTCATTTTCACTTTAGCTATCTCCCTGATGAATTCTTTGGAAATACTGCCCACTTTTTCTCTGGGTGGTAATGCACTCCCCTTATCTACATTTATTGCCCTTCGTATCATGTCCGACGCAGGTGGTGTTTTCGTAACAAAAGAAAACGATCTATCCTCATAAACTGTGATATGAACTGGGACTATGCCAACCTGCGAGGCAGTTTGAGCGTTATATTCTTTAACAAAGCCCATAATATTGACTCCATGCTGACCTAATGCTGGGCCAACAGGAGGGGCTGGTGTCGCTTTACCAGCCTCTATTTGAAGTTTAACTATTGCACGAATTTTCTTGGCCAATGACTCCTCCTAAAGTTTTTCCACCTGCAGGAAATCCAGCTCCACTGGTGTTTCTCTGCCAAAGAATGAAACAAGAATGCTGACTTTACCTCTATCTTGGAAAACGTGATCCACGGTCCCGATGAAATCTGTAAATGGACCATCCGTAATCCGGACACTCTGCCCTTGTACAAAACCAATACGCACCTTGGGAGTCTCAGATTCCATCTGGCTAAGTATAGCTTCAACTTCATGTTCTTCCAATGGTACTGGTTTAGGTCTAAGCTCTTTTTCATCTTCCGATGAGACGAACCCAGTGACACCAGGCGTCTCCCTTACCACGTGCCAGCTGTCATCATCCATAGACATTTGAATCAGAATATATCCAGGGAAAACCTTACGCCTTACAGACTTGCGCTTACCTTCTCTTATTTCTATTTCCTCTTCAGTAGGAACGATAACTTGCAGTATACGATCTTTGATATCCATAGAAGATATGCGCTGGTCTAGATTACGTTTAACTCGTTCTTCTTGACCAGAATATGTATGTATTATATACCAGCGTACGTCTTTTTCACTGGTTGTTGTACTCATTTTATTATCCTATCCATATTTACTTATAGAAGAAGCTTAACACCACGGCCAAAAAGCATATCCAAAACACCCAGTATTATCCCAACCGAAATAGATATGATTATCACAAGTATGGTCAGCCTAGTCGCCTGTTCTCTACTAGGCCAGGTAACTCTTTTCAACTCAGCAATTATATCACGGAAGAATTGGAATCCTTGGCCACCACTCTTAGGATTCGATGCTATCTGGCGTGCTGAGCCTCTTGCTGGCAATCTAGCCACTATTAGTTATCTCACTTCCCTATGTACTTTATGTTCGCGACAACGAGAGCAATACTTAGACAATTCCATTCTCTGAGGATCACTTCTCTGATTTTTTACGGTCGTGTAATTTCTTTCCCTGCAATCCCCACAAGCAAGGGTTACTACAGGTCTTGCTCCTCCTCGTTTAGCCATCTTAAGCTTCCTCTATGCTTATTATAACTCCGGCACCAACCGTCCTTCCGCCTTCCCTAATAGCGAAACGTAGGCCTTCCTCCAGAGCAATTGGATTTATAAGGCTAATACCCATTGTAATATTGTCTCCAGGCATAACCATTTCGACTCCATCTGGGAGTTTTATTTCACCAGTAATATCTGTGGTTCTTATATAGAATTGCGGCTTATATCCATCAAAAAATGGGGTGTGCCTACCTCCTTCATCTTTTCCAAGTACATAGACTTCAGCTTGTGCCTTAGAGAATGGTTTTATGGATCCAGCCTTAGCAAGAACTTGTCCTCTTACTATATCTTCTCTTTCAACACCTCTCAGCAAGCAACCAACGGCATCGCCAGGTTCACCTGAATCGAGTGTCTTATGAAACATCTCAACACCAGTAACTACACTCTTGCGGGTATCACCTATCCCTACTATCTCAATTTCGTCTCCAGTTTTAACAATGCCTCTCTCTATACGACCAGTAACAACGGTACCTCGGCCTTTTATCCCAAACACGTCTTCAACTGGCATCAAGAAAGGTAATTCTTTTGGTCTATCTGGAACGTCTATGTAGTCATCAACTGCCTGCATGAGCTTAAGTATGCCTTGTGTCCATTCAGAATCCGCATTACCATCAGCCTCTAATGCCTTTAGAGCGCTAACTCTTACTATTGGTATATCATCTCCAGGGAATCCATAACTGGTCAAGAGTTCTCTTAATTCCATCTCTACCAGTTCCAACAGTTCTGGGTCATCCATTGCATCGCATTTATTCAATGCTACAACCATTTTTGGAACCATAACCTGTCTTGCAAGCAGGATATGCTCTCTGGTTTGAGGCATAGGACCATCCGGTGCACTTACCACAAGTATTGATCCGTCCATCTGAGCAGCTCCTGTGATCATATTCTTGATATAATCAGCGTGTCCAGGACAGTCTACGTGAGCGTAATGCCTAGCTTCCGTTTCATATTCTACGTGAGTTATAGCTATAGTTACTCCTCTAGCCTTTTCCTCTGGTGCATTGTCTATAGAATCGAAAGGTCTGTATTCCGTGTCACTCTGTACATTTTTGCTCAAAACCATTGTTATTGCTGCAGTAAGAGTAGTTTTACCATGGTCTACATGACCTATTGTGCCCACATTAATGTGTGGTTTATTTCTCTCAAATCTTTTCTTAGCCATTTACTCTCTCTCCTTAATTTCTACTAACAGATGGAGCCCACAACCGGACTTGAACCGGTGACCCCGTTCTTACCAAGAACGTGCTCTACCACTGAGCTATGTGGGCCAACGTCTTTATTTGAACCTCACATATTGGTGGACGGGGTAGGATTCGAACCTACGTAGCCCTTCCGAGCGCCAGATTTACAGTCTGGTGGTATTAACCACTCACCCACCCGTCCAAAGCAATTTCAGCTTAGCATTTTTGCAATGCCTATCCAAGCCCTCCAACCACATCCAAGTTCTGGATACCAGAACATAATTTATTTTACAGCCCGAGAGGGGATTCGAACCCACTAACCTGCCGATTACAAATCGGCTGCGCTGCCCTTGCGCCACTCGGGCAAGATATCCTCTTCAGACAGCACAACTTACCTCTAAGGAAAGTTTGGATAACAATTCAATACAAAAGTAAAGGATTTTTACCTTGAAGAGTATACTACGAGACTACGACTATATCTACCGGAAACGTAAATGTCAATACTGATCTCCAATAATTAGGAAAATGGTATTTAAATACACGTAAGCAAAACCCATTCTGTACAGTAATTACATTTCTTTCATTATAATATCAGCCACCAGTTTTCCCATTTTCACGCTATAGTTTGTTCCTCTGTCTTCTGGGTAAATTTGTGTAGTATTTGCAAGGTACAAATTATTTATTGGAGTTTTATGATCCGGAATACGCTCTGAATACATAGTCCCTATTATCGGCTGGGCAGCTGCCACCTTGTGATAGTGATATTCCTCTATCCAAGACCTATCGAAGGAAGGATTAATTTTCTTTAAATGCGGAATGTATTCTTCCAGCAAATCCTCTTGCGTCATATGGAATAGTGGATTATCTTCACCTAGGTAGTTAGCAATATACAAAACATGTTTCCCTCCATACAATGAAGGATCCACAAAGTTTGTTTGTTCAATTAGGCCTACAAAAGGTATGGATCTATCTGCTATATTAAGCCAATATATATCCGTAAACGGCCTATCCATAACGAGTATTACTAATACGGCAGACAAATAATTTACGTCATTCAATTTTTTTACATAATCGTCCGGCAAAGATGGTACAAGCCTAGGAAACACATATGAAGGAGTAGTAGACAAAATAACATCGAAGTATTTTGTGTCAGTACCACCTGATTTATTACCTATCTCTAATCCCTTAGCAATCCCATCTTCTACCACGATGCTTCTAACTGGTGTAGACAGAAATACTTCTCCGCCGTTCTCCTTTATCTTCTGATCTAAGGCCTCAAATATTTCAGCGAAACTACCCATAGGGTAACCTAGGCTCTCTTTCTGCATCCCTCTAATACCTTTACCTCTGGAAGCAAACCTAGTTTGTATTTTGCCCCAAAACCATGGCATCCCAACTTTATCGTATTGATTCCCAAATTTACCCCTGAGTAACGGGCCCCATACCACATCATAAACTTCCCTACCGGCATATTTGCGTATCCACTCATCTGCAGTATAAGGCTCGAGCTTGCGCCAATTCTTATAGTACTTAAGGTAAAGTGTTACCAACCCTAGGCGAATACGGCTCAGAAGACTAATTTCATTGAATCTTAGCAGATCCAATGGAGTTACTAGGTTAAATATTTTGTTGTTATAAAAGAATCCAACCTTTGACTGTATCCAAGCCAGCCTGGTTAATAATCCTAATTCCTCCATCAAGTCTATTATGTCTGTGTCACTAGTAAACAGGTGATGGTATCCTTTTTCCAGTCTTCCCCCACCCACATCGAAAGTGGATGCCTGACCACCAAGAAATGGTGCACCTTCATAAACGGATACCTTGTGTCCATTTTTGACAAAGCTGTTAGCAGCTGCTAACCCAGCAATTCCTGCTCCAATTATTCCTATATTCATACGCTATCCTCTGTGCGATTCACTGTATGTAAAGTATTGCTACAGTAGAATATACTTTATTTTCTACTTTACCTTACTATAACGCACAAGTTGTGTTACAGAAATCTTGTCCGCCCATAAATATACCATTCCCAAGAGTGTCACAGGTAATAATAAGGAAAGATGCAAGACAATTGTATATGCTGCAGAAAGATCCGTATCAACTCCAAGCAATCCTAGTGTTATGGAAGATGCTACTTCAAATGAACCGATACCTCCTCCTGCTGCAGGCAGTGAAGTAGCAAGATTAGAAGCAGCAGTCACTAACAATATAGCCCCTATAAATTCTGTAGCAGAGAAGTAATCATTAAGACCAAATGCCAGTCCAACAATGTAATACATCACTGCCTCAGATATCCATACCGGAAGCGACAGTAAGAAGACAGATAAAAGCCTGCTTGGATCCCTAAGAACCATGAAACCTTCTATAAATAATTTCACTAGTTCTACGATCTTAAAACGCATATTCTGTGGTAAAAAGCAAGTCATTTTGGAAATAAATGTTTGAAGTTTATCTGGATAAAATGCGGCCAATATCATAGCCAAAGCAGCTATCAGAAATGGTAAGGACAATAGCATAGTAAGTATCATCCAACTGATTCCTGCTTTTATCCCTATGCCCTGTAATACTTGTACTACTGGCAGCACAAGAGAAGCTGCCAAAATGAAGAAAAGTAGTGTGATTCCGTCAAGTACCCGCTCTATGGCTATAGTTGCCAAGGAGGCTAATTTACTAACCTGTTCTTTCTCGCCAATATAATAAGCCCTAACAAACTCACCAAGACGAGCGGGTAGTACATTGTTCGCCATATAACCTATTACAACTATTGGGAACAGCTTAATAGTAGGCACATTTTTTATTGGGAAAAGTAGGTATTTCCATCTTAATGAGCGAAAGAACACGGCTATAAAATAGGCAATCAAAGATATTGGTATCAGTAGATAATTCGCTTGGCCAATTATCTTGGCTGTTTCCCTGATATCTATCCTAGTGACAAATATAGCTAACAATACTGAGCTGACTAATAATGCCAGCCAAAACCGTCTGGATTGTGACAAATGCTGAGCTCCATTTTTCTTATTTGGCCAGTATATATTCGATAAGTGCAGCGATACAATATCCAGCAATTAAGTTATGAGGCAATTAACCGTATACTTATTGCTCATAAGCTTCCTCAAAATATGCGACCGCTTCATGAAACAAGAAAGGTGCATCGGTTCGCCTAAATATATAATAGTCAAGAAAGCCCTTCCACTTCTCGCTACTACTTAGATTAGTCAAGATATTTTTAACGCTTAGGCACATGTCCACATCATTTGATCTACATGGTTTATAACCCTCAGACGGCCACCACATATACAGGAACTCACGCCTATCTGTATATTCATCGCTGTATTTACTGGCTATATGGTCATTGCTGTCGCTAGCTAATAGCACGAACCCTTCTGGTTTTTCTTCAAGTTTATGCATATCTAAGTAATCTACATTCTTGTATTCCCTTATATACCAGAGCAAACCCCAATATATATCCCTGTCTACCGACAACATTAAGTCGTGCCCATGACCCGTTCTTGTAGCAATATTGTTTATTTCAGATATAATTCG
>CAUZSC010000033.1:0-13908 GCA_963582505.1 Dehalococcoidia bacterium
GTGCTAAAAAGGGGAGCAGCCTTTGATACACCTACCAATTTAATACCTATAGTATTCAATAACCTTCCTAGTGCAAAGTTCAGGAACCCAGCTAGAGCAAACCAGATAAATGCCAAACCTGGTAATGCTAGGATTTCATCCAAATGGAATATGAGTACGAAGCCCAATATGGCTACAGAGCCAGGAAGTAAAGATATCCAAGTCCCAGTTGTTGGGCTAAGCGAATGTACTCCTATTCTAACTAGTACGTTACTTATACCCCAGCAACAAGCTGCCAATATTGCAAAGTTAAATCCATCCATTTAAAAGCTAACTTGCTATTTTGCTAACTGCCTCTACTAGATAAGACAGTTCATCCTCTGAGTTGAAGAAGTGTGTAGATATTCTGACGGCTGCAATTTCTTTGACTTGCCTAGATACTATGTTGTGATCGTACCATAATTTATCTACAGCATCTTCGGGGGATAAATTTGTTATCTGGAAAGCAGTCAACCCAGAAGATAATTTTTCTTCTAATGGGGAAAGAATTTTGACGTTTTTTACCTTAGACAACATATCTTTAAGTTGCGTGGCTAATTGCAATGCCCTGGACTCCACGGTTTCCATGCCGATCTCTTGGACGAATTTTATTGCCTCACAAAAACCTGCAGATAGTGGAGCACTTTTTGTGGTTAGCCTGAATTTATCCAGAGAGTCGTTATTTGGATTGTAATTGCCTTGGTCGTCATAAGATAGAGCTGCCCTACCGGATACTCTTGTAGGTTGGAGTGTTGGAATTAACTCTTTTTTTACATACAGTGCTCCGACTCCATCAGGACCTAGCAACCACTTTTGTGCTGGTATGGAGTAGAAATCACAATCCATATTGTGCAAGTCTAGAGATATGTGACCAGCAGTTTGGGCACCGTCTAGAAGCATCTTAATACCGTGGCTTCTTGTTAATTCCCTGATGGATTTAACAGGCATACGGAGACCAGAAGTATACTGTATGTGACTGCTGAATACCAAGCGAGTTCTATTTGTTATAGACGATGCCAGTTTCTGGATTATGGAATCTTCGCTCTCATTGGGCTGCAACTGTAGCACTTTGATATTCACACCTAACCTGTGCCGTAGTGAGTAAGCAGGCAGCAGTACAGAACTATGCTCTAATCCAAAAGTTATTATCTCATCGCCTTCTTGCCAAGGTAATCCATTAATCACTAAGTTCAACCCGTCCGTAGTATTCTGGGTTATGCATATTTCTTCAGGGTATGCATTTAATAATCCAGCTACAGCTTCTACAGTATCTAACTGAAGTTGCCTGCCAGTTTCCACTACTGGTTTACTGGTAGGCCCGTTATAACTTTCCTCTTCAAGTCGATTCTTTACGGCTTCTACTACTCTTCTTGGAGATGGTCCAGACCATCCAGTATTCATATATACCATCTGTTGGCAGGTTGGTATTTGGGATCTTATATCTTCTAAGTTCAAAGTTATCTCCAGACTTTCAAGTGTTATTAATATTAGATGGTCATATATATTTAAAGCATATATTCATTTTAATTGTTATAAGCTTTTCGATATCTAGGTACCTAGCTGCTACACTAAACTAGTACACCTTCATTTTCTAATGTACTGATATCGGATTCGTTCATGCCTAGTAGATCACTTAGAACATGTTTATTGTGTTCACCCATACCAGGTGCTAAGGCATAGTAAGGAGTTGGGGAGTCGCTTAATCTCCAGGGATGCGCGACTTGGGAGTAAGGATTTCCCTCAACCTCCCCTAGTGGCACGAAACTACCTCGCTCTATGAGGTGAGGATCATTCACTAATCCGTTTCCGTCCAATACGGGGCCAGACGCTATTCCGGCTTTTTGCAGTATCGCCATGGCCTCGTAGTCTGAATGGTTTAGGCTCCATTCAGTTATAAGTTTGTCTAGCTCTTTCTGGTTGTCCCAGCGACTCAAAGGGTCAGAGAAGCGCGGGTCATTCGCCCATTCTCTATGCCCAGTAGCTCCACAGAATTGATTCCATTCCTCTTCGTTTCCTACAGATATGGCTATCCACTTATCAAATCCCTCGCATCTGTACACGTTATGAGGAGCCATACCTATTTCTTTATTTTCTTGTCTTCCAAGATCTCTACCGTTTACAGAGTAATCTAATACAGCCTCTGGTATAGCTGATATCACCATTTCTGCCATCGACATCTGTATGTATTGACCTTCCCCAGTTTTCCTTTGGTGCCTAAGTGCAGCCAATACAGCAAATATCATGTGCATTCCTGTCAGATGGTCAGCCCATATAGCTCCTACCATGCCAGGTCTTCCGTCACTATATCCTGTCAAATGAGAGAAACCAGCAAAATTCGATGCTTCTGCAAAATATCCAATAGCATCCTTCATTGGCCCTGTCCTTCCTAAGGCCTGACTTGATAGCATAACTATGTCTGGTTTTATTTCGCGTAAGTCATCATATCCAAGCCCGAAGCGTTCCATTACACCTGTGCCAAAATTTTCCATAGCAACATCGCTTATCTTTACTAGCTTTTTTGCTATATCAGCTCCACGGCTATCTTTCAAATTCAGAGTTATACTCTTTTTACTACCGTTAAGATTACTGAACATAGGTCCATATCTCTGATCCATTTGAGTCCTGCTCAAGGTTTCTATCTTTATTATTTCAGCACCCATTTGACCCAGAAGTGTAGTTGCATATGGGCCTTGTACAACCTGAGTGAAGTCCGCTACTCGGATTCCATCTAGAGGGAGTTTGTCGTTCATTTAATACCTCCTGTGAATTTGAGTCTTAGGTTAGGTTTGTATAAGATCAAATAATGCCGAGCTGATACAACTTTGTTATATCAAGCCCAGAATACCCCAACTTGCCAGAGAGTATCTCTTCGGTATGCTGGCCAAGTCTAGGGGCCGTGGCAGAGATTGCCCAAGGTGTCTTAGACCATCTATACGGTGGGCCAGGAGATTTAAAAGTTCCTATATCAGGGTGGTTCATATCCAAGAAGGTTTCTCTCTCTATATAGTGGGGATGGTTGAAAATATCCTCCATTGTATTAACAGGTAGGCATGGGATATGATTTTCTACCTGTAGGATCTGGTATATTTCTGCGCTAGTGTAGTCCTGAGACCATTCTTCAACTAGTAGAAGTATAGCATCTAAGTTTTCCATACGTAGGTCCCTCTCAGAAAATAACTCCTCATCCATCCACTCTGGATGTCCCATGACATTCTTCAACGCCTCCCAGAAATGATCCATGAAGAACTGTGCTGTGAAATACCCGTCCTTAGTCTTTAATGGTTTTCTTGTTGCAATTGGTCTACCCACCCCTGCTATTCTACTGGGGGTTTCACCTCTATTTATGGTCGAAACAATTGCCATACCAATTGCCCTTACCAATGCTTCTTGTTCAGAAACATCTACATGTTGCCCACGGCCAGTCATCTCTCTAGCAAATAACGCACTCATAGATCCGGATGCTCCAGTCGCTCCAGCCATCATGTCTGCCTGGTGACCAGGAGCCTTCATGGGTGGATTTGTGTCAGGATCTTCAACATCACCAGGTGTGGGATATCCGATACCTCCTATGTGGAAGGAGATAAGATCCGTAGCCTTATAGTCTCTATATGGGCCAGTTTGTCCAAATGGAGTGATAGAAGTCACTATCAACTGCTCATTTCCTGATGATAGAGAAGAATAATCGAGGCCTAGGTCATGCATTGCTTGTGGAGCATTACTTTCAACAAGTATGTCAGCATCTTTTATCAATTCCATCAGGATTCTTTTCCCAGTAGGATTCTTGAAATCTAGGGTCACGCTTTTCTTGTTGGTGTTAAGGTATGCGTATAAGAGACTTTTCTCTTTATCTGGTTTATCTCCAGGGAATGGTCCATAGCGCCTAGAAGGGTCTCCAGTGCCTGGCGGCTCTATCTTTATCACTGAAGCTCCCAAATCAGCCATAAGTTTAGTGCAGTAAGGAGCAGGGATAAATCCACCAAGTTCTACTACTTTTAATCCCGATAAAGCCTTGCTAGTCATCGTAACCTCCATATCTAAAGGTCTAAGTATGAATCCCGTAGGATTTAAGTTAACTACGTATCAAGCCTTAGCATTTAATCTTAATGTCTGAGACCCGAGTGTGTCAGTTTAATCCTTACAATTTTTGTTCCCATATAGCTTCTAGAACGCGGCCTGGGTTCATAGGTAAATTGTAAAAGCGCACTCCAATAGCATCATATACGGCGTTTGCTATGGCTGCCAATGGAGGAACTATAGGAACTTCTCCAACACCCCGCACTCCGAAAGGATGTCCTGGGTTTGGCACTTCAACTAGAATGGTCTCCAGCATAGGTAAGTCAAGTGCAGTTGGCATACGATAATCTAGTAGGGATGCATTAACTAGACCACCTTCTGCATTGTAATAGTACTCCTCATTTATGGCCCATCCAATGCCTTGTGCTACCGCACCTTGTATTTGGCCTTCTACATAACTGGGGTGGATAGCGGTTCCTGGGTCCTGTAACGCGGTATATCGAATTACGTCTACTTTACCAGTATCAGTGTCTACCTCTACATCTACTATGTGGTGAGCGAAAGCAGGACCTACTCCTCGTGGTGTTACTATTCCTTTGCCGACAATAGGGCCACCTGTTTCGTGTAACTTGCCAGATAATTCTTTAAACGTGATATTTTGATCTGAGTTCGATTTCCTAGTAAATATATCTGTTTCGTATGCTACGTCTTCATTGGATGTTTCCCATATCATAGCTGCACGTGATTTCATTTGCTCAACTACGTCATTAGCGGCCTCATAGGCAGCATACCCGGTAGCGAACGCCGTTCTGCTGCCACCAGTGACGCCGGTGAATCCTATAGAATCAGTATCTACTACAGTGGTATGTACATCTTCAACTTTCAATCCAAGAACTTCTGCTGCTTGCATAGATATTGAGGCCCTTGTACCTCCAATATCTACAGAACCTTCTACAAGGCTAACAGTACCATCTGGGTTTACAGATATATTGACACTGGATTGTAATCCTGCGTTGAACCAGAAACCGCTTGCAACTCCACGGCCTCTATTTTTACCTTTTACTTTAGATTTGTAATGAGGGCTAGCTTTTGCCGCCTTTAATACCTCTACATTACCCACTTTATTGAAAACAACTCCGTCTACTCTTCTATCACCCTCTTTAGATGCGTTCTTGAGTCTAAACTCCAGTGGGTCTAATTCTAATTTCTCACATATCTCATCTACAATAGTTTCTACTGCAAAAGCGGCTTGAGGTGCTCCTGGTGCTCGATATGCTGTGGTTTTAGGTTTGTTAACGACTACATCGTAGGCATCTATCATTGCATTTTCTAGGTTGTAGCAGCTAAACATGCACATAGCACCTGCTGTAACAGGTGACCCAGGGAATGCTCCTGCCTCAAATGCCAGCAATCCTCTGCCAGCTACCATTCGGCCGTCTTTTGTTGCACCTATCTTCACTTTCATATAAGTTCCCGCACCTGGGCCTGAAGCCTCAAGTACATCTGCCCTTGACATTATTACTTTTACTGGCTTGCCAGATTTCTTGGATAGTACAGCTGCAACCGGGTCGAGATATGCGGGTATCTTTCCTCCGAATCCTCCACCTATTTCCATTGGTATTACTCGGACTTTTGATACGGGCACTCCTACAACTGCGGCGGTAGTGCTACGGACACCAAAAGTAGTTTGTGTGCTGGTCCAAACGGTTATATCTCCTTTTGCATCCCACATTGCTGATGAGGCATGAGGTTCTATGTAACCTTGATGGACGGTGCTTGTAGTGAATTCTCTTTCTATAATTACATCTGCTTCTTCAAAACCCTTTTCAGCATCACCTATGGTGTAAATAGTGTGCGTAGGTATATTACTATTAGTGCCAGTATCTTGGCCCCCTGACGTGGTTGTCATAGTTTTGTGAAGTATAGGTGCATCTTCTTTCATTGCCTCTTGGGCTGTGAGAACTGGCTTTAGTACCTCATATTCTACCTCTATCAGGTCTAAGGCCTCCTCTGCAATATGTGGACTAGTCGCCGCTATTGCCGCTATTGCATGGCCTTTGTATAACACTTTTTCTCTGGCCAGTACATTTGCACTTATGAATTGTAGATTTGCAGAACCGCCTTCTCCAATTGTAGTGAGTCCTTTGGGTGGCTCGGCAAAGTCTTTAGAGGTTATGATGGCTTTAACGCCTGGGTATTTCAATGCTTTGTCTATATTAATAGATTTGATATTCGCATGGGCATGAGGGCTCCTTAGAACTTTACCATGAAGTAATGTTGAGTCTTGGTAGTCCGCTGCAAATTTTGCTTTACCAGTTACTTTTTCTATTCCATCTGGGCGGATAGGTCTGGTTCCAATTACCTTGTACTGAGATACAGGTTTGGTCTGAGTTGCCATGATATAAATAACCCCTTATATATGAGTAATTTCAGTTTTCTTTGTAGGTAACATCGTATCATACATACACTCTAAGTGCATATATTTCATCAGCTATTATCTGAATTAATATCCTTTAAATTGTGGTTCTCTTTTTTCCAAAAATGCTCTTGGCCCTTCTTTATGATCTTCGGTTTGTTGAACTGAAGAGAATGCAGCTGCAGCTGCCTCTAAAGATTGATCTAATGTCATAGTAAGCCCATTGTATACAAGTCTTTTGGCAAATTTTATTGCGACTTTTGGACCTTGGGCCAACTGCTCAGCGTATCCTAGTGCATGGGGTAACAAATCTGCGTGGGGTACTACATCACTTACATATCCTATCCTGAGAGCTTCTTGTGCATCTATGATTTTGCCAGTCCATATTAAATCTAGTGCTTTAGCCACTCCCACAATTCGAGGCAAATAATATGCTCCACCATCGCCAGGTACTAATCCCATGCGGACGTAAGCCATTCGGAATCTGGCTTGGTCAGAGCAGAATCTGATATCACACATGCTTGCGAGGTCCATACCTGGGCCAGCTGCAACTCCGTTGACCGCTGCTATATATGGTTTGCTGAATTGTTCCACTTGTCTGTTTAGCTTGTGTATGCCGTATCTAAATCGTTCTGTACCTTGCCATGCTCCGGGCTGGCCTGCGTCATTTCTAGCTACGAAATTACCAGGCTGGGCACCTGCACAAAAGGCTCTATCTCCAGCACCTGTTACTACTAATGCTCCTATATCCGGGTCATTTTCAGCATCGTCTAGTGCAGCCAAGCAACCTTCTACCATGTCTCCTCCAAGGGAATTCATTCGCTCAGGGTTGTTTAGGGTTAGTAGAGCTACTCCTTTGTTCTTAGAATATAGAGTATTTTCAAAATTATGCGAATCAGACATTTTATGGAGTCTCCTATCTTGTTTATTATGGACGGGCTTCTAGGAAGTCATGGAACATTCGGCATCATATCCATTCCTATATGACCTTCATCTTCTAGTCTTTTGTATTCTTCATCTGTGAACCCTAGGATTTCTTTATATACGTATTCGTTGTGTTCTCCTAGAAGAGGAGCAGCGATACGGAGTTTATTGGGTGTTTTTGACATAGACCATCCGGGTCCATGATACTTAAGTGTTCCAACTTCCTCATGTGGCAACTCTTGATAGAACCCTCGTTCAACCATATGTTTGTCCTTTAGAATTTCCAGATCATCCAATAATGGTCCGGCAGCAACTCCTTCTGTTTGGAGCATAATGAATACTTGGTTTGGAGTGAAATGAACAGTCCAAAGTTTAATTATTTCATCTAATTCATCTTGATTTTTCAGTCTTGATATTGTGTCTCTAAAACGTTCATCCTCTGCTAAATCAGCGTTATCCATAATTTTACAGAATGTCTGCCATTCCTTGTCAGATCCAACTGCTATTGCCACCCAGTTATCCTGTCCATTGCATGGATATACTCCATGAGGTGCCATATAATAGTCTCGGTTGCCAATTGTTCCTCGAATTCTTTGGTTCATGTTGTAATCCATTATAGGTTCTGCCATAACAGGAATGAAATTTTCAGATAAACATAGTTCTATCATTTGCCCCTTTCCTGTACGGTTGCGATACCAGATAGCGGAAAGTATGGCAAATGCTGCCGACCCGCCTGCTGCGGCATCCGCAGCTACAGTGTCTCCTCTCATTGAGGGATCCACATCTGGGTAACCTTTTATATGATGATGGCCAACTGTTCCGTCAACATGTAGTCCTAAGCAACGATAATTTGAGTAAGGTCCAGTAAGCCCAAAGGCTGGCATTCTAATCATTACTATATTTGGATTATTCTGAGTCACCCATTCGTAGCTAATGCCCAATTTAGCCAGCGTTTCTGGAACATTGTTTTCTATGAAAACATCTGCTGTTTCTAGCAACTTTCCAAGGATATCCAATCCTTCTGGAGTACGTAGATTGACAGTCATGCTTAATCTGCTACGGGCGGTAGCAGTAAACTGAGTGAAGCGATTCCATGGGCGCGGGCCTGCTTCCCAATTTGGGAATATGAAACCTTGAGCTAGAGTAGCTCTTGCTTGATCTACAAGATCTTGAGAAACTTTGGCATATTGGCCTCTTGTACCAGGTTGCATTGTTTGTAAGTTTTCAAGGCGAATGACTTCTGCTCCCCAATCTCCCAAGTATTGAGTAGCATAGGGGCCTGCAGCGATCTGGGTTAACTCAACTATACGTATTCCGTCCAGTGGTAAATTACTCATTCTCACCAACTATTGAATCAGATTTTATATCATGCTTTGGCTAGGCATATTGGCGACATCTGCTAACGAATACCCTAGCATGTCGCAGTATATTTCATGGTTATGTTGCCCTAATAATGGTGCGGGCCTGCGGATTTGCCATGGGGTTTTTTCCATTATAAATGGCCTACCAGGGTATTCTAGAGTCCCTGCTGCGGGGTGTTCTATGTTTTCCCACACTCCTCTTCCTCGGAAATGGCCATCTGAAAGCAAATCGTGGGAGTTAAATATTGGACCGGATATAATGTGGTGTTCTTGAGCTTTTGCCCAAGCATCGCGCATGGTATGTTGCATGAACCAAGGCATTAAGATGCCATGATTGAATGCTATTATATTTTCTGGGTCCAACTGAGCTGATCTAGTTGAAAACCTGGGGTCAGTCAACATTTCAGGCTGGCCTATCATGGCTATGGTCTGTGGCAATCTCGCTCCACCACCACTAAAAACTATATAACCATCTCGACATGGAAATGTACCGGTCCCTACGGTGCTGCCTGGAGTTCGCCTTGGTTTAACAGCGTTTATGAATTGGGCAGCTATCACATCTGGGGATCTTGCATCTCTACTGTGGGCTGCAGTTTCAAATATCGAGAGATCTACATGCTCTCCGTATCCATTTTTCTCTCTAGCAAATAGAGCAGTCATTGTTGCAAGTGCACCCACTATACCAGATTGATATAGTATTACATGTGTTCCATATTTCATTGGTTCACGGCCAGGTAGGCCTTTTGAATGCATAGCTCCACCCATTGCATATGCAATCATGTCGTCTGCTTTGTAATCTCTATAGGGACCAGTCTGACCAAAATTTGAAATGGAAACTAGTATCAGTTTAGGGTTTGCATTTGCTAATTCCTGATATGACAGATCAATAGATGGAAGAAATGAGGGGGAGAAGTTTTCAACTACAACATCTACTTCTTTGACTAATTCCAAAACCATGTTTCTAGCAGCAGAATTTTTCAAATTCAATGTGATCCCGCGCTTATTTGTGTTAAGAAGCAAGAACAATCCGCTTTTTTCTATGTCAGGAACATCGTCTGGAAATGGGCCAAGTTTACGGGAGAAATCTCCACCGTCTGGTCTTTCTAATTTGATCACATTGGCGCCGTAATCTGCTAACATTTTGGTGCAGTAAGGGCCAGCTATTCCATGGGTTAAGTCAAGTACATTGATGTCTTCTAGTGCCATGTCCATTGGCCACCCCAATCATAAAATCCTTAGGTTTAAAGATGCCAAACTCATTCACTATAAACTAGGATAATGTGAAATTATAGTTTTCATAAAGATTTCAGCTTGAAGTCTACAGTAGGGGAAAGTGGAGGTCAATAACATCAATCTATACTCCTAAGAGGTGGATATAATATGTACATCAAAAAGGCGGTGAGCATTAAACTGGCTCCAAATATTATTTGTGCTTGTTGTGATCCAACGGCTGCTGCTAAAAATCCTGCTGCGGCACCACCCAGAGTGGTCATTGCTCTATCTAAACTTAGAACTCCTAGCACTCTCCCGCGCATATTCTCATCTGCTTTCTCTACTAACACTGCATTTACAAGCGGGAAGAATGTGGATTGACCTAGTCCGAGGAAGAACATTATGAAGAACACTACGGAGAGAGCTAATGGTATATTTGACCACCAGAGGAATTCAATTGACCGGGGGATTATATTTTCCGAATATAGGTATGTAGATGCTGAGAATGCTATCAACATGAAACCGTAAGCAGCGAGGGTGGCCAGCATGATAAGTCCTCGATGTTTAGAAGGGCTGTACGTTGCTAATATTAGTGCTCCAAGTGTACCTCCCACTGCTGAGAATGAAACCATAAAGCCGAAACCTTGATTGCCAATGTCCAAAATGTTTACAGCAAACAATGGTGCGAAAACTTGCATAAATGCCATTCCGAAGGCAAACCAGCCAATACCGATTATTAGAACACCACGTATCTCCTTGAAATGCCAGGAATATTTTAACCCATCTATAAGATCATTGCCCATACTTCTCATACCTTGGTAGCCTGAACGCTTCTGCTCTATTGGTCTGAGTTTCCATGTGAAGAAAACAGCCCCTATATAAGCGAAGGTCATGGTTACATATGCACCCTCGAATCCAGCGAAACTGATTAATAAGCCGGCTCCTGCTGCACCTGCTATTCTAGTAGCCGTCATACTTCCTGTACTCAGGGCCATAGCATTCGTTACAAGGTTTCTTGGAACTATACTTGGAATCATTGCTCTTCTAGCAGGCTGGTCAAAAGCCATTGTGGCACCGCGCAAGAAATTATATGCATATATATGCCATAACTCTAGCAATCCAAGTACCACTAGCAATGCAAAAAGTCCAGTTATAATTAATACAACCCACTTGGTTGCAAGAAGAATGAACCGGCGATTGAAATTATCAGCTAGAACTCCTGCTACTAACCCAAAGCCCACAGCTGGAACTGTTCTTGCTACTAATACTAGCCCAAGATGTATAGGTGAGTCCGTCAGATAGAGGATCAGGAGAGGTTTGGCTATCTGATCTATCCATAGAGCAAACGCATGTGTGATTTGACCTAACCATAAATATACGAAGTCCCTGTAATGTAATGATGCAAATGTCCTAGAGAAAGAGAATCCGTTAGTTCTTGCTTCGTTAGGATTTTTTATTTCTTCGGGTATCTCGTTTTCGATCATTATGTGATTACCAGAACTTGATTCTCATATTTTATGATTCATTACGAGAAACCTATATATATGCCAAATTCGAAGTTAATCTAAGTTGCGTATTCTAGGTACGAATGCTATTACAAGGAGAGACATAATGACAAGCATTATAGCCAAGCTTCCTACAGACCATTCTACTCCTATACGATCCGTAAGCACTCCTGTCAAAAATACTGCAAAGCTAGTCAACCCGAATTCCATCATGTAAAGGCTCATGACTCTGCCTCTATATTCGTCTTCAACATAATATTGCAGAAGAGTGTTTCCTAGTGTCATTCGAGTGGTTTGTCCTAGTCCAACGATCAGGATAAATCCAAGAGCAAGTGGCCAGGCCAGAGATGGTATCCACCAGCTTGAAAAAGAGAACCCAACTAAACCTACTCCCAGAACAGCACTGCCAGCCATAAGTAATAAACCCCGTTTCTTGTTTGGGAGAGAAGCTAATATTATGGATCCGATCATAGCCCCGATGCCAGACACACTTACTAATACCCCTAATCCACCTGCACCCACATCAAGTACATCTTCAGAAAACACTGGGAGAAGCATCATATATGGCATAGAAAACAAAACTGTAAGGAATGTGACTATCAGTATTATAAGGATTGTTCTATTGTTTTTTACGTAGGTTATTCCAGCTATAACGTCCGCGAGAGCTCCAGCTCCACTTAGTGAGATAGTTCCAGTTTTTGGCATTAAGGCTATAAATATTACAGCCACCAAGTATAAAGCAGTCATTAGGAAGTATGTGCTGGCAAAGCCAGAGTATTCAATCAAAAACCCACCTAATGCCGGCATCAGTAATCGATTAAAATTCATACCGAAAGTATTCAATGCAACAGCATTCATAAGCTGCTCTTCTGGGACAATCTCTGCAATCATAGCTTGTCTAGAAGGCATCATGAGGCCCATAACTATACCCTGAGCCAAGGACGCCCATATTAGTATCCACCAAGAGTTGGGCATGTCTGGTCCCATAAGGCCAAACACTAATGTTAGTCCTACGCAGAACGAGATTATAGCTGATACTAATTGTCCGGCAACTAGAACGTATTTCTTCTGAACTCTATCTGCTATTACCCCTCCAAACAATGAGAAGAAGAGCATCGGGGCCGCGTTGGCTAGTGCCATTATACCTAAAGCAGTTCCAGATTCGGTTATTCTGTATATCAGCAGGGAACGGGCTATCATTTGCATATTCATTGCGCCCATCTGACCCAACATGCCGAAGTAGTATAATCGGAAGACGGGGTTTTTAAGGGAAGTGAATGTTCGGAGGTCTCTCAACGAAAACGACCTACCCCGAGTCTGGGATATAGGTTTAGTTGAGTTATCCTTAGCTAATGGATCTACGTTGCGATCAATTTCCTTGGCCGGATCCGGTTTATTTTGATGGTCGTCTTCTGGTGGTTTATCGTTCATTTAATTTCAGCCGATGATGACGATGTTAGGTTATTTAGTGCCATTATGTCAACGAAAATACAAATACATATAGAGTAAATTGTACTGGATAGAGAGATCCTTGGTTGAGTATTTGCACTTTACTCCTGACTTGGGTAAGTGTAAGCCGAAGATTGTGAGATCTATACCTGACTTGTTATTAATAGTATGATTATGCAATATTAATAACGTTGTGTATTTATGTTTACTGTTACAGAAGAAGCTAAAAAAGAGTTAAAAAGGATACATGAAGCCAGATCTCTAAATCCTGGTATGTATCTTAGATTGGCAATACCTCCAGTTTGGACAGGATATGGGGAATTCGGCATAGTTATAGATGACGAGAAGGAAGATGATATTGCCATATTCTTCGAAGACCATAAAGTTCTAATATTGGAAAATGTAATAACAGAGGAGATTTCAGATTCTATATTAGATTATAAAGAGTCCCCTGAAGGTAAGAGATTTACCCTAGATGTCTTTTGAGGCGAATAGATCAGAAATTGGACTTGTTCCTATTTGTTTTGTAACTGGTAATAAACTGGGATGTTATGGTAAATTGGCTTGTACATGTTCCTAGAGGAATTATTCCGTTATTGATGATTGGATTTAGTTAAATATCTAGGAGGTATCAATTGCCAGAGGTATGGATTCCCCCAAGGTTGCAGGAATTGACAAATGGTAAACAGCAAGTGCAGGTATCTGGAGCTACGGTACGTCAGGTTATAAACGACTTGGACGCTCAATTTCCAGGCATGAAAGATGAACTTTGCCTAGATGGTGACCTTTATCCAGGATTGGCAGTAATCGTAGATGGTGAAACAGCAAACTTAGGACTTTTAGAGAGAGTACAAGAAAACAGCGAGATACATTTTCTACCTGCTATATCCGGTGGATAATGCGAAGTTGGTAATAATATTGCATGTATGAATTTGATGTCTAAGTATTTCCACAGTACGTGCAGCATATCTAAATTAAGACTCTAAATGTTAAAGAGTTACTACAAAGT
>CAUZSC010000034.1:0-13849 GCA_963582505.1 Dehalococcoidia bacterium
TAGATATTGTTTACGACAGAATCTAGTTTCTCAAATGAAACCTCTCCTTCAATTCTGCAATCTATATTGCCATCGGGATCTATCACAATTATTGTTGGCCAGACCTGTATATTATACTGCTGCCAGGTACTGAGGTTTTTGTCGTTTATAACTGGATGGTATATCTGATATCGCCTTACCGCTTGATGTATGTTCTTAGTTATAGATTCGGCGATGAACTTAGCAGAGTGTACACCTATAATTACAAGTTCGTTCCTGTATTTGTCTTCGAGCTTCCGCAACTGCGGTAGTATATGCATGCAATTTATTCAGCAATATGTCCAAAAGTGTAATAGGACAACCTTGCCGCGCAAATTTGAAAGTAATATATGGTCGGCAGTATTTATCCAATCTAATCCCAGCATGAACTCGGGAGCGGCTACATTATTTATCATTGGCTATAATACCATTATACGTGTACGCGCTAGCGACGCAATCTTAGCATATTTTTGTTTATTACATAAAAGTTGATTAATTGTGTTTATCTTAAGGGAGAATAGCTAATATTTATGGATAAGACGAAGTATACTTACATTTAATGTAGCAACTATCGTCAATTCAGTTACATGTCTTTTCTTAACTACTGATACAATGAATGCAAAATTCTTATAGAGGTAATCAATATGGATCTGGGCATAGAAAATAAAATAGCTATGGTTACAGGTGGCAGTCGTGGATTAGGATTGCAATCAGCCATCTCTCTTGCAAGAGAAGGTTGTAAGGTTGCTATATGTGGCCGTGGCATAGAGGACCTAGAGTCATCAGTAAAAGAGATGACGGATATGGGTTATCAGGTTTTGGGTACCCAGGCAGACGTTGGTACTGCTGAAGGGTGTACGAAATTCTTTAACCAAACCGTAGAATACTTCGGGTCTGTAGATATTCTAGTGAACAATGTTGGAGGCACTATAGGGGGAAGAGACTTTGATAGTGCTACTGATGAAGATTGGTTGGACACAATTAATCTCAACCTACTTTCATCAGTAAGACTTACTAGGTTGGTAGTGCCATATATGAAAAATAATATGTGGGGACGCATTGTCAATATAGCGTCGATATGGGGGAGGGAATATGGCGGGGCCACTAGTTATATGACCTCTAAGGCTGCTGTTATAGCTTTTTCCAAACATATGGCTATAGCATTGGCACCATATAATGTCTTGGTTAACAGCATTGCTCCAGGATCCATACAATTTCCTGGAGGTAGTTGGGATCGTTTTGTTAATAATAATTCTCCTGATGCCGTCAAGGCGTTCATATCAAATAATTTACCGATGGGGAAATTTGGTTGGCCTGAACCATTAGGCAATGTGGTGGCATTTCTTTGTTCAGATATTGCAGGATTAGTGACAGGCACTTCCATAAATGTCGATGGAGGACAATCTAAGTCACTGATTTGACGGAGGATGACAATTGGATTTAGCAGTAATTGGCCTTGGGAAAATGGGTTCTAATATGTCTATAAGACTGCTCAAAGGTGGGCATAGAGTTGTGGCTTATGACAAAGACCCTAAAGTGCGTCAACAAATGGAAAATGATATTCCAGAACTGGCAGACTCTTTGTCGCGGCTAATAGATAACCTGCCTTCAAAAAAGATAATCTGGATTATGCTGCCCCCCGGCCCTCCAACAGAGGAAACATTTGGATCATTGTTGGGTTTACTGAATGCAGGGGATGTGATTATTGATGGTGGAAATTGCTACTATAAAGACAGTATTCGTAGATCAACTGTTGCTAATGAAATAGGTATAGGATATTTAGACGCTGGTATAAGTGGAGGGATTGCAGGACTCACGGACGGTTACAGCATCATGGTAGGTGGAGACATTAATGTGTTTCATGAGCTAGAACCCATATTCCAATGCCTTGCTCCCAGAAGTGATTTGGGTTATGGGTTTGTTGGGCCTTCAGGATCTGGACATTTTGTAAAGATGATACACAACGGAATAGAATATGGATTGATGCAGGCTTATGCAGAAGGTTTTGAAATGCTGATTTCCAAGGAAGAGTTTGCTTTGGACGTTAGTCAGATATCAGGTATATGGCAGGGCGGGAGTATAATAAGTTCCAGATTATTAGACTTTGCAGGACGAGTTCTGGAACAAGATGTATCTTTGGAAAATAACAATGGATATGTAGAGGATACAGGAGAGGGTAGATGGACTGTGTTGGAATCCATAGATCTTGGAGTTCCAATACCGGTTATCACCACTGCTTTGCAGAGACGTTTCAGGTCTAGACAAAGTCAACCATTTTCTGATCGTTTACTTGCAGCCCTTAGGAAGGCATTTGGAGGCCACCAGGTTAAGTCTAGGTGATATAAGCGTGATGGCCAGATACTCAGGAAGAGTGGGTATATAGAAGTACCCCCACTCTTCCTGAGTATCTGCGTCAAGAATTATGCAACTGCCATATCATGGCCGTGGCACATAGGTGATTTGATTCTACCGCAACCTTTCGGGCAATCTAAAACGCCTACTACTGTGCCATCTGGTCTTGTAAGGTCATTGTATTCAAGTTCACTACCGCATTTACCACAATTGATTGGCATGATTTCCATGTCGCAACTATCATCTGAACATACGTATTTTGCCATGTTGTTCCACCTCTATATTATAGTTAACTTATGTGAGATTTTACCAATACCTGATTAGATTGGTAACATCCCTTAAAAGCAGCCTATATTATACAGCATTAATTAATTAATATGTCTAGGATAAATTAGATTAGCATTAAATTTAAAATTTGTGATAAAATAACCTCATGAGATTTAGGGGATTTGACCTAAATGAGCCTGTACCGGAGTTACGTTCTCCGCATGCATTCGCTTGTCTAAGGCCTTGGGTTGATGTAGGTAGTGTTGGTAGCCTTACATTCCGTAGCCTAGAGAGGCATCTTGCAGCAGAAGATTTGGGGCAACTAGCTAGACCAGGGATATTCTTTGACTTTACGCGTTATAGGCCGACGATTTATACAGATGCAGAAGGTGATCGCAAAGTAGTAGTACCAAACGTTTCTGTGAAATATGCTCGTGGACCTGGCGAAAATGATCTGGTGTTCCTACATTTACTCGAGCCGCATCTGAATGGGGAAGGTTTCGTGAGTTCGATAGTGAAATTGCTTGAGAAATTAGGAGTAGAAAGGTACTGTCTAATAGGCGGTATGTACGACTTGGTTCCACATACTAAGCCAATAATGGTTACTGGAACCGCTACCGGTGACATGACGTTGAAGGAAGTCAAGGGACTTGATATAAAGGCAAGTACATACGAAGGGCCGACAAGTATAGCTGCTATGGTTTCCCAAGAAGCTTCGAAGGTTGGTATAGAAACAATGGGTATGATTGCTCATCTACCGCAATATGCTCAACTAGAACGAGACCATACTGGTCGTCTATCCTTGTTAGAGATTATCTGTCAACTATATGATATAGACATGGATCTTGATAGGATAAGGCAAAGGGCAAAGAGACAATATGACGAAGTCACTGCTGCAATGAATCGCAGTCCTGAAGTTCAAGGTTTAGTACAAAGACTTGAATCTGAATACGAGGATCGAGTTGGTAACTCAGATAAAAATAAAGACGAATCTACCCAACTAGCTCCAGAAGTCGAAGATTTCTTAAAGAAGATGGGTGAGCAGTTTAATCAAGGCTAGAAGTACTTAGCAGGCTCTTATCTAAACAAGCCCGTAAGGTTTTTCGGGACGCGACCAGACGAGATTTGCTTCATCATTCGTTGCATCTGTTTGAATTGGTTCAATAACTGATTTACGTCGTAAGGAGTGGTTCCACTACCGTTCGCTATGCGCTTCCTACGACTGCCTTTTATTATCTCGGGGTTACGTCGTTCAATTGGAGTCATAGAGTACACGATGGCCTCTATTTTCTTAAGACCCTTACCATCCATGTCTTCTGCCGATAACTTGCGGGATATGGATGAGAACCCTGGGATCATTTCCAGTATTTGGCCCATGGATCCCATCTTTTCTATTTGATGGATTTGTTCTAGGAAATCTTCTAATGTGAAAGCAGATTTCCTGATCTTATCTTCCAATTTTTGTGCTTGTTGTTTATCAAACGTTTCTTGTGCTCTCTCAATTAGCGTTAACACATCACCCATGCCAAGGATTCTGGAAGCCATTCTATCAGGGTGGAAAGGTTCGAGTGCATCTATCTTTTCCCCAGTTCCAATGAATTTGATTGGTAGATTGGTGACATGAGATATAGAGAGAGCTGCACCTCCTCTAGCATCGCCATCCAGTTTTGTAATTATCAACCCAGTTAGTCCTATTGCGTTATCAAATCCTTGTGCAGATACTATAGCGTCTTGACCAGTCATACCATCAACGACCATGAGTGTTTCTTTTGGCTCTGTACATTCCTTAATGGATTGCAACTCGTCCATCATATCTTCATCTATATGTAGTCTTCCTCCGGTATCTACTAAAACCCAAGTTGCTTCCAATGCTTTAGCCTTAGCTATACCATCTAAGGCTACTTTGCAAGGGTTAGAGGCGCTTCTATCTGAATAAACAGGTATCTCTAATTGTTTTCCTAATGTCTCTAATTGGTCTATCGCTGCTGGCCTTCTTAAATCAGCTGCAACCATTACTACCCTATGACCATCTCTTTTCATATTGAGGGATAATTTTGCGGCAGTAGTAGTTTTGCCTGAACCTTGTAGTCCGACTAACATTAACACTGTAGGGGGTCTATCGTTGTTATTGAGCTTGGAAGATGTGTTGCCAAGTATTGAAGTCATTTCCTCGTGTACTATCTTAACTATCTGCTGGCCTGGGCTTATACTTTCTAGTATATCTTTACCTACACAGCGTGCCTTTACGTTTTCTACAAATTCTCTAGTTACGCGAAAATTTACGTCAGCTTCCAGTAGAGCTAGTCGGACTTCCTTCAATCCATCTTCTACATCTTTCTCGGTAAGACGCCCCTTATTATTGAATCTGGAGAAGACTGAAGTTAATTTATCTGATAATGCTTCGAACAATGAGGTTCCTCCTATATCACACGTATTCTAAGCCATATGGTGCTATTGGCCAAGTTTCTAGTGTCTATATTGACTGTTTATGATTTTTCAATGTACACTTTGACTTGGCAGATAAACGAAAACATGGTGAAACATGGTGCAGGGGAGCTTGTTTGTAACAGGCTGAGAGGCTTCATTAATTGGAGCGACCCTATTTGACCTGATCTGGATAATACCAGCGGAGGTAGCAGATGTCTTTATGGTTGAACAGTGTAAAACAAGCCACCTTCAAAAGGTGGCTTGTTTTTATTCTATGGAATGCCTGATGTAAGAAGTGTGAAAGAGTATGCTGGAAACGATAATTGTAATATTAATATGTCTAGTGTTTGGGTTTTCGGGCTACTGGTTTTCTAGAGGTAAAGTTACTACTCTACAAGAGTATATTGTTGCAAGGAATAGTATAGGTGCACCTCTTTCTACTGCTACCTTTGTGGCTACTGGTATGGGTGCTTGGATATTGTTTGCCCCAGTAGAGACCACGATTAATTTTGGATTAATAGCACTGATAGGATATGCTGTTGGTGGGGCCAGCCCCCTTATAGCATTTTGGTTCTTGGGGCCAAGATTAAGATTAATAATGCCTAATGGCAATACTCTTGCAGAATATATCGGTAAAAGATTTGGTGGATTAGCAGGAGTTATTATTTTGATAGTGATGGTCTTTTATATGTTTGTGTTTCTTAGTGCAGAATTGACTGCAATAGGACAAACTATAAGGATAGTTGCACCAAACATTCACATATTGATGGTGGTTTCAATTATAGGCTTGGTTACTACGGCTTATACTAGTTATGGTGGGCTCAGGGCCTCTATATTGACCGATGGAATTCAATTTCTGATAATATGCCCTCTTATCCTAGTCTTATTTGTTGCTACCATATATTCACTTGGTAATCCTATGGAAATAGTAAATAATGTAAACCTGTACGCGGGTGACAAATTAGATCTTCGCAATCAATCAGGTATTGCTACTGGTGTGGCACTAATAGTGGCAGTATTGTCTGCTAATCTATTCCATCAGGGCTATTGGCAGAGAATTTTTTCCGCTAGGAATGATAGGGATCTGAAAATGTCATTGGGTATATCATCAGTATTAGTAATGCCCATTATTATGATAGCTGGATCATTTGGGATTATGGCCCTCAGTGTATCTGAAACATTCACAGGTGTACCATCTGTTGCTATGTTCGATCTTATACAAAAACAATTACCAGGTATCGTTGGTATTTTGGTTATAATCTTGGCGATTGCTTTAGTAATGAGCAGTATGGACACTCTATTGAACGGCATCGTGAGTTTAGCGATTCCAGCGTTCTCAGTTGTGAAAAATAATAATACGGTTTTGTATTTATCACGAATGCTCACTGTGGGGGTAGTGTTGCCAGCTATATTTATTGCCTCTAGGGAGTTTAGCGTACTATATATGTTCTTTATAGCTGATTTGGTGGCTGCAGCCTTTATTGTACCGGTCTTTACTGGCATGTATTCCAAATACACAAAGGGTTGGATGGTTGTTGTGGCTGGCCTATCGGGTATAGTTGGCAGCCTGACGTTTTTCCCGAAATCGGATTGGTCTGGGGTGGTGTTTGATGTTTTGAGACTGGGCAAAGATCCAAGTTTGATGAACAGTTTTCTTTCTTCATTGATAATAGCAGGAATATTGGTGATTATATTAGGGAAGATAGATAGATTTATATTTAAGACAATGCCTTACGACTTTGATATCCTAAGTAAATAGTTTGTTAAATATGAATACACATATTGAAGGATTTAATAATGAGTCGACGTTTACGAACAATTCCTAGAGTTATGACGATAGCAGGATCTGATTCAGGTGGAGGAGCTGGGATACAGGCAGATCTAAAAACTTTTGGTGCCAATGGCGTTTACGGCACTTCTGTTATTACGGCTGTTACCGCACAGAATACGATTGGAGTACAGGCTATTGCAGGTTTGTCTTTAGATATCATAGAGGCACAGATTGACGCTATCTTAACAGATATAGGCACTGATGCAGTCAAAATTGGTATGCTCGTTAATGTTGACATTATAAATTTGGTTGCAGATAAAATAGTTGAGTATTCTTTAGATAATATAGTTCTTGATCCAGTAATGATTGCTAAAGGTGGAGACAAACTTTTAGAGGATGACGCTGTAGGTGCAATGATGTCACGGTTGTTTAAATTAGCTACTATTGTTACTCCGAATTTACCTGAAGCTTCAGTACTACTTGGACGTACAATAAATTCTTTAGAAGGTGCTCGGCAGGCAGCAATAGATATAATGGAGCTTGGGCCATCGAATGTGGTTGTAAAAGGTGGACACCTAGAAAATGATGCTGTGGATGTTCTTTATGATGGTATTGAGGTCAAAGAGTTTGTTGATATAAGAATAGACACTAAGAATACGCACGGTACCGGTTGCACGTTCTCGTCTGCAATTGCAGCAGGTCTAGCGAAAGGGCTATCTGTTCCAGATTCTGTTCAGATAGCGAAGAGATATGTATTTCAATCTATAAGTGAGTCATATGATATAGGTAGCGGGCATGGTCCCTTAAACCATATGTATTTGTTGAATCACTAGAATATAGATGTCATACCGCCAGCTTTCAAGTAATTAGCCATCTGAGCGGCCCTGCTTCCAAGAATTTTCGCCTGTTCTGCATCATCTGGGCTCATAGTGCCAAATACTGTAGCTCCATAGAATGAACCCGATACTGCCATTCTGTCTGTCCAAGGTAGTCCAACTATTATCATCCCCCAAGAAAGGCCCCAGTGTAGAAGTGATAGTAAAGTAAATTCTGTTCCAGACGATTGGCCCCAGCCAGCTGTGAATGCAGCACATATTTTACCTTCTAACATTCCTTCTCGTCCAAGGTCGGACATATCGTCCAGCCAAGATTTAAGACGCCCAGTAATGCCGTTCCAGTTTGGAGTACCAAGTATTATAGAATCGGCATCCAGAAGATCTTCTGGAGATGCCGAACTTAAGTCTCTAACAATGGCTTGTGCTCCCTGTATTCTACTCACGCCCTCTGCTACAGCTTGAGCCAGTGCCTCTACTTGACCTCCCTGATTATCATACAAAACCAGTACATTCACACTCATATAATCACACTCCTATGGATCTGAACAGTCTCTGATATAGCCACAATTTGTACAGCGTAGTTTACAATTTAAACTCAACACTACACCACTGCAAATATCACAAACATGTTTACAGTCTTTAGTTGATGTCACATCTTGAAACATTCCTGTAAGTATATCAGAGGCTGCATGAACGATTCAACTTGCCCAGTAGATCTTATATTCCAATTGCACTTCAAGAGTTGTACTGATAAAATCAAACTCAGTTTATTAACAATCTTTTCATTGGAGGTATACATGGTCTTAAGTGACCACACCATAAGGGAGGAGATCAGTAGAGGTAGGATAGTTATGGATCCATTTGATGAGTCCTGTATACAACCTGCCAGTATAGATTTGCATTTAGATAACAAGTTGCTGGTATTTCGTAATGCTAGGCAACCTTATATAGACGTTCGTAAGGATCTTCCGGATCTTACTGAAGTAGAGGAGATAGCTGGGGACATCCCATTTATACTACATCCGGGTGAGTTTGTATTAGCTAGTACTTTGGAATATGTAGCTCTTCCAGATGACCTTGTCGCTAGGTTAGAGGGCAAGAGTTCTCTTGGTAGAATAGGGTTACTGATTCATTCTACTGCTGGGTATGTAGACCCTGGCTGGAAAGGGCATTTGACTTTGGAATTAAGCAATGTAGCGAACCTTCCTGTTACATTGTACTATGGTATGAAGATAGGACAAATATCATTCTTGCGACTTACTACAGCAGCTGATGTTCCTTATGGATCTCCAGAATTGGGTAGTAAATATCAAGGGCAGACTGAACCTACTGCCACTCGTTTCTATAAGGATTTCACTAAGGGGCAATAAGTTCTATGGACTATATGCAGCAGGCTTTAGACTTGGCAGGTCAAGCTCTGGGTATTGCTAATCCAAATCCTCCTGTGGGTGCCGTGGTTGTGAATAATGGCAAGATAGTAGGTCAGGGGCATACCCTGCGACCAGGGGCATCTCATGCAGAAGTAGTAGCTCTGCAAAATGCAGGGCATTTGGCAAACGGTTCTACGCTTTATACCACGCTAGAACCATGTTGTCATTTTGGGAAGACTCCACCTTGTACGGATTTGATCATACAATCCGGAGTTAGAGAAGTTAGAATAGCTTTGATAGATCCGAATCCTCTTGTGAATGGTAAAGGTGTTGCAGCACTGGAGCAAGCTGGAGTAATCGTAACGCTTTGGTCAGGAAAAGAAGAGAGCAGAGACATAGCTGACGCTTACATAAAGTTTATGAACACAGGACTTCCTTTAGTTATTGCTAAATTTGCAATGAGTCTAGATGGTAAGATTGCAGTTTCGTCTGGAGACTCGAAATGGATCACGTCAGAAGAATCTAGGAGATATGTAGGTCATATCAGAAGCCAAGTTGATGTTATAGCAGTCGGTATAGGTACTGCTATAAAGGATAATCCAAAATTGACTGCTAGGGACGCCAATGGTAACGATTTTGACAGGCAGCCTATTAAACTAGTAATAGATAGCAATGCTAGGCTTCCTTTAGACTTGAATGTATTGAATAGTGGTGACGGAAATTTAATAATAGCTACAGTTGGCAAGTTTCCAGATCGAGAGATTGCATTGAGAGAGCTTGGAGCGGAAGTGATTGTTACGAAAAATAGTATAGGTAAAGTAGACTTGAAAGAGTTACTGCACAATTTGGGCAACAAAGGCATTACTTCTGTATTGATTGAAGGAGGAGGAACTCTGCTAGGATCGTTCTTCGATTTGGGGTTGGTAGACAAAGTAATAGCTTTCATTGCTCCTGTGATTATAGGAGGCGGTAATTCACCAACACCTGTTGCTGGTAATGGAGTAGCGGATATGGCAAATGCCTTAAGATTAATTAGATCAAAAGTTCATCTGTTTGAAAACGACGTAATGATCACCGGATACACAGGATAACCGGATGTTTACAGGAATAGTACAAAGCCTGGGTATAGTTTGGGAAGTAACCGACCAGGCAATGACATTTCACCCGAATTCTTTGGGAGAACTTAGTAATGGAGATAGTGTGTCTGTGAATGGGGTTTGTTTAACTGTTAAGTCTGTTCAGGGGAATAGTTTTTCTGTTGATGTTATGCCCGAGACACTAAACCGTTCTAATCTAGGTGATCTTATCTCTGGAGATACTGTGAATCTAGAAGAGGCCTTGACTTTAAATACTCATCTAGGCGGGCACTTCCTTCAAGGTCACATAGATGCATGGGGTGAAGTTTCAAGAATAATATTAGACGGCGATGCTATATTAATTACTTTTAGTGCACCTGATGTAATAATTAAGTACATAGTAGAGAAGGGATTCATTGCTGTGGATGGTGTTAGCTTAACTGTCACAGGCTACAGCGACGATGAATTGACAGTCTCTGTGGTACAATACACTAGAGATAATACTATCATTGGAGATTATAAAATAGGTAGTAAAGTGAATCTGGAAGTGGATATTTTGGCGAAATACATAGAGAAATTTTTGGCTTCGAGATAATCTTTATTAGCCGATGTAAATAAGTTAATGACCTGTGAGGAGAAGATATGCCTCTATCTAGTGTGGAACAAGGAATAGAAGATTTCCAAAATGGCAAAATGGTTATCATAGTGGATGATGAGGATCGTGAAAACGAAGGTGATTTGGCAATTGCAGCTGAGATGGTTACGGCGGAAAATATAAACTTTATGGCCGTCTATGCGAGAGGACTCATATGCCAACCGATTATAGAAGCACGATTACGAGAACTGGATCTTCCTCCTATGGTAGAAGACAATACATCTAGGAATACTACTGCATTTACAGTCTCTGTAGACGTTACTAAAGGTGCTACAACAGGCATATCTGCCTCAGACAGAGCAGAGACAGTTAAAGCCATGATAGATCCGGATACCACACCTGAGGATCTTGCAAGGCCAGGGCATCTATTTCCTTTGAAATACCAAGAAGGAGGCGTGTTAGTTCGTGCAGGCCAGACAGAAGGATCTGTAGATTTGTCTAAGTTGGCTGGCTTGTACCCATCAGCGGTAATATGCGAGATTATGAATGAAGATGGAACTATGTCTAGAATGCCAGAGTTAGAAGAATTTTCTAAAATTCATAGTATCAATATAGTTAGCGTAGCTCAAATAATTGCTTATAGAGTTCTACATGAAAAAATGATAGAGAGGGTGGCTGATGCTAGGTTGCCATCTAGGTATGGGGATTTTCGTGCGGTAGCCTTCAAGAGTTCCGTGGATACTGCTGAACATTTAGCCTTGGTTATGGGAGAAATAGATGGCAGCGAACCGGTGCTAGTAAGAGTTCATAGCGAATGCCTGACAGGAGATGTTTTAGGGAGTAGGCGTTGTGATTGTGGTGCTCAAATAGATAAGGCCCTAGAGCTCATAGCTGAAGCTGGGAAAGGCGTGTTCTTGTATATGCGCCAAGAGGGGAGAGGGATAGGTTTGCATAACAAAATTAAAGCTTATTCCTTGCAAGATCAGGGAATGGATACAGTAGAGGCCAATATGACTCTTGGTTTTGAACCTGACCTTCGTCACTATGGAATAGGAGCTCAGATATTGAAAGACCTTGGTGTAGAAAGTATGCGGCTACTAACGAACAACCCTAAGAAAGTAATTGGCCTTGATTCTTACGGGTTAAAATTGTCAGAGCGTGTACCAATAATAATACCCACGAATCCGGAAAATGAACGATATATGAATACCAAAAAAGTTAAGATGGGGCATTACTTGGATGAAAAAGAGGACAGTAAGTAATTGAAGGGTCCATATCCATACGATATACCAGATTTCGACAGAGGTCTGAATATCCAAGGGGATCTTGATGGAACTGGTCTCAAGATTGGGATAGTTGTTGCAAAATTCAATTTATTCATTACTAGTAAACTCCTGAGGGCTGCTTTCGAGACATTAATCCAGCATGGTATTACTGAAGAAGATGTAGTTATATCATGGGTGCCTGGAGCATTTGAGATTCCATTAGCGGCTTCTGCAATGGCAGAGACGGGCAGTTTCGATGCTATTGTATGTCTAGGGGCTGTAATAAAAGGCGAGACAGCACATTTCCATTATGTTGCAGGTGAGGCAGCTAGAGGGATAGCTACAGCTTCTATTGATACAGGCGTACCGATTACATTTGGGGTATTAACCACGGACAGCGAAGATCAGGCTATGGATAGATCTGGTGGACGGTTTGGTAACAAAGGAAGCGACGTGGCTCTGGCGGCAATAGAAATGGTTAATCTTCTAGAAGAAATAAACAATTTAGGAAATTAAACTACTATGACTCAGTACAGTCCTGCATTAGAGTTAATTAACCTGAGTAAGTATTATGGTAAACACAGAGGCGTTATAGATCTTAATATTTCTGTGAATCCCGGGGAGATATTTGGTTACCTCGGTCCTAATGGGGCTGGTAAGTCTACAACTATGCGTTTGCTTTTGGACTTCATTCGCCCGACTAGTGGGTCAGCAAGAATTTTCGGGTTAGACACACAATCAGAGTCGCTAGCGATTCGTAGGCATGTGGGATATTTATCAACTGCTCCTGCCTTGTATGGGAATCTGACGGCACAAGAATTTCTCAGATATTGCTCCAACTTGAAAGGTGGATGTGATTGGTCTTACGTACATAATCTTACAGAAAGACTAGACTGCGACATGAATCGTAAGATAGACACCCTATCACATGGGAATAAACAGAAAATAGCGATAGTGCGGGCTTTTATGCATAGACCTGCATTGGTTATTCTAGATGAACCTACAACTGGGCTTGATCCACTTGTACAACATGAATTTGAAAACATCTTACGTGAAACCGTCGAGGATGGTAATACCGTTTTACTTTCATCTCATATACTCTCAGAGGTTGAAGGGTTATGTGACAGAGTAGGGATAATACGTGAAGGTCAATTAGTTGCGGTAGAACAGGTTGCAGACCTAAAAGCGAAACAAGTTCGTGAACTGCAAATTACCTTTGGCAGTGATATAACTGAGCAGTTATTTGAGGGCATAGATGGAGTCACAAATATTCTTGTTGATGGTAGACATCTCAAGTGTGACATAACTGGATCTCTTGATGAACTCATTAAGAGGGCGTCTGAACTACAGGTATTAGATATAGTGACACAGGCCCCAAGCCTTGAAGATGTGTTCTTAGCTTACTACGGAGGAAAATAGATGCTGCTTAAGAACATTTTTTTAAAGTCTATTAGGGACCAGTGTGGATCCTTATTGTGGTGGTCAATTGGTATGATCTTGGTGTGTGCACCTTTTACATTTATGTATGAAACTATGGCCGATAGCCTGGGCACGATGGTGGAAGCCTACCCACCTGAGATTGGGAAACTCTTTGGTATAGAGAATATCAAAGATATGGCTTCACCTGAAGGTTGGTTAACTGGTGAATTGTACGGTATGATGCTACCAATCTGTTTTATAATTTTTTCTGTATTATCCGGTGCTAATGCAATTGCAGGAGAGGAAGAAGACAGAAGAATAGAGATATTACTCTCAGAACCAGTTTCAAGACGTAGACTCTATATAGAGAAATATTTAGCTTTTCTATTTAATATTCTTTGTTTGGCGATAGTGGTGTTAATTAGTATTGCAATACCTAGCTTTGTAATATCT
>CAUZSC010000035.1:0-13732 GCA_963582505.1 Dehalococcoidia bacterium
AATGGTGACCGCGTTATTTTTGTTGATAGACGCGGTCGTCGTTATTTGGTATCACTATCGGATGGTGAATCGTTCCACACGCATGTGGGAAGTATTTCACATGATGACATTATAGGACTTATACCAGGCTCTCGGGTTTATACGTCTACTGGCCATCAATTGTTAGTTTTCTCTCTCACTCTCGAGGACTTCGTAACACAGACACGCCATGCAACTCAAGTTATCTATCCAAAAGACCTTGGCATTATATTAGCCTATGGAGACATATTCCCAGGCTCTACAGTTTTGGAGGCAGGACTAGGTTCTGGATCTCTTACACTAGCACTCCTTAGGGCTGTCGGAGAAAGTGGTAATGTGACAACATATGAATTGCGCAATGATTTGGCAGATAAGGCTATAAAGAATATCCATACAATACACAGCAATACCGATAACTTATGTATCAAGATAAGAGATATATATACTGGCATAGAAGAAATAAATCTAGATCGCATCGTGCTTGATGTTCCCTCACCTTGGTTAGTTGTACCACACGCTGAAATTGCTCTAATTAGTGGCGGTATCTTCATAAGTTTCCTTCCAACTATTCTTCAAGTCCACGAACTACATGAAGCACTAAAGGCTTCCAAATATTTCGAAATGTCAGAAACATTCGAAGTACTAGTAAGGCCCTGGTCTATAGGGAATCAAAGTGTAAGACCTGAGCATAGAATGGTAGCTCACACTGGTTTCATTACTACGTCTCGCAAGTGTGAACCAAGGATAGACAAAGTTGATAATGAAGTATAACGAATAATTCTTCCAACTTATCTATTGTAGCTATCGAATAGCTCTTTTGCGTTTGCAACATCGTTCGGAGAGTTTAAATCAACATTAACGATTCCACTGTCTACATTGACTAAATTCATTTCGTCTCTGTATTTCCTGCTAATAGCTCTTAACCCTTCTGATTCTTCTGCAATTTGCTTAAGCTCCGGCAATAACGACGATGAAAATAAGATAGGATGCCCACTATGTCCATTATATACAGGCATAGTTATAGGTTTCCCAGCATTGAAGTGAGCCAAGATCAACATTCGCAGTAAAGATATCGGTCTCGGTTGATCTACAGCCAAAACTAATATGCCGCTAGATTCATCAGACAGATTATTGAGCCCAAGTTTTATTGAAGTAGTTTTCCCTTGATAGTAGTCAGGATTATATACAACTGCCACATTTACTTGTTCGCTCACTTGAGAAAGTACTTCATCAGACCTATGCCCACCTACTACTACAACTTCAGAGACACCAGCGGACAATAAGGATTTCACTTGATATTCTATAAGAGTAGCATCCTGCCAAGGAATCAATGCCTTCAATCTGCCCATACGAGTAGACTTTCCAGCAGATAAGAGTATAGCTGACATTTCTGGCATGTGAGCTACGCTCTAGCCCGATGTTACTAAATTGTCAGTTACCTTTTTGGCTAATTTCCGAACGTATTTGTCTTCAAGTGTCAATGATTTACCAGCTCTACCCTCCCTGAATGCTACTATCTCTGACATGATACTAAATGCAATCTCCTCTGGAGTTTTAGCACCTATATCTAAACCTACAGGAGAGTGAATAGCTTTTATCCTATCCAAACTAACTCCATTCTTTAATAGTTCTTCATATATCAGTATTGCTTTCCTTCGGCTACCGACAAGGCCAACGTAGCCTGCAGGGCTGAAAGCTGCAGCTTCAAGTGCCAAATCATCCTCTCTGTGCCCTCTAGTAGCAACTATCACAGCCGTGTTAGGCCTGATATCAATTTGTTTTAGCCCTTCATGATATTCAGCCACTATAACTCCATCAGCTTCAGGAAACCTTTCCTTATTCGCAAATTCCGGACGATCATCTACAACATACAATCTCAACCCTAGCATCCTGACCAAAGGTGCAATAGCTTTAGATATGTGACCTCCGCCAGCAACTACCACTGAAGCTGGAGTAGTGAATCCTTCCAGAAATATCTCTGCTCCGTCTTGAGTTTTGAGATATTCTACTCTTCCATAGTCCATCAGTTTACCTAATGCATCTACAGTTTCCTTATCCCTTTGTGCATTGCCAAGTGACCCAGAAAATTCACCACTAGATTCTAATAAGATTTTGTCCCCTACTTTACCAGTCTCATTTGAAGGTTTGAGCAACGTCGCTTGACCTACGCTAGCCCCACCATCATAGGCATTGACTATCTTGTTAACATTCTTTTCCAACGCAGATGGATCTCTTATAGGATCTATTAGGAAATACATTGTTCCGCCACAAACTAGGCCTTCTCTTGCAGCTATATCTTCATTCAGCATATAATCGGTAACCTTAGCGTCACCGCCCTCACTCAGAAGCAATTTTGCAGCAAACCATATATCTCCCTCAACACATCCGCCTCCCAGTGTTCCAACCCCACTACCATCCTGTCTCACCAACAACTTGGCTCCTGGCTTCTGTGGGGTAGAGCCTTTGGTGCTTATCACTGTCGCAATAACAAAAGGCTCTCCCTTATTAGACAAATTGTTCGCTTCTCTTAATACATCTTCCATAATGAAATCACCTCAACCAAATTTATTACCAGTCTGAGAGTAGAATATTTAAGACTGAATTAATCCCTCAAATACCATTCTAAACCCTTCACATGAGATGTGTCGAGTTTTAATAATTTAATCAATTTGACCATATCTTACAATGGTATTAAACTGAATTTCTCTTAATGTAGATTGCCGATTGGTGTAGTGGTAGCACACGTGTCTCTGGAACACGGAACCCTGGTTCGAATCCAGGATCGGCAGCCAAGCATCCTTATTGTTAGCTTATGTTTCCGAACATATCTATTCACTGGCCAATTATATATTACAAACAAAGATGTCTGTTATACCATATAAGAACCCTACTCACCTCCCGGATAATTATGCCCAATTCATTCAAAGCCTTAAGTGCTAATGTCAATAATCTGGCATTTTGTTGATGTAACTAATTCCTATACGATTGGCTAGTTTATAACTTCAATAATAGCAATAGTCCCGACGATACTGATGTTAGCACTGGTGAAGAAGCCTAGTAAGAACTCTCTATGATCTTTCAATCTAAATTTAGGTGTCTAGGTATATAGACTACACCAAACTAGGGTTTACCTCTTACCTGAATATACAGTTGATGTGTAAGGGTCAGGTGCCCAATATGAAGTCCATAATGCTCTATAGCGTGTAGAATATGCCATCGAACTGCCTCTGCGTCTTCATACTCACGCACTGCTGGTTTTACTTCTGCCAAATCATCTGAAGATAAATTTCTCAAGGTTTGTTCTGTGCGTACAGATACATCCTTTAAAGTTTGCTTCAACTCATCCACAGATTTCTCTTTTATCAAGAACTCTGAGTCCCTATCTCTTCCTATATCTATTCCACCTGCCATCTGATGAATACGAAAACTCTCTGCACCAAGTAAATGTGTCAGTATTATAGCCGGAGAATTTGTCTCCCCCAGTATTGGGACCCAATGGAACTCTTCATGTGCCATACCTTCAATAATCGACTCAACTTGTTCATGAAGAGCGCTAAATTCTGATATATATTCCTCTATCTCTGTACCGATTGCAATTACCCTCCATTTTCTAGGATTTTATCTATTTCGCTTAGGTCGTGTTCTGTAAGTTTCCAATCTGCTGCTTTTACATTGGCAACGATTTGCTCTTCTTTGGTAGCGCCAGCTATAACAGAACTTACTGCTGTGTTAGCAAGAAGCCAAGCTATTGCAAGTTCAACCATAGGATGTCCATGTTGGTCTGCAAACTGCGCCAACTCTGACAAGACCTTGAAATTCTTCTCAGTCAAGGTGTTTTGTCTAGCCCGTTCGTTTCCGGCAAGTCTAGTACCCTCAGGTGCTTCCTTCCCCTGTACATATTTTCCGGTCAGAAATCCACTAGCCAATGGATAGAAAGGGAGAATGCCTATATTGTAATCATTGCAAAACGGCAATAATTCTGACTCTACAGTTCTATTTAGCATATTGTATTCTGGCTGTACACTCACAAATGGAGCCATATTCAATGCCTTAGAGGTCCAAACTGCTTCGCATGTCTGCCAGGCACTAAAGTTAGAACACCCTATATACCGGACTTTACCCTGATGAATAAGGTCGTCTAAGGCCCTAATTGTCTCTTCGATCGGTGTAATAGGGTCTGGTCTATGAATCTGATAGAGATCAATGTAATCTGTCTGCAATAATCGCAAGCTGTCTTCTGCCTGCTGTATTATATGATGCCTTGATCCCCCCTTAGTATTCGGACCTTCACCCATGGCCATACCAAATTTTGTAGCAATTATGACATCTTTTCTGACGTCTTTGAGAGCTTTACCTATTCTTTCCTCTGACAAACCTCTCCCATACGTATTAGCCGTATCTAAGAAGTTTATACCTTGGTCAACTGCAAAACGTGCGACTCTTATTGAATCGCTTTCGTCCATTCTAAAGCCGAAATTATTTGTCCCAAGTCCTACTGTAGAAACCTGAAGGCCAGTTGGGCCTAGATACCTATATTCCATTTTAAATCTCCTGTCACTAATTAATATGCACCAAATCGTATCTAGTTAACGTTTTCATTTCACTAAACTACATGTTAGTTTTGGTGAGATGATTAAATATCTAGAAAGGTAGCAATTTTCTCCCAATGAAAATTTGTATCCCCAAACAGTGACTCATTAATCATAGCTTTTTTATAAAAGAAGTGAAGGTCCATTTCTTTTATAAAACTGATACCACCATGACATTGATGAGCCAATGTAGTGATTCTTCTATATGCTCCGTTTATCCAAGCTTTAGCAACATATATTTCCTGGGAATCAAATCTACCTTCAGAAACCAACCAAGCTGCCTGATATGCTAATGTCCTAGAGGTTTCTAGATCTTTTAGCATATTGGCACAATGATGCTGTATAGCCTGAAAGTTTCCAACACGTCGACCAAAAGCTGGTCTCCTATTTACATAATCTACTGCCATACCCATAGCCACTTCACCGCCTCCTATGGCTTCTATGCATTTCCCAACCGACCCCCAAGCAAGCAATCTCTCAGCGATAATCCAGCCGTGATCTATGGGGCCAACCAATCTATCCGAAGCGATTTTAACTTGATCAAAAACAACCTTTGCCTGCTTATCTATCCCCACCACATCCAAAGGCACAACTTCTACTCCAGAGCTCTCGGCGTCCACTAGGAAAAATGAAACTCCTTCTTCTGGGTTATCATAATAACCGCTCCTTGCCGAAACCAGAAAATGGTCAGCTACCTGGCCATCTTGGACAAACATTTTGGTGCCAGTTAGAATGTAGCCATCATTTTCTGGTGTTGCAACGAGTTCTATTCCGCTAGCGTCGTATTTGCCATTACTTTCCGTATTAGCCAAGGCTACAATCATTTCGCCGTTAGCAATGCCATTCAAGTATTTCTCCATCTGATTCTCTGTGCCAAAGTCTCTAATGGCTTGCCCACAAAGAACCACTGTTGAGAAATAAGGGCCTGGCATAAGAGACGCTCCCATCTCCTCAAGAACCACTGTCATATCTTGAAAACTCATCCCTACTCCACTGTACTCTTCCGGAAACACCAGCCCTAACCAACCCAGTTCCGCCATCTTGCTCCAAAGCTCATGATCATGACCTGTAATATGGTCTTCCATTTTACGCACTAGAGACCTAGGGCACTCTATAGCCAAGAATTCTTTAGCTGCATCTTTTAGCATTGTCTGTTCTTCGGTTAGGTTAAGATCCATATCTTCATCCTGTAATTCTATCGCTATAGATTTTGTCTACAAACTTGGCCATTAATTATTCGTTTGTTAACCCCAAGCCTATTCTTGCAATTATATTCCTATGTATCTCCGGCGTGCCCATATATATCGACTCTGCGATAGATCCAACATAGGCCTGATTCAATCTACCTTGCAAAGGTGCTCCGACACCATTATATAAATTGCCATACAACCCCAAAATCCTTAAAGCCAATAATGAAAATTCACGCCACATCTCGCTACTAAGCAACCTGCCTACAGATGATTCATGTCCATTGTCTTTGCCATTTTGCTGCAACCAGGCAACTTTATATGCTGTTAATCTGCAACTCTCTATTTCTGATACCATCTGGCCCAGCTTTATCTTAATATCATTCAATTTAATCGATGAGTTGATTTCTATGTGACTATCTCTCAAATAAGTAACCAAGTCCTTTAACAATCCTCTGGCTCTGCCAACAACTTCAATACCTCCGCGCTCACGATTAAGGGTTTCCATAGCAATATTCCACCCTTGTTCTGGCTGACCTACCATATTTTCTATAGGTACTTTAAGGTCATCAAAGAAAACTTCATTAAGTACGCCGCTCCTGCCATGAACTTCGTCTAGTGCCCTGAGTGTTATCCCCGGGGAATTCATATCTATAGCGAAATAACTTAATCCTTTATTACCCGGTTCATCCCGATTGGTTCGAGCCAGAGTATGTATCCAACCTGCTCTGGCTGCACCACTAATATAATCCTTCTGCCCATTCAATACGTAATTGTTACCATCTAAAATAGCAGTGGTTCGGAGTGCTGCTAAATCGGAGCCTCCTCCAGGTTCTGTGTAGCCCTGACACCAAAAACTTTCTCCACTAGCAATATTAGGAAGATGGGTCGATTTTAGATATTCAGAACCATGTTTTATTATGGAAGGCCCTATTAGATTAGAACCATCATCGAAAGCTATAGCATCAGGAACTCCATTATATGCCATCTCTTCCCTTAGCATCAGTTGGGCAATCTGTGATGCTCCCTGTCCACCGTATTCAGTAGGCCAATGCACAGTAGAAAGTCCACTGTTGCCCAATTTCTTCCTTACTTCGTTAACTTTGGGCCAATGAACATCCGAAAAAGCATCATGTTCAGCCCACAATAGATCCTTCGGAACATTTATGTCTATAAAATTTCTAACTGAATCCCTAAATTCAATTTCTTCTTGGCTGAATTGAAAATCCACCACTAAAACTCCTCAGCATAAACTAAACCAGTCAAATTCAAATGTGCAATATGCCACTTTTTACCTACAGGGATAGGATGCTATTCTAATACAACAAAACTCATAAGGATAGACTAAATTGTATTTAGACTATCGATAATCAGAGCCCATTATCATACTAACTTACTCCATAAGTTGAAGGACCTTAGTGTGTCTGATAAACTTGAGTTTTAAATCATGTTTAGGAGTTGCCATGGCTTTATTTGAACTAAAATCAGAGGATGTACATCAGATAGCACAACTGTACCGTCTTGGTATAACAGAAGACGAAATAGAACAATTCAGAGGACAACTTGCTCAAATACTTGAAAGTTTCCAAATACTCAATAATGTGGATACTGAGACTATATATCCCACTGAACACTCAGGAAACGTCAGTAATATAATGCGAGAAGATGAACCTAAAAGCCCTTTAGACAAGGAAGATATACTATCTAATGCACCTCTAAAAGAAAATGATTTCTTTAGAGTCAAGGCGGTACTCGAATAATGTCACAGGATATTCACAACCTAACTATCCATGAAATTAGAGATCTGATATCCAATCGCAAAGTCTCTTCAGTAGAAGTCACAGATGCTCTGATATCTAGGGCAAAGTCGGTAGAATCCAGAATTAAATCCTTCGTCTCTATTACATCAGAACTAGCCATAAAACAAGCAGAACTAGCTGATAAGTCCATAGCAAATGGAACCGATTCTGTCTTAACAGGAATACCATTGCAACTTAAGGATAACCTATGCACAAAAGGTGTTCACACTACATGTTGTTCTAGAATGCTGGAGGACTTCGTCCCCCCGTATAATGCAACCATAGTAGAAAGGTTATATAAAAACGGTGCCGTAGTATTAGGCAAAGGCAATATGGATGAATTTGCTATGGGCTCTTCTACGGAAAATTCGGCCTTCTTCCCGACTCATAATCCTTGGGACCTGGACAGGGTCCCTGGAGGAAGCAGCGGTGGCCCAGCTGCTGCGGTAGCTGCAAGAGAAGCGATATATTCTATCGGATCAGATACAGGCGGAAGCATAAGGCAACCAGCTAGTTTATGCGGAATTGTCGGGCTAAAACCCACTTATGGACTAGTTAGTCGCTACGGATTAATAGCTTTTGCCAGCTCATTGGATCAAATAGGCCCTATGACATTAGATGTGAGAGACTGTGCAATCGTATTAAATGCAATAGCTGGGTATGATGAGAAAGACTCTACATCAATAGAACGGAGAACACTCGATTATACTCAGGCACTTAGCACTGATATCAAAGGATTAAGAATCGGAGTCCCTAAAGAATATTACAATAAAGGAATAGACCCTAAAGTCTCTCAAGTCTTAAGAACCGCTCTTGATAAATTCTCTGAGCTAGGTGCTATTGTAGAGGAAATGTCCCTCCCTCATACTGAATATGCTCTAGCAGTTTACTATATATTAGCACCTTCTGAGGCATCTTCTAACCTAGCGAGATATGATGGAGTTAAATACGGGCTATCTGAATCAAATGCTGATAGCATGTGGGAAGCAATGGAAAAAACAAAGCAACAAGGATTTGGACCTGAAGTAAAAAGAAGGATAATGCTTGGTACATATGCACTATCCTCAGGCTACTACGACGCATACTATCTAAAGGCCCAAAAAGTTCGGACTATAATCAGGGAAGAATTTAGGGAAGCTTTTGAAAAATACGACGCACTGATTACACCCACATCACCAACGACAGCTTTCAAGATTGGCGAGAAAATAGAAAACCCTGCACATATGTATTCAAGTGATATTTGCACAATACCTGCAAACATAGCAGGTATACCGGCTCTATCTTTGCCATGTGGATTCGCAAATGATCTACCCGTAGGAATGCAAATAATGGCAAAACCCTTAGCAGAAGATACTCTACTAAACCTAGCTTATAGTTATGAAAATGCTACTGATTGGAATAATAAGAGGCCAAAGTTATGAATGAAAAACGATTAGCAATACTTCAAATCCTAGAGAAGAATGCAAGAGCTACTACACAAGATATTAGTAGAATGACTGGAATAGAAGAAACTGTGGCCGCTACAACAATAAAAGAATGTGAAGAAAATGGAATCATAGTAAAATACAAAACATTAATTAACTGGGATCTTATACAGCAGGAGGAGGTAAGGGCATTAGTAGAGATAAGAGTCACACCTAAACGCGACCTCGGCTTTGACAGTGTGGCTGAAAGGATAGCTCGATTTCCAGAAGTAAGATCTCTAAGCCTGGTGTCAGGCAATTTCGATCTGTCTGTGGTACTGGCCGGCCAAAACATGAAAGATCTAGCAAATTTCGTAGCCCAGAAGCTAGCCGCATTAGAAGATGTCAGCAGCACTGCCACCCACTTCCTACTAAAACGATATAAAGAAGATGGAGTAGTACTTGAGGGCGAAGAAGATGTTCATCGCCTTCCTATTGCCCCTTAGGAGTTAGCAATTGAGCCCCCAGAACCGCACAAATGAAAAAAGATATGTGATTTCAGAAAGAGTGAGAAGCCTTTCTCCTTCTGGTATTAGAAAGTTTTTTGACCTACTCTCTTCTATGGAAGGAGTCATATCTTTAGGCGTAGGAGAACCTGATTTTCCAACACCTTGGAGAATACGGGAGGCTGCTATCTACTCCATAGAAAAAGGTCAAACAAATTACACTTCTAACTACGGTCTACTTTCACTTAGGGAGGAATTGAGTAAATATCTCACCGATCGTTACGGCGTAGTATATGAACCTGTCGATGAGATCCTAGTAACTGTAGGAGTAAGTGAAGGTCTAGACCTAGCTATGAGAGCTATCCTAGACCCAGGTGATGAAGTAATAATACCGGAACCCACTTATGTTTCATATAACCCGTGTGTGACGCTCGCAGGCGGAGTGCCAGTACCTGTACCAACGTCTATGGAAACCAAATTTCATGTCCGAGCAGAAGACATAAGGAAAAAAATAACTACACGAACGAAAGCAATACTTATAGGCTATCCAAATAATCCTACCGGTGCAGTAATGCCTCGTGCAGAACTGGAAAAGATAGCTTCCATCGCAGAGGAGCACAATTTAATAGTTATTTCTGATGAAGTATACGAACGACTCGTATACGACACAGAAGCCGTTTGTTTCGCTTCTATTCCAGGTATGCGGGATCGCACAATTAGCCTAGGTGGCTTCTCCAAATCCTATGCTATGACAGGTTGGCGAATAGGATATGCTTATTCCAATGCCCAAATAATAGAAGCAATGATGAAGATACACCAGTACACCATGCTATGTGCCCCTATCCAGGGTCAAATGGCGGCAATAGAAGCCCTACGCACAGGTCATTCTTTCGTAGAAGAGATGAGGAAAGAATATGATATACGTAGGAATTTAATGGTCAGTGGTCTGAATAAAATTGGTCTGGAATGTTTAGAACCACAAGGGGCCTTCTATACTTTCCCTTCAATTAAGAGCTTGAATATGCCTTCTAGCGAATTTGCTGAGCAATTACTTCTAGAAGAAAAAGTTGCAGTTGTACCTGGTTCGGCATTTGGGGTTAGTGGAGAAGGACATATTAGATGTTGCTATGCAGTTTCACAGAATGAAATAGAAGAGGCATTAATACGTATAGATAGATTTGTTAAAAAGGTGCAAGAAAAATGGTAACTGAACCTTCTTGGGAAAGCTTGCTTCTAGAAGGAGTAGAACCTCCAATAGAATATAAAGGTGCTGCTCCATGGAGATTACCCGAGGCCAGTGGAGGAACGGGCGTATTGCTTAGGACCAATATGGGTACTATCAAGTGCCTATACCACAAAGCAGAAAACTCAAAGAAGGCAATACTCTGGGTTTCAGGTGCTATGGGCGGCTACAATGGAGGTGGAGGATTATATCCAATAATAGCTGATGAACTATTGGATGGCAATATATCCTCCCTACGCCTGAACTATAGGAAGCCTAGCGAGTTCATGCACTCAATGTTAGATATTATTGCAGGTGTCGCATTTCTCAAAGAACGAGGAGTCGAACGAGTGGCTCTAGTAGGCCATTCTTTTGGTGGTGCTGTAATAGTTGCAGCCGCCCCTCTATGTGAATCCGTAGTTACACTAATTTGTCTGGCAAGTCAAAGTTATGGGGCTCAATATGTAGAGAAAATTGAACCTAGGTCTATACTATTAGTACATGGAGAAAATGATACTCGATTAGGTCCACATTGTTCCCAGTTCATATTTGATAATGCTGCTGAGCCTAAGAAATTGGTACTCTACCCGGAAGCGGGCCACAGCCTCAGTGAAATACGTGAAGATCTGCATGTGCTAATAAATGAATGGATAGCGGAACATTTGTAGCGACAGAACAAGTTCTATATTCAGTCGAAAATTTTAATATACTCAGACTTAATTTTTGTTATATAATCCCAGCAAATAAATCTTTTAGAAAATCTGGTAATTTATTTAAATGCTTAGTATTACACCTTCAATAAGAGCGGTAATAGAAACTGCCCTGAATGAAGATTTGGGTCATGGAGACATTACAACTTTAGCCCTTATTCCACCTGATTTACGCGGTATAGGATCAATTATGGCCAAGTCTGATGGGATTATATCTGGAGTAGAGGCATCACTTGAAGTATTTCGCATATTAGACCCATTAATCACTACAAGGATATTAATACCAGACGGTTCAGAAGTATCCTCAAGTGATATAGTTGCTCAAATTGATGGAAGTATTGCCCATATACTGAACGGCGAAAGAGTAGCGTTGAACTTGCTCCAACGGCTCAGCGGCATATCAACTGAAACCAACAAATACGTCACTGCTATAGCAGGAACTAAAGCCCACATTATAGATACTCGTAAAACCATTCCCGGATTACGGGAGCTAGAAAAATATGCCGTCCGTATGGGTGGAGGACATAATCATAGGTTCAATTTGGCTGATGGGATACTCATAAAAGATAATCATATTGCCATACTTAAAGCCCAGCATCTCAACATAAAGGATATAATAGAGCAAGCTAGACAGAAATCTCCGCACACTTTGAAAATAGAAATTGAAGTTGAAACGATAGACGAAGCAATGGAAGCATTTAAAGCCAGTGCTGATGTTATATTACTAGACAACATGAACGTTGAAGAGATGAAACAAGTGGTGGATTTGATACAGGGAAAATGCCTTTTAGAAGCATCAGGTGGCATAAATCTTGAAACAGTAAAAGCTGTAGCAAATACAGGAGTAGACCTTATATCAGTTGGAGCATTAACTCACTCAGTCACTGCATTAGATATTAGCCTAGAGATGGGCTAACTAATGGAATATCATTCATTTGAAGCTGCTCTTAGCACCCAAACCCACGCTTCACATAATTCCATTCATAGGGCCACACACAGGATTGACAATGCATTGGCCCTATGCTAGTTTGTAAAAACCCTATATTGATGAGAGGGTTGAAGAGTTACAAACTTAATGCCCCGTCCTTAGAGGACGGGATTTGTTTTTTAAAGTAGAAACCTTGGAGGTAAATTATGAAGCTGACAGGAGCACAAATAGTCTGTGAAAGCCTGTTGCAAGAGGGCGTAGATATATTGTTTGGTATCCCTGGAGGCGCTATTTTACCGCTATATCAGACAATGGGCCAATACCCGGATCTAAAGCACATATTGGTACGCCACGAACAGGGTGCTTCCATGGGTGCTGATGGATACTCTAGGGCTACTGGAAAAGTAGGGGTATGCATGGCTACATCAGGACCAGGAGCCACAAATTTGGTAACTGGACTAGCTACATCCCAGATGGACTCCGTTCCAATTGTTGCTATAACTGGCCAAGTTGCAAGAGACGCAATAGGCAAAGACGCCTTCCAAGAAACAGATATTTCTGGAATAACCTTACCCATAACTAAACATAACTATTTAATCATGCGGGCTGAAGATATTGCCACTGTTATAAAAGAAGCTTTCCATATAGCATCTACAGGCAGGCCCGGACCAGTTCTTGTAGATATACCTAAGGATGTATTCACCGAATATGCCGAATTCGACTACCCTGATACTATAAACCTTCGCGGCTACAAACCAATACTCGACCCAAATCCTGTAGATATACATAGCGCAGCAGCATTGATAAATAATGCTAAAAGGCCACTTATAATGTCAGGCCATGGAGTGACGATATCCCATTCATTTGACCTCGTCAAAGAGTTAGCAGAAAAAGCTCAAATACCTGTGCTGACAACCCTGCTCGGTAGGAGCACTTTCCCAGACAACCATATCCTATCCGTAGGAATGCCTGGGATGCATGGCTTAGCTTATGCAAGCCTAGCAATAGATGAGGCTGACTTAGTAATTGGCCTAGGAATGCGTTTTGACGATCGGATAACTGGTAAAGTCAGTGCTTTCGCACAAAATGCAAAAATAATACATGTAGACATAGACCCTGCTGAAATAGACAAGAATATTAAAGCAGACGTCGCGGTTATTGGAGATCTCAACCGAGTTTTGTTATCATTAAATCAAGAGGTTGAACCTACAAACCACCCTGAATGGCTAAAGAGAATTACAGAGCTTAAGAAAGAACACCCCTCACTTAAGATTAGAGACACTAACAAACTACTTCCCCAACATGTAATCCATGATCTCTCTGAAGCAACAAATGGAGATGCAATAATAGTTACCGGAGTAGGGCAACAT
>CAUZSC010000036.1:0-13525 GCA_963582505.1 Dehalococcoidia bacterium
ATTGAAAATAGAATTGGATGCAACCAATCTCATTATAGAATCGAATGAGAGGAATAACGTTATAGAAAGGGAATTTATATGGCTTACAGGGCCAGTTGAAGATAAAACACGCTATGAAACTAAAGATGATGAGATCGTTGAATTACCGAGTCAGCTTTCATTACCTAATTTAGTACCTGGATGGAGAGATGGATGGGATGGACCGATAATAGTATCTAACACTAGGGATACTATGAGAGATAGCAAACTGACGCTGGAGGCTACAACCTATGTGGATCTTATAACACATAATCGTAGTACAGTAGAGGTTCAGGATGAATTCGCTGTGGATTTATATGTAGATAAAACTAGAGTGAAAAGATTTAATCTCTCTGCGAACATGGAACCTAACGAGTTAAGGTGGATTCTGGACTGGTCAGATCTCAATAATACTATTACGCTGAACACCGGTACATATAATCTAAGCATGGTGATAGATCCTGAAGATTCAGTACAAGAAAGCGATGAGACTGACAATATATTCCAGAAGGAGTTTACGTGGATCAGCGGCAATGTTAGTGATACAGGCCCAGTTGTATATACAGAACAGGAACTGCAAGGAAAACTTGAAGACATTCAACAAATCTTGGATAAACGTTTGGTAGCAGTGGATTCTAATGATACAAACTATCGTGAGGATGTCCTTCGAATTGTAGATGCTGGTTACTATTTAATTAATGGTAGAAGTGTTTTTGATGAGCGGGTTGATATTTTGATATTAAGCAAGAACGATTTCCTGAACTGGATAGATGATTATTACTCTGAACAATTTGCACTTAAAGAACAAGAATACTATGAGACTATATTTAACGAGAGAGAGAGAGTTAAGGGAAGAGGGTCTGGCCTTAAGACTAGTAGATTTGGGAGGGATGCAATAGTTGTTAATGGCGAGAGGATGATTGCTGATGTCATAGGAACTATCGCTCATGAATTAGGGCATATGAGGCAAGGAATCTCAAATCCTGATTATAGCAAGGTAAACCGGTCCACCTATTGGAAAGCAATGAAAGAGGCACAGGCTCAACAATTTGAAAAGACATTTTGGCTTTCAATTGAAAATTTCTTGGGATTAAAGCTTATGGAATATCCGGATTCTCTCGGATTCAATGAGCTGATAGACAAGAGCCTACAGATATTCCTAGATAAGAGTAAAGATGACGAACATATCTTAGGTTTGTTAATCCAGTGGCTTATTGTATTAGATGATCCTTATATCCGTGATAGTGGTATGGAATTTGATATATATGGCCAATTGAGCTATGAGGAATCAAAAACTTTATACGAATACCTTGTTTCTATATCGGCGTACGATGTTGAAATTTATGTTGCCAAAAGATTAAGTTCCCTGGATTTTCACATAAACTATATACATGATGTGATGAAAAAAAGACTACTTACTAGTGTTGGAATAGAAGGATCTCCAGACCTACGAGCAGTTAGTTTGTTTATGCCATAGCAATAACAAGGACTTGTAAGCATATATAAGCATTGATATGCTCTGTACTTATTGCAAAACTAGAAAACTTTTAGTATGCATCATATGTAAGAGGATGGTTATTAGGCGTTAATAGTATGCTATGGAAGTTATATTGGTATCCGGTCCGACTTAGCAAAATAGATAATTGACTAGGTAGTATTCCTAGTTTCCGTGGCACTTCTTGTATTTCTTGTCACTCCCACATGGACACTTCTCGTTACGGCCTATCTTGCCGTTTTGTCTTTCTATAAAGTGCTTTTCAGTGCAATTTGCGCAAGTGCATGCTGGTGGGTGGGCTGTATACCAATTAGTACGTACCAAGATTACTCCGATCTAGAAATTGTTAATCAACAAATTATGACATATTTATATGAATAATGCTCGCTTCGATTCCTTTGATGGGTTGGAGGTATTGTGACTATCATAGAGTAACGACAAATGTTGTTGTGCTACTAAGAAAATACGATTCCATTATGTTTCTGGAAGAAACGATACTGCAATTGACACTGATATTTGTTGACTTTGGTTGCTTGATTTAATAGTATTCTACAGTTTGCTGAAGTGTAAAGACATAAATAGAATCTGGGATTCTATAGAAACGAAAAAATCTTAAAGCAAAATGAGGTATATGTATTGATCATAGGTAAGATATTTAGATCGTTGTTGTTTGTATTTTTATTGTCTGGACTAATCACAATATTTGCAGCCTGTACAACAGGACAGCCGACGCCAGTTCCTACGGCAACATCTATTCAAGCTACAGCAACCCCAGAAGGAATTCAGTATCCTATAACAGTCACAGATATGATGGGTAGATCTGTTGAAATAACTTCAAAGCCACAACGTATAGTTGGCATTAGCCCAACAGCTATGGAGATGCTCTATGAAATAGGTGGAGTTGCAGTAGGTAGAGATAGCGGATCTAATTTTTCAGATGATGTAGCAGCACTTCCTGCAGTAGGTGGTGCGTATAATCCTAGTGTAGAGGCTATCGTTACTCTACAACCTGACTTGATAATAATTGAGGCACTTACGCAGGGGCATCTTACACCGATGCTTGCTAGTCTAAAAGTGCCAATAGTAGCCGTGAGGGCTACTTCTGTCCAAGATGTAGCAAATGGACTAGAACTTCTCGGTAAAGTTACTGATTTGGAACAAGAAGCACGGGATGCTAAGGAAGCTATTGAGGAGCGAGTTAATGACAGCGTGTCTTCAGTGAGAAAATATGGTTTCGATAGAATTGAAAAAAGTGTATTGATTCTTATAGCTGATGCGGATCATAATTTCTATGCTGCGCTGCAAGAATCATATCCAGGTGGGATAGCGAGCATGATGAATTTAACAAACGTGACTGACGGAATGGATCAGTCTGGACCTTACCATGGATTCACTCTATTCTCACCAGAACAGGCGGCTACTAGTAATCCGGATGTTATATTAGCCATATCCCCTGCCCCGGAACCTGCACCAAGGCTGTCCAGCATGTTGCCAAGAGTTCCAGGATACTCTACCCTTGGAGCAGTTACAGAAGGTAGAACTGTGGAGATAGATCCTGACTTGTTCTTACAGGCACCAGGACCTAGAATAGCTGATGCCATTGAGGAATTAGAAACCCTCCTCAGGGAAATGAACGTTTCAGAGGGAAAATAATAAGATTAACGAATCTGGTTATATTTGGGATAATCTCTGGGCTATTAGTCGCTGGGATAATTACTGGAACGGTTTTCGGTCCAGCTAACCTAGAGATTAGTCAGTTGTTATCTGGGGTCTTTTCTGATGACTACCCTATAATACATACAGTGGTTTGGGATCTGAGAGTTCCAAGGATTGCTATTTGTTTGTTAGTTGGATCTAGTTTGGGCCTTGCAGGAGCATTGATACAACTTGCAACCCGTAATCCCCTTGGAGACCCTCAATTGTTTGGTTTGGGAGGGGGAGCTGCTATCATTCAGTCTCTCAGCATAGCTGGTGTGGTGGTATTGAATCCATGGTCTTTAATAAGTTTATCTATTATTGGTTCTATTGCCACTGCTTTTTTCATAACATTCTTTTCCTCTAAGGCACAAATTAGCCAATCCAGACTTGCACTTATTGGAGTATCTTTCTCAGCAATATTTGTCGCTCTGTCTATGGGTATATTTGCTGAGGCACGAGTGTTCAGCCAACAGACTATCCATTTTATTGGAGGCAGCATGTCCAATCGTGTTCTAGATAATGTTCTTCCAACATTGCCGTTCATTTTGCTAGGAGTATTAATGGTGATACCTGTTGCGAATCGTTTGAATTTGCTTAACTTAGGAGATCGTATAGCCTACAGCCTAGGTGGTAAACCGACTCAAACTAGAGTGATAGCAATGACTGCTGCAGGTATTTTTTCAGGTATTGCCGTCTCTTTGGCAGGTTTAGTGGGATTCGTTGGGCTGGTTATTCCGCATTTGGCTAGGCTATTGGTTGGACACGATGCTAAAGCCATTCTATTTATCTCGGCTCCGTTAGGCGCTGTGCTTGTATTATACGCAGATCAGATAGCTAGATTAGCTTTTGCACCTTCGGAGATTCCATTTGGAATGGTTACAACCCTAGTTGGTGCTCCATTAATGATACTTATTGCCAGGCGGCTATGATGAAAATAGAATTTAGAGAAGTGTCGTTTTCATACCCAGATAATCCAGTATTGGATTCTGTGAATATTACTATAGGTACATCATGCTTTGTATGTCTAATAGGATTAAATGGTATGGGTAAAACTACACTAATTGATCTTATTAGCGATAAGTTAAAACCAATTAGTGGGGAAATATTGATGGAGAGAGATGATGGATCTTATGTAGAAGCTAACAGTGTGGAAAATGTGTTTGCATTGATCCCTCAGGGAATTAATGATCCAATGTATTTGACAGTAAGAGAGACGGTATCAATGGCTAGATTTGATCCTCGTGCAATATGGAAAATCAGATTAAGTGAGCATGATGAAACTATCATTACTGAGAGTATTGAGTTATGCGGTATATCTGATAAGCAGGATCGTACCTTTTTTGAGCTATCTGGCGGGGAAAAGCAGAGGGTTTGGCTTGCTTTTTGCTTGGCTCAGGATAAGGATATTCTGATTCTTGATGAATCTTTACATGCTCTAGATTTTCCATCCAGGATATTCTATTTTCACTTGTTATCTTCTCTAGCAGCATCTGGGAAAGGCATATTACTAAGTACTCATGAGATTGCTCTTGCTGAGCGGTACGCCGATAGAATTATAGCGTTACGTGACGGTCATATAGTATATGATGGCCCACCTATAGATAACTTAGCTTCGCTTATCTAATAAATAGCAATTGTATTTGGCATTTGCAATTGCTAAAAAATAGTAATATTGTATCTAGATAGGGGCTGTAGCTCAGCTGGGAGAGCGCTTCAATGGCATTGAAGAGGTCAGGAGTTCGAGCCTCCTCAGCTCCACCAATATTTTACAGGCAATTTTACCGGAGGATATTAATGACAGAAAAGTATACCTTCGGAGTGGTAGACCAATCTCCAATTAGAAAAGGCGGAACCGTTCAACAGGCTCTTAGGGAAACCGTAAGGCTTGCCCAATTAGCTGAGGAGATGGGATATTACAGGTACTGGGTTGCAGAGCATCACAATTCTGGTGGATTTGCTGGAACATCACCAGAGATATTGATTGGACAGATAGCATCTCAGACTAAAACCATTAATGTTGGTAGCGGTGGTGTGATGTTATCCCATTACTCGGCCCTAAAAGTTGCTGAAAATTTTAATGTACTGAAATCATTCTATCCAGATAGAATAGAGTTAGGTATTGGACGGGCACCTGGCAGTGATCAAGAAACAGCCAGAGCTTTAGCTTATCCAAAGCCACTAGTAGATGTACAACACTTTCCTCAACAGGTTGTGGATCTGATAGGCTTTCTATCGGGGACTCTTCCTGAGGAGCATGTGTTTTCTGGAATAAAAGCTCAACCGGGTCCAGTACCGGAATCAATACCAGGCATTTGGCTTCTTGGCTCTAGCGACTATAGTGCAAGACTGGCTGCTGCATTGGGCTTGCCGTTTTCCTTCGCAGATTTTTTTGGAACCACAGCTGAACATGGACCGGCCATAGCCGAGTTATACCGACAGCAATTCCAACCATCTGGTTATCTTAAGGAGCCAAAATTCAATGTCGCGTTACAGGTTATCTGCGCTGATACTCAAGAGAAAGCAGAGTTCGTATTATCTAGCAGGAATATATCCAGTCTTAATCGACTAAAGGACATACGTGAACCATTAATATCTCCAGAAGAAGCGACTTCAATTGAATTGACTCCTTTTGAAGTACAACATCTTGAAAACACAAACAGATATTTGATCATCGGAACCCCTGAAGTAGTTAAACAAGGGATTATAGAGGCCGCTGAGATATATAAGACAACAGACGTGAGTATTGCGACCAATTGCCATTATTTTGAAGATCGTATTCGGTCATTTGAGCTTGTGGCACAGGCTTTTGATTTGAATAATTAATCATATTGACGCTAAGAACATGCAATTCAAACTAATCTATATCTTGGTTACTCTAGTATTTCTAATCTCTTGCGGAGGACAGGAAAGCAATAACCTGCAAAAGGATACAACTGTAAAATCGGTTGTGGATACAATTTCAGATAAAGATTCCGATTATCAACCCAAAGGTAATAGTGATAAGGATTTCCGGGGAAATGACAATAAAGGTGGAAAGAGTAGTGTTGAACCTGATAACTGGCGAAAGATTGTTCGGCCCTTCATTTCACAAGGATTGTAAAGACGACTTAGAAGATACGGAGATTGAAATAAACAAACTCCTACGATCCTATATAGACGATTTTCCTGCGAAACCATATTTTCTCCCCATACCCGCACCTCCAAGAAGCTGGACCCAAGAAGACGAAGGGTATTCACCTACTGAAATTGACGCGTCAAGAGGGGATTGGCTAGCATTTAACTTGGATCTTAATGAGGTATCAGAAGAGGTAAGGGGATTCTGGATGGAATATGCCAGGAATAATGTTATTGAGTGACGGAAAGTTGCGTTAATATCCCTGTTCACATAATACCATCAGTAGGACTTATTCTGATGGGTTATCGTGTACGAACTCCCCGGTAGTAAGCATAGTGTATATTTGGGTTTCCTCGTCCGGCATTATACCTTCTACGGGTTGGCCTTCTGGGTGTACGATTGCGTTTTCAGGTAGTGACCGGAAGTTTCTAACAGCTCTTCTCAATGAACCCCTATCTTGTAAGCCCATTCTTTGAACGCTAGGGTTCATTATTTCATTTATTACATCTTTTGGGTTACCTAACCCAGCTGCTAATATGCATTTGACGAATTCATCGCCGTTAGGAAGTTGTACTACGGGCATTCTATAGTGTGTCGATACCTTAAGCAGTGCATCAAGAGTTTTATCAGGGAAATATTTCATGTGGATTCTTGTGATATTTGTAAAGTTGGCCTCATGTGCACCTTCATCCATTTCTGGATACCTAATAGCACCTGAAATAGCTGGGTTAACGCGCTTTCCTTGATCGTCTACTAGGCTACCATACTCTTCCCACAGGATGCCTCGCACATGCGTATAATTCCAGCGAGTTTGCCTTTCTTGGAAAATAGCATAGGCAGATGCTAGCAATGGAGATTCTTCATAGCCGGTTTGATTTGAGAAAGTCCAGTGTTCTTCTCTACAATCCTCGAGATATTTGTCTATGAATGTTTGTGTATATAATCCCGAATCTATCAAGGAGTGCCGGAAGGTTTGACCATGTCTTCTCTCTTCCCATCCCCATTGTAGATACAGGGCACTTGTAGCCAGACTGTCACCTGCGCCGTTAATACCGGCAAGTACATAGTCGTCAACAAAAGATTCAACTCCGAGAAACCCAAGCAAAATTTCCTTTGTGTTTTCAGACACCATATGGCCATATTTAGACATATCCTGGCGTTCTGCTAACAGATGTGGAAACCACATACGAGTTTTCACTGCTCGAGCGAAGTAAGTCTCGTAATTTTCTTTAATTTCTTTTTGTATTCTGGCCTCTTTAGCTTTGACTGTAAAAGGCCCTGCTAATAATTCTACCAAACTTCAACTCCTAAGAACTCATTAAATTCCTTGCGAAATATATCACAAATTTTCAATTATCGAAAGTGATTATATATATCTTATATAAATTTAAAGATACATTGAGTATTAGTATTATTGTATCACTAAATAATTATCAGTGAAAATTAATTAAAGTTTACCCAATATTCCTTTATGTGGTAGTAGAATGTAGCCATACCTTTCTTAATTTTTGAACCTAGGAGTCGTATGGCTATTGAGGAGATAGTAGTAAAAGGGGCTAGGGAGCATAATCTGCAGAACGTGGATGTTGTTATTCCTAGGAATAAACTGGTTGTTATTACCGGTGTTTCAGGTTCAGGGAAGAGTTCTTTAGCTTTTGATACAGTCTATGCAGAAGGACAGAGACGCTACGTAGAATCATTATCAGCTTACGCTCGCCAGTTTCTGGGTAGAATGGATAAACCTGATGTGGATTACATAGACGGTTTGTCTCCGGCTATTTCTATAGACCAAAAATGGGTTTCACATAATCCTCGATCTACTGTAGGAACAGTCACGGAAATTTATGATTACTTAAGGCTTTTATATGCCAGAGCAGGAAGACCTCATTGCTACAACTGTGGTCGAGTAGTTCAACGTCAGACGGTTCAGCAAATCGTTGATTCAATAATAAATTTACCTAAAGATTCAAGAATAATAATTATGGCGCCTAAAGTTATACATAAGAAGGGCCAACATAAAGAAATATTTGAAGACGCCAAGAAAAATGGATACTTACGGGCTCGTGTTGATGGACAGGTAAGGGATTTATATGAAGAGATAGCCTTAGATAGGAAAAAATGGCATACGATTGAGGTGGTGGTAGACAGACTAGTGATTAGTGATGGTATCGAAGATAATAGGATAGCGGATTCAGTAGAGCAATCGCTTAAGTTGGGTAATGGTGTGGTGCAAGTATTGGTAGTAGACGGAGATGAATTTCTTTTCTCAGAAAAATTTGCTTGTGTATATTGCGGAATCAGTTTCGGGGAGATAGAGCCACGTACTTTTTCTTTCAATAGTCCATACGGTGCATGTGTCACTTGTACAGGACTAGGATTCAGGTTGGAGGTTGACCCAGATTTGGTAATACCAAACAAGAATCTTAGTCTATCTGAGGGGGGTATATTCCCCTGGGTTAGATCAGGATCTTACAATTCTTTCTATTCCAGCCTTTTGAATTCTTTGGCTGAGGAGCACAACTTTCCTACTAATTTACCAATAAATGAATTAGACCAAGAACAAGTAGATTTGATCTTGTATGGAAGCAAATCTACGAAGGTTAGAGTTAGGCATCGAACTCGTCGTGGTCGTGTATACAGTTGGGATACTACGTTTGAGGGAGTTGTACATAATTTAGAACGTAGATATAAAGATACAGAGTCTGATTATGTGCGGAGTGAAATCGAGAAATATATGAGTTCTAGGTCTTGTCCAGATTGTAATGGACAAAGACTGAAGGCAGAGTCGCTGGCTGTATTGGTAGGGAACAAGAACATAATAGAATTTACCTCTATGACTATTAGTAATGCTATGGATTGGGTTGTGCACTTAGAATCTGGAACTTCATTCAAAGGGGATGGAACATCTCCGCTAAACGACAGGGAAAAAGTCATTGCGGACCAGATACTAAAAGAAATCAAAGGTAGATTAAAATTCTTAGAAGACGTAGGGCTGGATTATCTGACATTAGAACGTGCAGCTTCAACATTAAGTGGTGGAGAGGCACAGCGTATTCGGCTAGCCACTCAAATAGGCTCCGGGCTAACAGGTGTTTTATACGTTTGTGACGAGCCATCCGTTGGCTTACATCCTGTAGATGACCATCGTTTAATCAATACATTGAAACGCCTGAGAGATTTAGGAAATACAATCATAATAGTAGAACATGATGAAGCCATTATGAGGGCTTCTGATCACATTATAGATTTGGGTCCAGGAGCAGGTGAACATGGTGGTCATGTTGTTGCATACGGTTCGATAGAAGACATAGAGAATGAGGAACAATCCATTACAGGTCAATATCTGAGTGGGAATAAGAAAATCTTTTTACCAACAGAAAGACGTGTTGGCAATGGTATGGAGTTAGTGATAAAAGGGGCTAGGGCTAATAATCTGAAGAATATAGACGCCACAATACCTTTGGGTAAATTGGTATGCATAACTGGAGTATCCGGTTCAGGTAAAAGCAGCTTGATATACGAAGTTCTGTTCAAGAAATTAGCCCAGATGTTTTATAGATCTAAAGATAGGCCAGGTGAATGTGATTCTATAGCAGGGATACAAAACATAGATAAGGTTATTAATATAGACCAGGCACCAATTGGCCGCACTCCAAGGAGTAACCCTGCCACATATACTGGAGTATTTACTCCCATAAGAGAATTATTCGCAACCGTACCAGAATCTAGAGCGAGAGGATATGCTCCGGGTAGATTCTCTTTTAATGTTAAGGGAGGCAGGTGTGAGCAATGCGCTGGTGGAGGGTATATACAGATAGAAATGCAATTTCTACCGGATGTTACAGTACCATGTGAAATTTGTAATGGGCAAAGATATAATCGAGAAGCATTACAGATAACATTCAAAGGCAAGAATATTTCAGAAGTGCTAAATATGACGATATATCAGGCGTTAGATTTCTTTTGGAATTTCCCAAAAATACGTACGAAATTAGAGACTTTACGAGATGTAGGATTGGGGTATATTAGGATGGGTCAACCTGCTACGACTTTGAGTGGAGGTGAAGCTCAAAGAGTAAAATTGGCAACAGAGTTATCTAAGAGGGCAACTGGCAAAACCTTATATATTCTAGATGAACCCACAACAGGGCTCTCATTCGAAGATTGTGCGACTCTGTTAAACGTACTTCATAGATTAGTAGACATGGGGAATACTGTAGTGATCATAGAACATCATTTGGATGTAATAAAGAATGCTGATTGGGTAGTAGACATAGGACCAGGAGCTGGAGATCTGGGTGGTTATGTGATTGCGGTTGGTACACCAGAAGACATAGTGAACGTTGAGGCTTCATATACGGGGCAGTATCTGGCCAATGTTCTGAATGATTTGGGAGACGGGGCAGTTGAAGAAAAGATACCGGTTACGGAAACAATAGCTAACTAACAGGACATCATGGTTCTTGATAAGTAATTTCTTTAGCTTGTGGAGGAGTTGGTTTCTCTATAAAAAATACAAGAAGGGCTCCGATTAGGTTGATAGCTGCTATTATTATGAAAATCATACGATAATTACCCTGTACATCATAGGCGAAGCCTGCAGCAATAGGACCAAAGAACGACCCGATAACCATTATTGGCTGAGATAGACCCATTATAGTTGCAAAATTTCTGGGTCCAAAGAATTCACCTCTTAAGGCTATGAGTATTGGTGCTCGTGCACCATAACCGATACCGTATATCACGGCGTATATCAAAGCTTGGAAAACCGTCTGCGCAGTTGCCAATACTATTACTCCAACGGACATCATAAAGAAGCATATTACTAATATAGTTTTCCTACCAACAACATCTCCCAAATAACCACCACCTATCCTCCCTATCATTGCCATGAAAGTCATGAAGGCAAGTATAGATGCGGATTTCTCATATGAAATGCCTACATCTACTAGAAGCGGTATCTGATGTATAGAAATAGAACCTACTATAAACAGGGAAAATCCGTGTGCAGCAGAAATAAACCAAAAGGCTGGAGTTCTTATTGCCTGCATAGCTGTAAAATCTGGATCGGCGTTTTCTTTCGAGTTGGATGCTAAATCCTCTGACTTATCTGATTGTGTATTGTGAGGAGTGTCTCCATCCGGTAGGTATCCATAGTCTTGAGGTTTATGTCTCATCATAGCTGCCATTGGAATGCCTAATGTTCCTATTAACATGGCAATCATTAATGCAGCTGTTCTCCAACCAAAGTGACTGATGCTTAGAGCTACTATTGCTACTAAGACACCACCTATATTGACACCTGCTGAACTTATACCGGTTGCCAGACCACGTCTACGGGAAAACCAATTATTTATAGCTGTAACAACAGGAAGGAACCCTGACATACTTGCGCCCAAAGCGATAAGTGGGAACACCAAATAAAAGCCAAATAGTGTATTGACTCTGCTAAAAAGCAAAAAGCTTAATGTAAAAATAACGAAGCCAATGTACATTATGCCACGTGGTCCGAAGCGGTCTATTACGTACCCTTCGATGGGGCCTAGTAGGCTACTTTCTAGTCTTGTGAAAGAGAAGGCCAGTGAAAGGACGCCACGACTTACTCCGAGGGTTGCGGCAAGTGGCACGAAGAAAGCAGAAAATCCATATGCATACAGGCCACCTTGCATAACCATTACAATTGTGCCAGCCCCAAGAAGCCACCAACCATAGAACATTCGGGTATTCTTGGATGAATTAGGAGAGTCAGGTATATTTTCGTTTTGCACTTTAAATATAAATTTATTGCTTTAATTAGGTGAGGCTTAATTGATAGAGTATCATGCCTATTGTATAATTTCTATAATATGAAGGGTTTTGGATTTAGATAAGGAGAAAAGCCATGGCGATAGGAACCTGGGGAGTTAAGACAGGTTTGGCTCAAATGCTAAAGGGTGGAGTTATAATGGATGTGGTGGATGCAGAGCAAGCTAAGATAGCTGAAGATTCGGGTGCTTGTGCAGTGATGGCCTTGGAACGTGTGCCATCAGACATAAGAAAAGACGGTGGAGTTGCTAGGATGTCTGACCCTGAAATGATAGAAAAGATAAAGAAATCAGTCACAATACCAGTAATGGCTAAAGCTCGTATAGGCCATTTTGTAGAAGCTCAAGTTCTACAGTCTTTGGGTATTGATTACATAGATGAATCTGAAGTTCTGACTCCTGCTGATGAATCTAATCATATATGGAAGCATTCTTTTACCATTCCATTTGTGTGTGGTTGTAGGAATTTGGGAGAGGCACTGAGGCGCATAGGAGAAGGTGCTGCCATGATAAGGACCAAAGGTGAAGCAGGTACAGGCAATATTGTTGAAGCAGTGAGGCATGCTCGCTCTGTTTTGGGTGAAATTAAGAAAATAGAAGTAATGAGTGAAGAGGAATTAATGGCCACTGCAAGGGATTTACAGGCACCTTTCGGATTAGTTCAACAGATTCATGATACGGGTAAATTACCTGTGGTTAATTTTGCAGCTGGTGGCATAGCCACTCCCTCAGATGCCGCATTAATGATGCAGCTTGGAGTAGAAGGGGTATTTGTGGGTTCAGGCATATTCAAGGCTAATAATCCTGAATTGGTTGCTAGGGCGATAGTTAAAGCTACTACTAATTATGACAATCCAGACATAATAGCCGAGGTGTCAAGAGGATTAGGTAAAGCTATGCCTGGTTTGGACGTTAGGACAATGCCGATAGAAGAACAGATGGCACAAAGAGGTTGGTAGATTGACAAAAATAGGCGTACTTGCACTTCAGGGAGATTTCAGAGAGCATATGAAAATGCTGGATGGCTTGGGATTGGAGGCATCTGAAATACGCCTTCCGGGTCAGTTGGATTGTATAGATGGTTTGATAATACCTGGCGGAGAGAGCACTACTATAGTCCAGTTGATGGATAATTTTGGGCTTACTGACAGATTGAAATTTTTAATCAAGAGTGGCTTGCCGACTTGGGGTACATGTGCAGGGATGATTGTATTGGCAAAAGATATAACCGACGACAGACCTATACCTCTAGGTATTATGGATATAAGTGTGAGAAGAAATGCTTATGGAAGACAAATTGATAGCTTTGAAACGAGTGTTCTAATGCCTGCAATAGGAGATGTACCTTTTAATGCTATTTTTATAAGAGCTCCATTAATTGAAAGGGTTGGGCCA
>CAUZSC010000037.1:0-13345 GCA_963582505.1 Dehalococcoidia bacterium
CGCCTATTACTATTAGGAGGCCAAAGGCTATCGCCGTAAGAAGTTCCACAGATGGCATTAGCCCTGCTGTAAGTTTGCTTGCTTCGACATTTGCATCCAAGTGTTCCTTGTTTAATTCTTCAAACTGGCTTAGATTAATACTCTCTCTGTTCATGCTCTGCGTTACACGGACGCCTGATATACTTTCTTGTAAACTTGCATTTACACCAGAAATAGCATACCGAATGCGCATAAATGACCTTCTCGCCCTACCTTGCCACAAAACCATTATCACGACAAACACAGGCATAACAGCAAAAGATATCAGGGCAAGCTTAAAATCCCATATTAGCATAAGCACAATAATGCCACCCAAGCTAACTATTTCTGCCATGCCCACTGCCAAAATCGTCATGAATTCCTGTAATGCATGGGCATCATTTTGGACTCTACTCATAAGTCGCCCTACCTCATTATGGTCAAAGAACATAGTGGATAGTCTTTGCAAGTGAGAATGCATTTCTACTCTCAGTTGCCTTAAGATAGCCTGATTGACTTTAGCGAGGCCAATCAGGTGAAGATAATTGCCTGCTAGATTAAATACAGCCACTATTAGGAAAGCGATACCTATTTTATCGAGCCCTGCAAGTCTGTCCAGTAGTGGCAAATCGTGATTTTGAATAAACTGGTTCAATGCCAGTCCGACTAACAAGGGTACGGATATCTGGGTGGCTATATACACCAGCATCGTTAACAAGCTGAAAATAGTTAATTTCAGATGTGGCCTAGCATAGCCTAGCAAGCGAATTACCACACTAGAGTCATATACTTTACCAAATTCCACATCCTCTAGAACAAGACTAAGCCTTCCCCTAAGTCTGCGTATCTCCGCTACTCCGGGAAGATTGCCACTACTGCCTTGACCTAATCCTCCCCAGCTCATTTCTATTCACCCTCTTCTTTTATCTTTTGATTATCCGAGACAAGAATTTGTTCTGTTCTTTCTTGAGGCTGAAGCTGAAGCTCATAGATCTCCTTATATGGTCCCTCTGTAGCAATCAATGCAGAATGAATTCCCCTCTGAACTATTTTTCCTTCTTTCATTACTACCACAATGTCTGCATTCCTAACACTACTTAGTCTATGTGCAATGATAAATGTTGTTCGACCCTCCATCACAGTTTGCAAAGCTTCTCTTATTAAATGCTCAGTTTCTGTATCCACGCTGGATGTCGAATCATCTAATATCAAAATAGGGGGGTTTAACAAAAGAGTTCTCGCTATTGCTAATCTTTGCTTCTGCCCTCCAGAGAGACCAACACCTCTTTCTCCAACATATGTATCATATCCATCTGGCAGCGTCTCTATAAAATCGTGTAACTGTGCAAGCTTTGCCGCTGTTATCACTTCTTCCTCAGATGCATACAGAGACCCATAGGCTATATTTGCTCTTATCGTAGATGTGAAAATAAAAACATCTTGTTGAACTATTCCAATGTTCCTTCGTAATGACTCAATGGTAACATCGCGAATATCTACTTCATCTATTGTTATGCTTCCCTGTGTGACGTCATAAAACCGGGGAAGCAAATGAACTAATGTACTTTTACCGCTACCTGGGGCTCCTAATATTGCAACTACTTTTTTGCTGTCAATTGAAAAATTGATACTGTCTAATGCTTTGGCTTCTTCTGTATAGCCAAACGATACATCTCTAAATTCAACTTTGCCGTTAACCCTATTCAGTATCCTAGCTTGCGGTTTTTCTTTAACCGGAGATTCTGCATCCAATACGTAAAGTAATCGCTCTCCAGCAGACAACGCCCTAGAAAAACTATTCACAATCCAAGCAGCCATTCTGACGGGTATGGCAAGAAGGCCTAAGTATAACAAGAATGCAACTAATTCTCCCTCTGTTAACCTTTCGTTGATAACCTCTTTCCCTCCAAACCAGAGAATTACTCCCGTTGCCCCCAAGAAAAAGAAATTGTTCAAAGCTGTAGTAATCGCTTGAAGCCTTTCCGCATTGAAACCGTATTTTGCGATCTCATCGGCATGGTGCCGAAATTTACTTTCTTCATACTGTTCGGCGGCAAATGCACGAACTACTCTGTTCCCTGCCAGGTTTTCTTGGAGAACTATTGTCATATATCCCATTTCTGTTTGTTGAGCCAGCCAGTTCCGTCGCATTGCCAACATGATAGTGCCTGTACGCACAACTATAAATGGAACAAAAAATAAACTCATTAGTGCCAATTTAATATTGGAAACCAATAAAATTATCGACACGCCCAAAATAAGCATAACCATATAGACGCCTCGTATAAGCCCTCCCTGTATAAACATGCGTATGCCTTCAACATCAGCTGTTGCTCTAGACATCAAGTCTCCCGACCTGTTTTCGTCATGGAAGGCAAAACTTAGTCGCTGAAGATGCTCGTAAAAAGCATTTCTTATATCATATGAGACCATGTGAGCTGTAGATTCTGCCAAATATTGTTGGGCAAACGCTGCAACACCTCGGAAGGCATTTACTACTAATATAGCTAGGGCTAGGTAAACTAACTGCTTAAATTCCCCGGAACCAACAACTTCATCAACTGCGATCCCTAATAATCTCGGTACTATTAGTGCACAAATCGTGACTGCAAGTACAGATAAATATGATGCAATCAGCCGAAGTTTATATTTTAACGCGAATCGTACAAGCTTTAGGAGTATATACATAACTTGTGCTGCAGCCTATGGTTCACTCATTCCCTGATTTAGTAACAACTACGAAACGGGTCATCAAAACGGCCTCAATGTTAACTTATAGCACCTGATCTGTCCATGAAAAGTGGTCCAGCGATATCATCGCTTTGACGGCGGTATCGGAGGTAATATATCGGGGTGCTCAGAGTAAAACATACGGTATTCTCTTTTTGGAATACTCAAAATACTATGGTGGCCATGCCCTGGTAAAACTACTGTCTCATCCGGCAATGTGTAAATCTTCTCTGTAATGTTTTTCAAAATCTGTATCGTCGCCTCAGGGCCACGACTCTCGCCTGGGCCTCCGGAATACACTGTGTCTCCTGTGAAAATGTGCCCGCAGACTAGAAAGCATATTGAACCTGGTGTATGCCCGGGCGTATGTATTGCCTTAATTTCCAGCGTTCCCACTTTTATAATCTCCCCATCCTCAATTGGTATTGGCGCCCCTGGGATTTCCGGCACATCCGCGGGGTGTGCCAATACTGGAGCCCTAGTGGTTTTCACAACTTGTTCCAGTCCTTCTGTATGGTCTCTATGCCGATGAGTTATAAGAATAGCTTTCACCTGTGTGCCTTCTGCATGTTCCAATATCCCCTCCGGTCCGAGGGGGGCATCTATTATCACGCTCTCTTTTGTATCAGGACATACCACCAAATATGCATTGTTATTATCAGATCCACATAGCGTTCTAAATATTCGAATCTCTTTATCATAAAACAGTGCCACGTTATGATCTCTCTACGTTCATTAGATTCTCCCTGCCTGAAATTTTCTTGTTCAATAATACTGTGACCTTCGTTTATTTATTACCCCTTTTTAGAAAAGCTTGCCGTTGACTTTAATCCTATACCATAGTTATGATCCTTTCACTATAATATACTGGTGCTTTGAAAAACTGTGTTCCTCACCCCTAAATATTTACTACTAGCCACTCGCCCTCGACAGTGGACAAAGAATTTGCTTATCTACTTTGCCTTCTTATTCACTATTGGCGAAGCCTGGACTATTGAAAGCTTAAACCACGCTGTCCATTTATTGTATAAATGTACACTTGCTTTTGTTTGCTTTTGCATCGTTTCTAGTGCCGTATACATCATTAATGATTTAGTAGATATTGAAAAGGACAAGCAGCATCCCACGAAACGATTCCGACCTCTTGCCGCCGGGTTAATCTCTTTTAACCTGGCCTTAGTTTTCTCTTTGTTATTGAGCATCATTGGGATAATTTCTGCTTTTTCTATTAGCTTTTACTTGGGTCTAATTGCATCACTCTATCTGATTACGATGGTTGCGTACTCTTTCTATTTAAAGAATATTGTCATATTAGATGTACTGACAATAAGTGGGGGGTTTGTCCTCCGCGCCGTAGCAGGAGCAGTTGTTTTAGGTGTATCGATTTCACCATGGCTGTATGTCTGCACAAGTCTTGGCGCTTTGTTTATCGGTTTTTCAAAAAGATATAGCGAACTACTTTTGGCAACCAACATAGGACAAAGAGAAACATTATCCAACTATTCCATTAAACTACTTGAGCAACTCATTGCTATAGTCGCTCCTTCGACCCTTGTATCATATATTTTCTACACTTTCACTGCTGAAACATTACCTGGCAACCATGCCATGATGTTAACAATTCCATTTGTCATGTATGGGTTATTCCGATACTTAACCTTAGTCCATCACGAGAACCTTGGGGAAAAACCAGAGGAAATCTTGTTAACGGATATGCCGCTACTGATCAACATTGTCCTTTGGTTAATAACTGCCAGTTTAATTTTATTCTTATTTCGCTAATATCTCTCCTCTTTATACAATATATAGTTTCCATACCTCAGTGTTGTTGAATATATCGCGTAATTTTGACCTTTGCCCCCTTTTTGTGTAAACTGGACTTGGTCGTAGTTTAGAGATATGAATAATACGTAAAAGAGTGAATTTTTCCCTTCATTCGTGATTTCCACCAAAATTAATTTCCTCGGATTAGTGCCACGTCATCGTGTTGGTAAGTGCCCCGGAGAAACAGAAAGGTTAAATTATGCCTGATAATCAAATTAGTAACGGGTATACAGTTGAAGACATTCAAGTCTTAGAAGGCATGGAGGCTGTTAGAAAGCGCCCTGGTATGTACATTGGCAGCACCGATCAGCGCGGGTTACATCACTTAATCTACGAGATAGTTGACAATGCTGTTGACGAAGCTATGGCTGGGTACTGCACTCGTGTAGACATCGTTATAAAAACCGATGGGTCGGTAAGCGTACAAGATGATGGCCGTGGCATACCAACAGGCATCCACCGAGCAACTGGTAAATCTGCCGTTGAAACAGTTATGACAACCTTGCACGCAGGAGGAAAGTTTGGAGGCAAGGGCTATGCTGTTTCTGGGGGTCTCCATGGTGTTGGAGCCTCTGTTGTAAATGCATTATCTAGTTCTCTTCGAATTGAAGTTAAAAGAGACGGATATCTTTGGGCCCAAGAATTCGAAAGGGGACAAGCCTGTGGGCCCTTAGAACAAATTGGATCAGCAAAGGGGACAGGCACTTTAGCTATTTTCCGCCCTGATGAAAAGATCTTCGGAGATCTGCAATATAATTTTGACGAGCTGTCTCAACGCTTCAAGGAAATGGCGTATTTAAACAAAGGCCTCTTAATCGCCGTAACATCCGAATGGCACAAAGAGCAAGGTTTTTCTCAATGGAACCAGAAGTATAAGTTTGACGGGGGCATAATCAGTTTCGTAAAAGACTTAAACCGTAGTAAGGACGTATTCCAAGAAGAGCCCATATACGTGCAGAAGACCATTGAAGGAACCATGGTAGAAACAGCGATTCAGTACAATGCTGGTTTCTCCGAGACTTCACTGTCTTTCGCTAATTGCATAAACACATCCGAGGGAGGTAGTCACCTTACCGGATTTAGGTCAGCATTAACAAGAGCCCTCAACGACTATGCAAGAAAACAGAAGTTCCTGAAAGACGATCAGGCAAATCTTTCTGGGGAAGACGTAAGGGAGGGATTGACTACTGTTATAAGTGTGAAACTTGTAGATCCTCAATTCGAAGGTCAAACCAAAACCAAGCTTGGTAATCCAGAAGTGAAAGGCTATGTAGACTCTGTCGTTGCAGAAGCACTTACTTACTACCTCGAAGAACACCCTCAAGAGGCACGAAGAACTCTTGAAAAGTGTATTACTGCACAAAAAGCTAGAGAGGCCGCCCGCAAAGCTAGGGATATGGTTCTTAGGAAAAATGCCATGGACGGAGGATCTCTCCCTGGTAAACTTTCTGACTGCTCAGAAAAAGATCCCTCACTGTCAGAGCTATACTTAGTTGAGGGTGAATCAGCAGGTGGGTCAGCTAAAGCTGGACGCGACCGGAGATTTCAAGCAATATTGCCACTTAAAGGCAAGATTCTAAATGTAGAAAAGGCCCGCATAGAAAAAATGTTGGGACACGAGGAAATCCGAACTATCATCACAGCAGTAGGGGCCAATCTTGGGGATGACTTTAATTTAGAAAAGCTTCGCTATCACAAGGTCATAATCATGACTGATGCGGATGTTGATGGCTCTCATATAAGAACCCTTCTGCTTACATTTTTCTATAGAAATATGAAGCCGTTGATTGATGGTGGGTATTTATATATAGCTCAGCCCCCACTATACAAAATTCAGGCTGGGAAAGAATTCCATTACGCTTTCGTAGAGCAAGAAAAAGATGGGTTTGTTAAAAAAATGGATGGGAAAAGAGGCCTGACTATCCAGCGATACAAAGGACTCGGAGAAATGAACCCTGATCAACTATGGGAAACAACCATGGACCCAGAGACCCGGAGTTTGCTGCAGGTTACTGCAGAAGATGAAGATACGGCGGACCGCGTTTTTTCGGATCTTATGGGCGAGGATGTCGAACCTCGAAAGGAATTCATTCAGGCTCATGCGACCAGCGTTCGCAACCTTGACGTTTAATTCCCAACACTATGTGGAAACTACAACCTTCCCGTCTATTCCTGCTGTCAATAAGGTTTCAAACCGGTAGCCTTCGCTTATAAGTTTATCTGACCCTCCTTGCTTTCGGTCCAAAACTGATAAGATAACAGCAACTTTGCACCTTAAGCTTTCTACCGCTTGAATTGCCCCCACTATAGATCCTCCTGAAGTGCACACGTCGTCAATTATTGCCACCTTAGATCCTAGCGGCAAATTTCCTTCTATCTGATTTTGCATCCCGTGGCCTTTTGTTTCCCCTCGAACAAAAAAAGCGCTAATGTTTCTACCGTCGAGGTAACTTACAAGAGCAATTGCCGTCACCAACGGTATCGCAGCCATCGCTGGTCCCCCAACATAGTCAATATCTATACCCTGAAGCCTCTCTAAGAATGCTTGCCCCAACAGATGCGCCCCTTCGGGATTCAGGCTAATTAACCGTCCATCAAAGTAATAGTTGCTCTTGGCACCTGAAGAAAGAGTGAAGTCTCCATATCTAAGTGCCCCCACCTCTTCCGCTACCTCCAAAATCCTTTTACTCTTTTCTATAGCCAAGATGTGCCTCCCCATAAATGTGATTTTCCTCTATGTATTCCTCCACCTCCGATGGAACCATACCTTTGATTGATTTTCCCCGCAAAAGCATCTCTCGGATGTTCTCTCCGCTTACCTTGACCTTCTTGTTATTCAGGGTAATGATTTTTTCTCTGGCATTTACTCCTATTTCTACAATCCTTGCCCGCTCCAGAGATTCTTGATCTGGCCTTAGTGCGGCCACTAGCGTACAGAGATTGAGAATCTCGTCTGGTTGTTTCCACCTAGGGAATGTTTCCAGTGAATCCATTCCCAAAATGAAGAAAAGCGACGACTGTTCCCCATATTGCTCTTTTAGGCTTATAAGGGTGTCAATTGTGTAAGTTAATCCGTTCCTATCTACTTCAATCGTACTTTCTCGAAATTTGGGTTTCCTTTGAATTGCCAGTCGCACCATTGCTAGTCTATGCTTGCTGGCAGTGATATTCAGGCCAGCCTTCATCCAAGGACGACCAGTAGGAATGAATAAAACGAAATCTAAGGCTACCTCTCTAATTGCCTGCCTTGCTATCTCGAGATGCCCATTGTGAATAGGATCGAAGGTTCCTCCCAAAACTCCTATTCTCATACTATGCCCAATCCAACTCATGCTTACCGAACCTTACGGTTCTTCCTGATTTGGCTCCAGCTCTTTCGAGGGCCCTAACAATACCCTGATTCTTAAACTCCTCCCATAGCTGAATTTGGACTCTTCTGTCTGTCAAGTCTACTCGGTTCACTAATCTTTCCGCTTTTGGTGATTCCACTACGTAGACTTCTTCATCCATTGTAACTCTGGGTTGTTCTATATTATTGCTAGTTGGTGTCCTCGTTCTTCTTTCTTGTTCTTGTTGTGGCCCATCTCCTGTAGTTTGCAGTGCTAAAAGTTGATCAACCTTTGCTAAGATATTCGTTACTCCCTCTTTTGTCTCCGCTGAAATAAAATCAACATCCAGTCCAATTGACTTGAAGGACGAGGAGATTTCTTCTTTTTTCATTCTTACCTCTTGTAAGTCAAGCTTGTTGATAACTATTATGTGAGGCTTCTCAATAAGCTCTCGATTGAATAAATACATCTCTTCTCTAACCTGATAGTACGATTCGAGACAGTCATCTTGTGTCCCATCAAGTAAATGAATTAAAACTCGCGTTCGCTCTATATGCCTTAGAAATTTATCCCCTAGGCCCGTTCCGTTATGAGCTCCTTCTATCAATCCAGGAACCTCTACTGCTATAAACCCCTGTTTTTCCCCTTGCACAAAACCCAGTACTGGCTCGAGTGTAGTGAAAGGATATGCTGCTACTTCTGGATGGGCTCTCGAACAAGCCCTCAATAGCGATGACTTCCCCACGCTCGGATTTCCTACTATTCCAACGTCCGCCAGAAGCTTCATTTCGAGTTCTATAGTTACTTCTTCTCCCAGTTCTCCGTTTTCTGCAATCAAAGGCTCTTGATTAGATGACGTGACATATTGTGCATTTCCCTTCCCACTGGCTCCGCCATGAGCAACAATACATTCTTCTCCTTTATGTGCAAGATCTGCCACAAGTTCCTTTGTTCCGCTTTCGGTAATCTTCCAGAGCAGTGTTCCTGTAGGAACTTCCAGTGTTATTCTATTTCCGCTTTTGCCAGTTTTTAATCTCGCTTTACCCATAGACCCATTCTCAGCAGCAAAATTTCTTTTATACCTATATTGCCGTAATAAATGGACGTTCTCAACTGCCTTTATAATAACATCCCCTCCACGTCCGCCATCGCCCCCATCTGGGCCTCCTCTTGGAACAAATTTCTCCCTCCGAAAGCTTATGCCTCCGGCCCCTCCATTGCCACCTTTAATTTTCACTCTTGTTAAATCTATCATTATTTAAATATTACTTAAGTATTAGAATATAACTATAATAATACCAATAAAACGTAACTTTGGGGAAAATGTTAAACTACCTAGTGAAAAATAATCCTTTAGTTATGGAATACTTTTGAAAACTACAGAGATATACAACAGTGAAAACGGTGAAAACTAGGATTGTCCAGTCAAAAGTATAGTTGCCCGAAGTTCTTGAATTTCTTCTTGGATGAAAGTGTCCTTAGAGAGGTGCTTTTCAAGGGTCTTAATTGAATACCTAATGCTACTATGGTCACGATTCCCCAGGAGGGCTCCGATTTCTAATAGTGTTATCTGAGCACAGTCCCGAAGGAGGAAAGCAGCAATTTGTCTTGCATAGGCAAGGGTTTTATCGCGCCTTTTACTTGATAGGGCCAACAAAGAGGTTCCATAGAAAGAACAGACAGAGGTTAAGACATCTGTAGGAGAGGCTTTTTTAGAATAGGGCGTGCTTAAAAGGTCGCCCAAAGCTTGGCGGGCAGTCATTAAAGAAAGATTCTGTCCGGTGAGGTCTATGTAGGCAGAGACACGGTTTAGAGCACCTTCGAGATCTCTGACACTAGAGTGAAAATTTTCTGCCAAGAAGTAAAGGAGGTCTTGGCCTATAGGCATACCTATAGACGCAGCCTTTGCCTGAAGGATGGCTACACGTGTTTCTGTGTTGGGGATTCCCATCACGGTAGTTAACCCCCATTCGAATCTGGATTTAAGACGATCTTCCAAAAGCGTAAGCTCTGAAGGAGGGCGATCACTTGCAATCACGATTTGGCTGTTTGAAGTGTGTAAATCATTGAAGGTGTGGAAGAAGCCTTCTTGAATCGAATCTTTTCCTCTAATAAATTGAATATCGTCAACCAAGAGAACATCAACAGATCTATATTTATCCCTGAATTCTGGTGTTTTGCGATTCTGGATAGAAGAGATAAATTCGTTAGTGAATTGCTCGGAAGTAACATATAGGCAAGTCAAGCCCCGCTGAACGGCAGTATTTCCAATCGCATGCAGAAGGTGAGTTTTCCCTAAGCCAACCCCAGAATACAGGAAGAGAGGGTTATATGTCTGACCAGGTTTAGAGGCCACTGCAACAGCGGCAGCGTAGGCCAATTGATTTGATTCACCGACGACAAAACTATCGAGGGTATATTTGTCATTAAGTCTATTATAACTAGTTCTAGCTTGATAACTGTAAGGTTGAGGAGAGATAGAGGAACTCTTTGAAGAAGGGGGTAAGGAATTACTGGAATGGGAGGCCTCAGATCCAGTAACTGAGAAAGAAATGGTGGCCTCTTTTCCGGTCACAGAGGTAACAGTCGTCTCTAACAACGTTGACATACGTTTTTCTAGCCACTCTGCTACGAAGACGGATGGAACTCCTACCAGTAGGTGTTGTCCGTTCCAAGATAAACCAACGGTGTTTTTTAGCCAGGTCTTGTAACTGGGCTGGCTTACTTGTACCTCAAGGCTGCCAAGGGCTGAGATCCAAATTTGAGAGGCTGAAGGTAAGGACAAGATTAGAACTCCCCAAAAAACAAATAAAATTAAAAAAGAATGCGAAAACTTGAGGCAGATATGATGGCTCGAAGGAGCCTAAAAAGAGCCTAGTTAAAGGCTAAATAAAATATGATCTAAGTAAAACGTCGAGCCAAAGGATAGAGGTATCCGAAGATCACAAGCTAACTATAACAGGCCCTAGATATAAAGGATGCAAGGGGTAAGGGTGCGAGTTTTCAACGACTTTTGATTAGTGTTTGTACCTCTGTGATTAAACCCATTATAATTAACGAAATGGCAAATAATATTGTTTACATGGGGTCACCAGAATTTACATTGCCCGTTTTAGAATCGTTGCTGAAAATGGGAAATGATATCGTAGGAGTCTATACACAACCTGATAAGGTAATGGGAAGAGGGCTACGTTACCAACAATCGGCGGTTAAACAATTAGCGGAACAAAAAGAACTGCGAGTTATCCAACCAAAGTCATTAAAGAGCGAAGTCGTTAAAACCGAACTAAAGGAACTGTCCCCCGATGTGATTGTTATAGCTGCATACGGCCAGATTCTACCGAAGGACGTACTAACTATTCCAAACAGGGGATGTATAAATATCCACCCCTCTCTGTTGCCTAGACATAGAGGACCATCACCAGTGGCTAACACATTCCTAGAGGGAGACAAAGTGGCTGGAGTTACTATTATGTTGCTAGATGAGGGGCTAGACACGGGCCCAATTCTTGCAAGTGAGGAACACGAGGTATATCAATGGGACACTACAGAAACACTGACAGAGAGACTTTTCCGAGAAGGAGCGAAATTACTGGAAACTGTTCTTCCGCGACATCTTCAAGGAACGATACAGCCTAGGGCTCAAGAAGCAGAAAAAGCAACATATTCCCGCAAACTCAAAAAAGAAGATGGATATCTTATTTGGAATCTTCCTGCAGAGAAAATATGGAATAAAGTTAGGGGCCTTTCTCCTTGGCCAGGAACATACACGTACTGGAACGGGAAACTCCTAAAGATTCTAAGGACAATACCCATTGGAAGCCAAGAGAATAAGGAAAATATTGGGAAAATAATTTCTCTTGGAGAAAGTGCAGAGGCTCCTATAGGAGTGGTAACGGCTAAAGGGTTTCTGGGCTTACTAGAAATGCAAATGGAAGGAAAGAATAAACTTAGAAGTGAGGAATTTGTGAGGGGATACCAGCAATTCGTAGGAAGTGTATTGCCAAGCTAGGAACCTAACGCCCGAGCTCGGCAATACACTTAGGCTTCTTAGGTTACACTAGCGTCTTCAGATTTTTGGTCTTGTCCTATAACCTGCACATTTGCGGGAGCAGCTTCCATAAGTGACTCTGAAGATTGAGTTCCTTGCAAGCGAGGAGCGCTTATTCTTGCAACAACTTCTTCTTCGCTAGAAAGTATGGTTATTCCGGGGGGTGTTACTAGGTCAGAAACACGGGCAATTGAATCCAATGCAGATAAAATGGATATATCAAAGTCAATTTGTGACGGCATTTCCATTGGAAGACATTCTACAAGCAGATGAGATAGCGTCTGATTTAAAGTACCGCCCCGCTTGATCGCTGGTGAATCTCCGACTAAAGATATAGGTATTCGCCCAGATGCAATTTGATTTACATCGACGCGAAGAAAATCTACGTGTAAAACGCGATTAGTGACAGGATCTCGCTGAATTTCCTTGACTAACGCAGCTTCTTGCTTGCTTGTTTCAGTGAATAGCAGATATATAGGCAAGTGGTGCCCTACTTGAGATACGGCCTTAACAACAGCTGTACTATCACCTTGAAGCGATAATGGCTCCTCTGTGCCTCCATAAAGATGAAGAGGAACAATGCCCAGTTTACGTAAAGAAGTCAATTTTTTTCCAAAAGTGTCTCTTTGCGACACTTCAATTAAAGTAGCATCCATTATACTTTTCCCCTTAGACAAAGTTGATTTTGTTAGTATACATAATATCCTTTGGTATTGAGCGTGTATAGAGGGCATGCTATAATTCGCAGATCGGATTGAGTCAGGAGGTAAGGCTGTGAAAGTGCCAATGAAGGTGGATTACGGCGTAAGGGCATTGGTGGAGTTGGCTCAGCATTAGGGTAAGGGAGCAATTCGTACAGCAGATATAGAGCAGGAAGACAAAATATACCAGAGGCATAGTTATGGCAATTGCTTCTGGCATTGCATAGATTAGGCCTGATTCATAGTCGAAGAGGGCCACACGGAGGCCATACATTAGCGAAGGCTCCTCAAGAAATAAACTTGAGAATGGTAGCAGATGGATTAGAAGGCAAGAACGCACCACTATAATGCATACAAGAGCCCGGAAAGTGTACCTTTTCTGATCTATGCAACAAAGAGGAGTTTGGGTGCTCGTAGAAGAAGCAATACAAGAAGTACTTAACGCAACTACAATTGGAGATTTGGTGAGTCGACAAATACGCCTTCAGGTAACCGCAAGAAAAAAGTAACCTCAAAACCCACATAACTATAAAAAAGAGAGAATCTACCGAACAAGAAAGAACCATGAGTGGCTCATTTATTATTAGGGGAGAGTTCTAAATAAGAACCATAACCATAGATGTAAGAAATTAGATATTGGTTTAAATTGCGAGAGGAGAGATGAGAAATGACACAAGTAGGAGCACTAACAC
>CAUZSC010000038.1:0-13211 GCA_963582505.1 Dehalococcoidia bacterium
TCAAACTCGCTCTAAAAGAACCTACCTTCCACTATTCAATTGTTAAGGTGCAATCTGCCACCACCACAAACACCACTTCATCTCAAACAGAACCCACATCATATCATACTTGTGTATATACGCCAATGTTTATTTATAACTAATAAATGCAGATTCTAGGTTTCCAATCAACAAACTAAGTCCGGTGAAGTAGATCTCTTCCAATCTACTTCATCGGACTTAATAACGCCTCTATTAATTGCCAGGTGACAATTTAAAATTGGGCTGTTTCTGTAGATCCACTAAGAGCACCAGTAGATGCCTGTCCTTCGCTCACACTTAACAATACCTCATCGAAATACCCAGCTCCAACTTCAGCTTGGTGTTTTGTAGCCGTGTATCCATATTTTTCTGCAGCAAATTCCTGTTCCTGCATAGCAGAGAAAGTTGTCATTCCATTCTCTTTATATGACCTAGCAAATTCAAACGCATTCAGATTAACCATATGCCACCCAGCCAAAGTTATAAATTGGAACTTATATCCAACTTTAGCTAATTCATCTTGGAATTTAGCAATTGTGGCATCATCCAAATATCCTTTCCAATTGAAAGAAGGAGAGCAATTATAAGCTAACATCATGTCTGGATATTCCGCATGTATTGCTGCAGCAAAGGCTCTAGCCTCATCTAGATCCGGCTCAGATGTCTCGCACCATAGCAAGTCTGCATATGGGGCGTAGGCTAATCCCCTAGAGACTGCTGCATCGAACCCATCGTTCACGATGTAGAATCCTTCTTGTGTCCTTTCTCCTGTCGAGAATTTCCTGTCTCTATCATCAATATCACTTGTCAGCAGAGTAGCTGCTCTAGCATCTGTCCGCGCACATAGCACCGTTCGAACATCCAAAACATCTGCTGCCAATCTCGCTGCATTCAACGTTTGAATGAACATGTTGGTAGGAATCAATACTTTCCCTCCCATGTGGCCACATTTCTTTGCAGATGATAGTTGATCTTCATAGTGTACTCCTGAAGCACCTGCCTCTATCATCCATCTCATAAGTTCATATGCGTGTATTGCTCCACCAAACCCAGCTTCCGCATCAGCTACTATAGGAACAAAATAATCAATGTCTCCACTCTTATCCAGTGTTTGAATTTGATCGGCTCGTAGCAGTGCATTGTTAAGTCTCTGGACAACAGCAGGAACACTATTGGACGGATATAAGCTCTGATCAGGGAATGTTTGAGAGGCCAAATTTGCATCCCCAGCAACTTGCCATCCGCTTAAATAGACTGCCTCAAGTCCAGCTTTCACCATGTTAGTAGCTTGCATACCTGTGTAAGCACCAAATGTTCGTATAAAACCGTCCTGATTCAGGGTTTTCCATAATCTCTCGGCCCCTCTACGTGCTAGTGTATGTTCAATCATTACACTTCCACGCAATTTCACTACATTTTCTGCAGTATAATTTCTCTCTACACCCTTCCACCTAGGATCAGTTTTCCAACTTTGTTCCAGTTCCTTAATTTGCTGTGATATGTTTGAGTTAACATTCATACTCAAAATCCACCTCCTGAAATAATAGTCCAGAAACACATAGCCCAGAGAGGTTGAAGTTGCAAGTCACCAAAACTCCTTAGCTAAAACCAAAAAGCAACAGGCATTCAACCAGAATATAATATGTGCTAATTCATCTCTGCGGATTCCATTATACGAACACTCAGCTATAATGCAAGACCTGCGACACCTATTGCGATGATAGGTGTACACTATCACTGTGTGAATTTCAAAACAACACATCTATACAGATGCTATCGTAGGAGAATTCTAATGGAAATAGCTCAAATCGAGGCATTCTTACTATCGGCTGAGCTCGGAAGCTTCCGGCGTGCGGCAGAAGCACTTGGACTATCTCAACCATCCCTGAGTGCAAGAGTCAAATCTATAGAAAAAGAACTCGGAGCTACACTTTTCCATAGGATGGGTCGCGGTGTAAGGTTAACAGAGATGGGAAAGCTATTCTTAACATATGGAGAAAGAGTTCAAGAGACGCTAAGGCAAGGCAAAGATGCGATTAACAGTGCTATGACAACCTCAGGAGGAATATTAAATATGGCTTCTGCACGCAATATAGGAACTTACACTCTACCAAACATGCTCGCAAAGCTTCGACAATCTTACCCAGGTATCAATGTGCATATTAATATAGGTCGTTCTTCAGATGTACTGCAGATGGTTCTAAATGAAGAAGTAAACCTAGGTATATGTAGAGCATTAAATCACCCAGACATATTAACTATTCACCTATACGAGGAAGAGATAGTTCTCACAACGAATCCAAGACATCCATTTGCACTAAAGGGGAATGCCAGTATTTATGAAGTAGCCCAAGAACCCTTAATACTATATGACCGTGAATCGTCCTATTTTGTATTAATAACCGATATATGCAGGGCAGCAGGCATATCTCCTAGAGTTGAGATGACACTAGACAGTATAGAGGCTACAAAACATATGGTTGAGCTAGATCTCGGTATTTCATTCTTACCAAGAAGCGGGATAAAGGATGAATTAGAGAGAGGTACATTATCAATAATTCCGTTAGACGAAGGATACAGCGTAACTTTGCCAACTGCAGTCTTGGTAAGGAGAGCGCAAACTTACATGCCATCCGTTACAGCATTTTTGAAGGTCTTGAAACAAATTTACCCAATCAAAATACCCGATCTAGTAAAGAATTGAATTCTCGTAATTCCTAAACCACATTACCGTGGATTCTTATGTATTGTTCTTAATGTAATATCGTATAATCTAGCTCTTATATCATCTATGAATCGGGGCGTAGCGCAGATGGCAGCGCGCAGCGTTCGGGACGCTGAGGCCGGAGGTTCAAATCCTCTCGCCCCGACCAATATCTGACGAAGAAATAAGCGTTGGGTGGTAACTCCAGTCACAGTGACTATTAAAAGTCTTAAAAATACCCTGTCCTTTTTATTATTCATTTTATATGTTCCATTAAAACGTTTTTTTCATTATACTAATACTTAACTTGTACACGGGGGTAAATTGAATGTCCTTTACAAAAATACACCATGTAGGACTGGTAAACGGTGATCTAGAACACGCAAGGCATATATTAGTGGAAGGATTTGGTTTGTCCTTAGATGAACATAGGACCCCACTTCCCGGCAAACTTGGGTATGATGGTACAACGATCTTAGAATTTCCTATCGGGGAAATGTACTATGAAGTAGCCAAACCAGGAAGTGAAGACTCAGCAACAGGCCAATTTCTATCCGGATCTAACGGTCGAGGAGGTATCTACTACGTAGCAATTGCATCAGACGATATTGAAAACGATATAAAAGGGGTTATCTCACGAGGAGGAAAGCTAGCAGAAGAATGGGATGGTAAAAGTGCGGTTTTCCTAGATAATGAGACATCTCTGGGACTAAGAATACAAATAGTTCCAGACGAGAACTATTTCGTTCACCCGTATTTCAAAGGCAACGGTACATGCACTGGCATGGCACATATAGGAATAGCCGGCCGTGATCCAGAACTATCCCGGAACTTCTGGGGTAAAATACTGGAATTGCGGGAAGACACAGAATCTGAACGTGGCAAAGAAGGACCCAATCCAGACAGGCCAGCACGAGCTGCTGATGATCCTGTACACATCCTAGAATATCCTATAGGCGGAACCGTTATAGAAATAAGTCATCCTACGACTACAGACAGTGGTACTGCCAGATTAGTGGCATCTAGAGCCCAACACGGAGCTGTTTTTCATCATACCGCTCCATTCGCACCAGACGTGCATAGATTCATCGAACAAGCTGTCCCTGCTGGTATGGAACAGATAGGAAGTATACCTCCAAAAGAAGTAACAACACGGGCAACGGCTTGGTTCCACCCAAGAGCATGCCTGGGAATGTTATTAGAACCTTGGAACAGAAACCCTGGAGGCGAACACTATAAAGCTTAGTGTAAGTTGACCATGGAGGATTATATCCAAAGGTAGCAATATAATATATACGGGGAGGGCTTAGACGTGATTAGAGCCTTGGGAGACAGAAAGCCTAGAATACATCCAACTGCATTTGTCAGCGAATCGGCATATGTGGTCGGAGATGTAGAAATTGGAGAAGGTTCAAGCATATGGCCAGGTACAATAATTAGAGCTAATGGCCATAAGATCAAGATAGGTAAATTCGTTAATATACAGGACAACTGCGTAATACACTCAGATGCCGATGGTTCATATGGTGATTACACAACAATAGGACACCATGTAATGTGTCACGCAACAACTGTAGGTGAACATTGTTTGGTAGGTAATGGAGCAACAGTCAACGGTCACGCGATAGTCGGTCATCATTCGATTGTCGCTGCTGGCTCTGTAGTTTTAGAAAGAATGAACATAGAACCATATTCTTTCACTGTAGGAGCTCCTGCAGAAGTAAAAAGACAAGTAAATGAGAGACATCTCGAAATGCTTGACAATCTACCTAATGGATATTACAGAAACGGACAGATATTTAGGGAAGCTGGGCTTAACGATCCAGACATAGAGAAGTTCACAGATCCAAACGTGTAGACTAAAGTTTAATATTACAGGGGCTTGTAAGTAACGAAACCAATGCTTACAAAGCCCCTGTAATATTTTATCTTGAAGCAGTGTTAAATAGAAACCTACAGATTGAACAAATGCTTATTGTTTTGAAGCACTCGATATTAATGCTCTAAGTTCCTTAACAGTGGCTTTCTGCCATTCAGGGTATTTACTATTTATCTGATCCCTACGGGCACGCCTGACTGTTTGTTCGTCTTCGCCAGCCATATCCCGCTCTATCTTCTCAGTAATTTCTGCTGTTTCTTTATTAGCTATTGCTGGTCGCTCTATCCAATGACATATATATTCGTGATCAGCAGTATAAAACACAACAGCTGGGATAGATTGATGTTGCCCATCTTTAAGAAATTCGTCCATGATGTCCAGATGAGAATCCCTAGGAAAAACTCTCATATCCATGCCAGAAGCCTCAGCTATTCTAGCAATTACTGGCATACCTCTATAGACATCTGGGCACCAGTCTTCACCTACCACCAGAACCCTAGCAGCTCCCTGAGGATTCTCTACAGTATCTTTAAAAAACTTTACATCTTCTGCCTCCATCGCATTCCCAGCTGTATCGTAATTCAATTGAAACCTATCTTTGTTGACATTTATCTGAGATATGTAGTCGTCGTATTTAATACCTTGTTGGAATCTTTCTGAAGTAACCACACTCTTATCCGCCATCTTATACCCTCCATTAACATTAATTAGTGAACCCTGTGTCTATAGGAATCCCATCTAGACCATAATCACCCTATATAGCAGCCTATTACACCTTCAGGATTAACTTCAACTTTTCCGTCGGGATAGACTACTATAGGTACTATATCCCCAAGTAACCGAGCTTCTTCCATAATGCGTTGATCTAAATCTGCCCTGCGCTCCTCATATTGAACACCTTGCTCATCCCATTTCTCTAAAAGCCTTACGCAACCAACACAACCTTTTATCGTATATACAATCGGAACAGCCGGCATTTGTTGAAACCTCCCTTCGGTACATAGTATATATCCACTCTATACCACGAAGAACCATTAGGTTATATTATCTAATGTGAGTGTTGTCATCTACGCTTAGATTAACTATATGGTACTCCAATACTATACTCTCTACAAACAGATAAAGAGTGGTTGCCTAATGTGATACTAAAGGAATAAATTGTATCCTGTAATTCATATAGCCCATTCCGTCCTAATAAGTTAATCTGTATCGAAACCGAATTTAATATCCGCGTATATTTTCCGTATATTTTCTTGGAGGAGGGATAGACATGTTCACAAAGAAGGATCGAAGAGAGCTTGTGTCTAAACTTGAGGAACATAAGAATTCACTTTTGGAAGTTATCTCAGGTATGAATCATGAAAATGCTGATAAACCATGGAAAGAGGGTGATCGATCACCTAAGGGACAGTTACTGCACTTAGTCGAGGCAGAACACCTATATGTTACCCTGTGGGCCAAGCGTTCCAGGGACGAAGATTCTCCAGATCTATCAATTGCATCAAGTGACTTATCGAATGAAGCTATATCTGGGGAAGACCCACTCAAATCAACTCTCGAGGAGCTAACTATTATGCTATCGGAGCAACGTAGGTCTACTTACAAATTTATCGCTGAGACTTCCGACGATGAAATGGAGCTCCTAGGTATGAACACTCCGTTTGGTAACCTTTCAATACACCAATTTCTGAAGTCCCTCTATAAACATGACCAGATGCATCAAGATGAAATCAATGGCACAGAGTCTTCTTATATTGTAACTAATCAGGACGGTAAGAGACTCTAACTTACAGGGCTATGTAACATGACTAACCAATCTAGCAAGTACAAAGGCGAGAATTTCTCCATTATACGAGATTATTTCGATGCTTTAGATGAATCTCAAAGTTCAGTGGGGGGACCATATAAACGTACAGAACTAGGTCAATTTGTACCTTCCCCTATCATGCATATAAAAGCAGCGTTAGACTATTTGCTAGATAGGAATCTGATAGATCCATTTGCGCCTTTACTCGATGCTGGTTCCGGAGATGGCAGGATTATTGCAATCGCATCTCTATATTATGGAATAACGGCAATAGGAGTAGAATACGATGCAGAATTATTTGAATCTTCAAGAAATCATATTAACCATTTATCTACACTCTGTCAGAGCACTGCCTCTGGCACGATAATACAAGGTGATTTCACAGATGATTTAACCTATAAGATGAATGGCCTGACATTCCAGATGTTCTCAACTGTATTTAACTATATTAACAATGAGAGTTCCATCGCATACAAGATTTCACAAGATTCACCTCCTCATACTAAATTCGTGCTATTAGGTGCATTCCCAATAGAAGAATACAATAGTTTGAACTTAAGACAGAATTTAGAACTGATACGTGAAAAAGATGAAGACGACAGAATATTAGTAGTAGACCGTGCGCTGTCAGCGGAAACCTGGATAGAGCCATTTGGAACCTATTTGCAAGTTTATGAAAATTCAAGATCTTTATAACATGAGGCGTGGACCATGGAAGTAGATTTAGTAGAAGCTCTAACAGGGGATGGTTTCATATTAGATGGTCTTTTCTCTAAACCACTGGATGGCCATAAGGCTTCCTCTTCCATAGATGCGTTTTTACTTGTACATGGAACTTATGGTGATTTTTACACTGCAGGTCTAATACGTTTGGCCAAATATCTGAAGGAATCAGGATTTCCTGTAGCCTCATTCAATACTCGAGCACACGATGTGATATCAAGGTGCAGGAAAGTAGATTCATCTGACATACATGGAACAGCATTCGAAAACCTAAGTGATTGCGTACAGGATCTTGATGCGACTATAGCTTGGCTAACCGCTAAAGGATACAACAATATAGCCTTGTTAGGTGTTAGCATGGGAGCGGTAAAAGTGATCTATTACCAGTCAATTATACATAATGAACACGTCAAGGCCGTGATAGCCGTATCACCTGTCAGACTGTCTAGGTCTTTTTATATGGCATCTGAGGCTGCAAGCTACTACGAAATTTATCATAAACAGGCAACCCTAATGACTCAGATAGGCAAACCTGAAAGCCTAATCAATATCGCGGAAGAAGTGGTTCCTGGTCAAGGAATCTTCAGTGCCGAAGCTTACCTAGATAAATATGGTTCTGAGAAATACAACATAGTTAACTACGCATACAAAATCAAAGATCCTATATTACTAATGTCTGGAACTCTCGAAACACATCCTAGACTAATAGCTTGCACAAAAGACACATACGATACCTTTACCAAGGATAATATTGGAGAACTCATGATCGTGAACGGCGGGGATCATAGCTTGCAAAATATAGGCGATCACCTTCCAAACCTAATATTAGATTGGATAAGCAGAATATAGATGCTCAGGACCTCCATACAAAAGAAACGTTTTGTAGGCATAATTTTGCTGATGCTGATAATATTACCTTTTCTAATTGGGAACAGGTTTGCCAAATTGGATATAGTAGCAGAAGACGTTATAAGTATAAATCAACCGCAAGTTGAGTGCTTCCAAGGATTCTGTATAGAGAAGGATCCAAGTGAGCCATTTCTGTCAAGGTGGTGGGGGTTTTCTATTGAATATCTGAAGCTTGTAACTATAGGGATGGCTTTCGCTTTCTCCTTCGGTGGGTTAACTGAGGGCTTCATATTTCCCAGAGGAGCAGGGATCAATTTATGGTCAGGAGGTACATTCAAAAGGGTGTTAAAGGGATTGGCTATATCCCCTATCCTAAATGTATGTGCAGCATGTGTTGTGCCACCAGCCGTCGGAGCAGCACGTAGAGGAGCCGGTATACCAGCTACCATAGCGATTGTGCAAGGTTCAGCTACTATGAATTTCCTAGCTATGATCATGGTGTTTATAATATTCTCTCCGCTACTCGCATTTAGTAGAGTCATAATAACTATCCTGGCAGCATTTCTACTTGGACCTTTAGTATCCAAATTCTCAAAAGAAGAAGATATATCCATATTAGATGAATTTAGCGAAATAGAAATTACACTGGAGGATCAGGAGTCTAGCTGGTCATCTATACTATCTGAAGGATTTACGGACTCTATCAAAGTCATATACAGTTATATACTGAAACTGGCTCCAATCATGATAATAGCTGGGTTCTTCAGTGGTATTTTTGCACAATTAATCAGTCCAGATACCATCTCAGAATATCTAGGCAATGACCTAAGGGGCATTGCTATAGCAGCAACTTTAGGAGTATTGATCAATGTACCTCTCCTATTTGAGATACCATTGGTTGCTCTATTAATTATGATGGGTGCAGGAGCTGCTCCGGCAGCAGTACTGTTATGGACAGCGGCAGCAGGTGGACCGATAACATTTTGGGGCCTTGCCACTGTAATGTCTAGGAGAGCCATAAGTATATTCGCCACTGGAACTTGGCTATTCGGATTCACTGGTGGTATAGCTGTATGGATCCTTATTACCCTTATACCTGGTATATATACTGGCATAAATCCTGACAAGGCTACTGCGGCACCTGCACTAACTACAGAATCCATGGGAGATGATATCCATTTTGGGAATCCCGACATGATTGTGCGGGGACATACAGTAGAACAACTTATGCCATCCATGACTAGAACCGCAGCCCTGTGGGATGGTATACCAGCCCTGAACAATCCAAGCATGATAAAAACCTCCGAGGTGCACGAACTTTTTAGAGATGATGAGGAAATAATAGGAATAGAGATCAACGGTGACGCAAGGGCTTACCCTAAGGATATACTTAGCAGACATGAGATAGTTAACGATGAAATTGGTGGAGTACCTGTAGCAATAACTTGGTGTCCTCTAATATACATGGGAATAGCTTTCGAGCGTGAGATTGGCGAGGAAGTATTAGACTTCGCAGTAACAGGGTATCTGGTTCTTAATAATCTCATAATGTTTGATAGGAGTACAGAAAGTTGGTGGGTCCAGTTGACTGGAGACTCAATTAAAGGAGATCGTTCCGGGTCCAAACTTAAAAAAATCCCTGCTATTCAAACTACATGGGGCCTATGGAAAGAAATGTACCCTGACACCCTCATTCTGGATGAAAACCTTGGTTTCCAGTTCGACCCTTATGAAAACTACTATAGCAGTGGATGGACAGCGGGTGGTAGAAACAATATAGATGATCGTATGTATAAGAAGGACTATGTGCTGGGGGTTATAGTGGGTGATGCAACAAAAGCATATCCGTTCACAGTGATGGGAGATAACCCAATAGTAAATGACTCTTTAGGATCAGAGAAAATAGTAGTAACATTTGACAAAACAACTAAGACATCTGGTGGTGCATTTAATAGGAAAATTGAAGGAGATATGCTAACATTTGTATATAATCAAAATGGTAATTCATCAATTATAGCAATGTCAGATGTTGAAACTGGATCAAAGTGGAATATATTCACCGGGGAATCTACAAGTGGACCAATGAAAGGTAAACGACTACAAGCAATGGAATACAATGTATCTTTTTGGTTTGCTTGGGCAGACTGGCACCCTTCCAGTGCAATATTTCTTGAATAAAAGCTTGGAAGAATTAGCATATATCTACGATTGCCACTACCTTATTTAACAGGTCACTGAACTACGGCACCCAGGAACTAGGAATGTTTAGTAATTATTTTGTATTGAAACGACTCAGCGTAATTTATTACCGCTGGATTGCTATATTCGGATTCTCCTTAGGCGTTGTTCTCCTGTTATTGCTAATAGGGTATTACTCCATATCAACTTTACATAAATCACAACTTACGACACTGGAATATCAATCCACTTATTCTAACCAGATACACCCAGGAGATCTAATACCAGCAAAATACTGGCATGATCCAAGGTGGGCAGATGTGACCATGCAAGATAGTACTCTCAATGACCTAACTCGAGGCTTCGAACCCATATATATAAGCACATTATCAGATAATATTGGTTTAGCTCCAGTGCCAACCAAGCTTTCTATACCGTCTATAGGGCTCCAGTCTCAAATAAAAGAGTTAGACATACTTACAATAAATGATTCCCGGGCTTGGGAGACACCTAAACACATCGCTGGTCACATACCACATACATCCAGACCTGGAGAGAAAGGAATTCTCTATCTTTTTGGACATTTACATAGCCCAATCAAAGGTGAAGGATCTGTCTTCCGCAACCTGACTCAAATACCCGAACTACTCAAAGATGGCCATACAGTATACTTAACCGTAGAAAATAAATATGGAATATCTTTCCTGTATGATATTACCGACACTACTGTCGTACACGAGGATGATTTCGCAATAAGGGAATCATCAGGATCATCCATTACTTTGGTTGCCTGTGTGCCCAAATATGTGTACGATCACAGACTATTAGTATCCGGAAACTTAATAGGAATTAAACAATAACCAATGATCTCCAGAGAATTTGAACTAACATATCCACATTGGTGAATTTAAGAAATATTAATACTATGCCAATGATCCAAAAAATAAAGAACCTGTCTAGTGATATGCTGACAGCCTTCGAGATTCCAAATTATCGGCTCTTATTTGCAGGAAGAGTAACTTCAAATATGGGTCGCACAATGAGAGTATTCGCGCGTGCCTGGCTAGTGTATGAAATGACAGAATCGCCTTTGCGAATGGGTATCGCTACTTCAGCACTCGCATGGCCTATGCTATTTATGCCATTATTTGGAGGTATTGTTGCAGATAGAGTAGATAGGAAGAAGCTATTATTAGTAACGGAGTCCATATTGGTAGTTCTATGGTCCGTTGTAGCACTACTTATCACTTTGGGATTGTTTGAATGGTGGTATTTCATAATATCAGCTGTTATAAGTGGAGTGATTCAATCATTTGGCAGACCAGGACACCAAGCAATGATAGGCAGTGTTGTTGATTCAAAACGGTTAGGTAATGCTGTTGCATTAGATTCAGTATCAGAGACTTGGCCTCGAATTGTTGCTCCAGCACTAGGCGCAGTGCTGATAGGCGTTATTGGAATAGATGGATTGTTTTGGTTAACTGCCCTTGGGCAATTTGTTACTCTAATTACTATCCTCAATATAAGGTGGGAACCCTCAAAGATAAAGGTGCCCAGCAACATTGGAAATAACATATTCGAAGCCATACAGCACATACGTAAAGAAAATATAATAATGGCCCTAGTAATGCTTGGGTTATTGTCTAGTCTATTTGCTGGTTCTTACAATTTCTTGCTACCAATATTTGCCGATTCGATCTTCAACGTGGGAGAAAACGGTCTAGGAATACTTATGACAGTTGGAGCCCTAGGTGGAGCATTAGGTTCAATAATAGTCGTTGCAGCGAGTAATTCTAGGCGACACAGAGGATTAATATTAGTAATAATTTCAATAATAAAAACTCTCGCATTAATGGCTTTTTCCCAAGCACAAATCTTCCCCATCGCCATACTAGCCATGTTTTTCATGGGCTCTACCCAAGTAATGTTCATGACAATGGTGACAATCGCAATGCAACAACTGGCTCCTGATCATCTAAGAGGTCGCATTATGAGTTTAAGGGTGATATTTATGGGGTTTTCCCCATTTGGAGTCCTTATAATGGGAACAATAGCTGAAATACACGGGGCATCAAACACTGTCCTCATAGGAGCAATTCTATATGGCATAACTTCAATGTTAGTGTTGACGCTTACACCTACATTACGAAAATTCCAATAGCTTCCATTTAAGTTAACAATAGGAACATCTGATTTTGTGTAACTTGACATAGTATTATTTCTCTTACAAAATTCCCATTATAAATATAGAGAGGTCCAATGAAATTGCAGTATGTGAATTCCCTTGACGAAATTTATAATAATGGAAGAAAATTCACCACAGTCAATTAATTACGACATTTTTGTTTTTAACTAAAATATAAACTCTAACTTTTCTAGCTGTTGAGGAGGTCACATGCGAATAGGACTTATATCAGATACCCGTCTTAATAATAGTAATGAAATGCCTGATCAAATCATTAAAGCATTTCAAGGGGTAGATTTAATTCTACATGCTGGTGGTATACAGACTGCAGATGTATTGGATTGGTTAGAAAGAATCGCCCCAGTAAAAGCTGTAGGGAGACTAGAAGGTGGGCAGGCAGAACAACCACAACCGTTCCTGAATGAGCTGGCTGATGATCCACGAGTCAGTACTGTAGATATAATGGATTTAGAAGGTCATAGAGTTGGCATGGTTAACGAATTATTCCTTCCACGGGTTAGGGATGAAATTATGCCTAATGTAATAGAAGGTGAAGGGTTACCAAAAGGACTTGTATCACAGATGGTTGAGGAGCAATTTGAAAGTCAAGTCGATATAGTCGTATTTGGAAGAACTCTCTATGCCCTAATAGAAGAGCATGAAGGAATACTATTTGTAAATCCTGGAAGCCCTACTTTGCCAAAAAACCTTAACCGATTAGGAAATGTTGCTGTTATGGAATTGACACCTGGAAGAAGAGAGGCTCATATAATTGACCTTCGAGAATTGAATTAACTGGACTATAGGAATGAAGTTAATTGCATAGTTGTTTGGCAACATTCACAACCATTGACAATACCTATCT
>CAUZSC010000039.1:0-13105 GCA_963582505.1 Dehalococcoidia bacterium
GGCTCAGACGCTTATATCAGGGAGCAATAATAGTTGGATTACCTATCCTTGTAAACTAGTTTTCGCTTCTCTAAGAATGACCTAACGGCCTCCAATCTATCCTCACTCTTGGAAGCTGGAGCATTAGCATCTCTTTCGTATTTTGCAGATGTATCTCCTGAAGAGTTCAAATTAATCCCCTCACCGACATAAAATTCCTGTGCTATGACACATACCACATTTCTATATTATTAGGGACATTAAGATTTTGATTGAGGGTTCCGAGGATCAGGACCGTATTTATTTGGACCAAAATCGCCTTTCTTAGTGAACCAAACAATCCACCATACCGTCAAACCAAAGACCATTAGACTTCCTGAAACACCTAATACAGCAAGAGACATCCAGGAATCAAATTCACTATCGTCGATTGCATTAACAATAAAGAATGTCAGCCCTGCAAAAGTCATTGCGATTACAATGATCCATGCTGCGAAGAACAAGAGCTGCCACCAACCGGTTCTATCTATGTCATGTAATCTCCTAGTGGCCATTGATATTGATGGTATAATAGTAGCCACCCAAGCCACAAGAGATATCATTGGACCAACAACGGGCACCAAGTTTGGCAAGTTAACAACAAGCTGCACGAACAGGAAAAACCACCAATATTCAGACCTACGTGCCCTCCCAGTAAAATCCACGTATTTATTAAATGCTGTTTTTATGGCATCTGGGAAACTCACGGACGGTAGTTCATAACTATAAGTGTTAGAATCAGCAGGATTCATAATTGCTGTGTCAGTCAATGAGGATCCACAGCTGGCACAAAACCTACTTTCCTGATCAATTTCTGTACCGCAATTACCACAAAATGTCATGGCAACAACCCTCCCTTGAACATATATTAAGTTGCACAGTAGTAATCTACTTTTTATATATTATAATACATGTGTTAGGTATTTAAGAGTACTGCCTAGCTAGAATAGAATCTACGGAGAACTCAATGTTTGGAAATAGAAACATGCGGGGGAACTCAGGAGGTCACCTCAGCCTGAGGTCTGCAAACCCAGCCTTATCATCAAAGGTATTCGAAGGGATTAGGACAGATTCATCTTCTGGAGTAATGACCGTAGATGGCACGGTGAACAGAGTCGGGATAAGCCTTTGTTTGCTTCTATTGACAGCTTACTTCACCTTCACCTCAGAAATTACTTCGCTGATATTTGTTGGTTTCATCGGAGGACTTATTGTAGCTCTCATTACAGTTTTCAAAAAACACCTTTCCCCAATCACTGTTCCAGTATACGCCGCTCTAGAGGGTCTGGCTTTAGGTGGCATATCATACGTGTTTAACGAGCTTTATGATGGCATTGTATTGCAAGCTATAGGGTTAACGGTGGGAATACTTTTGTCCTTGCTATTCGCATACAAATCTAGGCTCATTAAGGTTACTGAAAATTTCAAATTAGGTATCGCAGCAGCAACCGGCGGTATATTCATGGTCTACATGCTAGGTTTCATAATGAGTCTATTCGGCAGTGGCCTATCTATTCTAAGCGTTAATAATACTTCATTACTAAGTATCGGGTTTAGTTTAGTAGTGGTAGTTATAGCATCATTAAACCTAGTACTAGATTTTGACTTCATAGAAGAGGCTGCTGAAAAAGGGGCCCCCAAGTATATGGAGTGGTATGGTGCATTTGGGTTATTGGTAACACTCATATGGCTCTATATCGAGATATTGCACCTGCTGGCCAAATTACAAGGACGTAGATAAAGGGATTTTATTATGACAGTAACTCCCGACGAATTTAGGGACACTATGAGCTCTTTTGCATCTGGAGTTACGGTAGTTACTGGAAGCAATAATATGACTGTACATGCGGCAACTATGACTGCATTTTGCTCCGTATCAGTTTCCCCTCCCAGAGTACTAATATGTGTTTCAAAAGGTACAAGAAGCCACAAAATCATATCGGCTGGTGGGGTTTTTGCTGTAAATATATTAACAGAATCCCAAAGAGAATTAGCAAGAACTCTTGCTAGTAGCGAATCTTCTGGAGACAGCGGCACAAATAAATTAGATAAGTTGCTCTATACGACTAAGGTAACTGGAGCACCTATATTATTAGAACATTATGCATTTATTGATTGTACTATAATCGAATCTGTAGACGCAGGTGATCACACTATATTTTTCGGGCAACCAGAGGCAGTTGGCACAAACACGAATGAGGCACCACTCATTTATAATAGAAAGCAATTCGGACAATTTTCCGTAGACACAGACACTCAACCATTCAACTTGAATCAAACTTAATAGTTAAATACAATGGTCTCTAATTTGTGAAGCATATATATATAAGGGAGTAGTTAGAAATGTCCTTAACAAAGATACACCATATAGGATTAGTAAACGCAGATCTCGAAAATGCATGGCATATACTAGTCAATGGCTTCGGGCTATCACTAGATGAACACAGAACCCCTTGGCCTGGGAAAAAAGGAATCGATGGCTCCACCATATTAGAATTTCCTATAGGCGAAATGTACTATGAAATCGCAAAGCCGGCTCCAATAGAGCCATTCGTGGATAAGGTCACTGGCGGTACAAGTGCATTTAACCTGGAAGAACCGACTGAAGCTAGTAAATTCCTTGAAAGTACCAAGGGACGTGGCGGTATACATTACATATCTATAGCTTCAAACGACATCAAATCAGATGTTGAAGGAATAATTTCCAGAGGTGGAAAAATTGATGGAGAATGGGATGGAGAAAGCCCCATATTCCTTGATAATCAAACAGCATTAGGACTCAGAATACAAATAGTGCCTGACAATGGCTATTTTGTTCATCCATATTTTAAAGGCAACGGCAACTGCACTGGAATGGCACATATAGGAATAGCTGCACTTGACCCAGAGGCATCCAGGGGACTATGGGGCCATATCTTAGGGTTATCCGAAGATAAATCTGGAGAGCATGGTCAGGATGGACCAGATCCGAAGCGTGAGATAGGGGCTGCAGACGATCCTGTTCATCTTCTAGAATTCCCTATTGGAGGAACTGTAATAGAAATAAGCCACCCTACAACCAGCGACAGTGGAACAGCCAGATTGGTGGCATCAAGAGCAATTCATGGGGCGGTTTATCATCATACTGCACCATTTACGCCTGATGTTCATAAATTTGTTGATCAGGCAGTAGAAGCAGGTATGGAGCAAATAGGGAGTATTCCTCCTAAAGGCTCAGAAAGTGTGGTGATAGGATGGTTCCATCCTAGAGCATGTCTAGGTATGTTGCTCGAGCCCTGGAACCGACCTCCAGGAGATTATCACTACAGCGGCTAAATAACTAAGAATGCCACTCAACAAGACACAGTACCCTATAAGATTAGCAAATAGTTGAATGATGAATAATAACCTACCGGAAATAATATGGAACATACTAAAGAAAGAAAACGATGATATGGATGAATTCTATGAGAATCTCAAAAAGGAAAATACTGAATTCATACACATTATAGAAAGGATACAAAAAAAAGATCGAGAGAGGTTTGATAGAATCATAGAATCAGAATACGATTAACGTCTGCCGCTCGAATAGAAAATATAATACCTTGATTTATAGATTAAATTAGCCTTATGGATTTTATATATGAAATTATTAGGAGCACTCCAGAACTTTCGGATGTAGCATTTGTATCTCTTTGTTTAGTTAGTTTCTTCACTTCCGTAATATCTGCTGCCTTTGGGCTTGGTGGGGGTGCAATGTTAGTAACTATTATGGCCTCACTTCTTAACCCTATAGCCATTATACCAATACATGCAGTAATCCAATTAAATTCGAACTTCTTTAGGGCATTAATGATGTGGAGACACATAAAACTGACATGGATGTTACCATTCGTTATAGGGACATTGATTGGCGTTTCAATCGGTGGTCAGATAGTGTTTGCAATCCCTAAATATCTCCTGCAAGGAATCATTGGTCTATTCATACTATATACCCTCTGGGGTCCTGCGACTAAAGCAATCAGTTCATCTTGGTTCACTTTCGTCGGTGTAGGGGTATTTTCATCGTTCGCTACTATGTTCGTTGGTGGAACTGGACCATTAGTGGCTCCATTTGTCAGGGCCACTACTGATGAGCGGAGAATGACAGTTTCTACACACGCAGCATTCATGTCTTGGCAACATGGAGTAAAGATACTTACTTTTGGGCTATTAGGGTTTTCTTTTTCACCGTACCTCCCGTTAATGATTGGAATGATTATTTTCGGGATACTAGGAACATGGTCTGGAAAAAATATACTGACATGGATGCCTGAAAAGGCATTCCGCATAGCTTTCAACACGATACTTACAGTGTTGGCTATAAGGTTGCTATACGAAGCCGCCACAGCATTATTCACCAATTAATGTAAGTAACATATCTTCCAAGTTTTCGATTATCCAGTAGTGCCCCTCGTCAGGAATAATATTTATATCACATCTTGGTAATATCCCAGACATATATCTTCCCATCTCACCAATATACCTATCGTTGTCCCCTTGCCAGATATAGACCTTAGATACTATCTCCTCTAATGGTATAGGCCATCCAATTGCTAGAGATAGGTCATATGCCGAAGCTTTGCCGCCTTGCCTAAAGCCCTCAATCCTATCCAACACTATCGCTTCATGTGGGCCTAATCTGGAATGAGAATACTTGTCTTTCTCAGTAAGCCTTTTGTAAAGCATTTTTTCATACAGAGAGAAATTTGTTCTTACAAGTAACGACAAGGAGTCCATAACCGTTCTTGCTATGACCGGTGTCTTATGCGATACCCAATAAAGCATCCGCATTGCCAGCATAATACCTTCAGCAGATTTTTTATTTAGCGGTCCTATCCCCGCAAATATACCAATAGAATTAATCCTATCAGGTATCTTCCATGCACAGGCTAACGCATAAGGTGCTCCGCCAGAGAAACCAAATATACAGAATTTATCTAGACTCAAAGAATCGGCTAATTCCATTATGTCTTTGGGATAATCGATTATAGAAGAACCATATTTATAAAAATCAGACAGACCATATCCAGGTCTGTCTGGAATTATTAATCGCAAATCATCTCTGAACGGGAAATCCGGTATGAGACCAAACATGAGCCTTGAGTGGTGAATGCCATGCAATAGAATTATTGGGTTACCTGTTTTCTCACCATATTCCAAATAAGAAATCTGACGTCCATCAGACAATAGAAATAGTTTTGTCTCGTTATCTACCATAAAATATAGCTTCACGTTTTTCCAGGAAAGCACGTACAGCTTCTGCATGATCTTCTGTCTTTGTAGCACGGTCGAATATATGGCTCTCCATCAATACTTGAGATTCTAGACTACCATCTACACCCTTGAACATAAGATCCCTAGACCACTTAATAGCCAATGGTGCATTTCTACTAATATCCTTCGCCATTTCTCGAGCCTTGGGAATTAGTTCATCATCAGAATAAACGTGATTAACTAAACCTATCTCAAAGGCTTCGGAACCACTTATCATCTTACCAGTCAGTACCATTTCCATAGAACGACCCAACCCTATCAATCTAGGCAAGTTATATGATGATCCAGCTTCTGGCGTTATACCTCTTCTAACAAATATTGCACTCATTCTGGCGCTTTCAGAAGCTAGTCTAATGTCACAAGACAGAGTCATAGTGAATCCTATGCCAACCGCAACACCATTTATTGCTGCTATTACTGGTGTACTAAGGCTTCGTATAAGTAGTGGGAAATTAATATTCTCTGGACTGAGTGCCTGAGGTTGTGGCTCTTGGGTTTGTCCACTCTTCCTGTTATCAATACGCTCCTGAAAACCTCCCATGTCTGCACCCGCACAAAACCCTCTACCCGCTCCCGTGAAGATTATTGCTCCTATCCCAGGATCAGCGTCTAATGTAAGAAACGATTCACGTATTTCTTTACTCATCTGCCTGTTATGAGCATTCAATTTCTCTGGTCTGTTCATAGTTACTGTGCCAACACCGTCGCTCTTATCTACAAGTATTGTTTCATATGCCATAATGTCCTCCTTTTTATACCAAAACCTAGCTAATAAATAATGAATATTGTGAAAACAATCTATACTGATAGGATTGTATTTTATATCTTGTTCAACATAAGGTACAGCACGTTATTATTGATCTTACAAATTCCAACCTCTCGAATTAATCGTCAGGACAAGTATTTTTCTCAGGGTTAAATTGTACGTCTATGGCTTCTAAAAACCCTTGATTCACCCGTCACACCCTACTCAATCAAGATGTTCTATGTCAGATCTATTAGACAAACCTGCAATCGCGCTAAGAAATTCGTTATAATTGAAAATAAGAAGGTGTATCTTGAATAACTTGTAAAACAGTCATATTAAATACAATATCAAGACTCATCTAGTCTCAGGAGGTTAAAACTGTCACATCCAGTCCGCAAACCTAGAATATTCTACGGGTGGTACATAGTAGGAGCAAGCATAATTGTTAACTCTTATATAGCACTAGCCATCTGGCAAGGTTTCACAGTATTTTTCTTGTCTATATTGAGAGATTTTGGTGTCTCAAGAACTGTATTATCTGGGGCTTTCTCACTTCGTCAAATAGAATCCGGCTTTCTATCGCCTCTGGTAGGATATCTGGTAGATAGAGTTAGTGCTCGAAAAGTGATCGTTGTGGGAGCAATCCTAGCAGGACTTGGGTTAATTCTAACTGGACTTTCTACAAATATTTGGTTCTTTTATCTAGCATTTATACTCATGTCGGCGGGCGTCAGTGGAGCATCTCATGGTGTATCATGGTCAGTCATGGTGGCTCGTTGGTTTACACGCCAGCGAGGCCGGGCTACCAGTCTCGCTTATATGGGCGGAGCTTTCGGAGGACCTGGGGTTATTCTAGTAGCCAGCCTACTTGAATCTGTCGGATGGCGCTCGTCCGTAATAATACTAGGCGTAGGTCTATGGATTGTATGTATTCCACTTGCATTAGTAGCCCGTTCACGGCCTCAGGATTATGGCCTTCAGCCTGATGGAGATGTGGTAGCCGAGACAGAAACTAACCAAAATACAGGCAGCTCTATAAAATTATCTTCGTCAATCACACTAAAACAGGCTGTAAAAAGCAGATACTTTTGGGCATTAGTTGCAATACTAGGAACTCAACATGTCAGTATGGGTGGAATACAAGCACACCAAATCGCCTATTTTGAGGATATAGGATTTAGTACAACTAGGGCCGCCTCTACAGTAGCAATATCATTCACAATCAGTGCAGTCGGAAGACTTGTTGTTGGGGTCCTCACAGACTGGACGGATTGGCGAAGGGTATTCATAGCAATCATAATTGGCCAAATCATCTCCCTACTTATACTCGCAAATATTTCAACATACTGGCACGCAGTAGTATTTTCATTAATCCTTGGGTTTAGTCACGGTATGATGGTTCCTATTCGCCCAATAATAGGAGGTCGATTATTTGGCACTAATAATCTGGGATCTATTTGGGGAACAATAGATGGAGCCGTAGTTGCCACTGGGGTAGTAGGACCGGTGTACCTAGGCTGGACATTTGACACGTTTAACACATACATACCAGCGTACTATATTTTATCGGTTGTTCTATTCACAGCTATACCGATAGTACTTTTCGCATTTGATAAGAAAAGTAGTTCAGCTAAATAAATTGCATGGACTGTCCAAATATAATGAATATAGTAGAATATATTGTAGATCAGATATACGTTACAAAGGCCACAGGAGAATTTCATGACTAGAGTACCTTTAATAGGTAAAGAGGATCTACCGGAAGGGAAAAAAGATCTCTACGACGCTATCGCTAGCAATAGAGGCCATGTAGCCAGACCATTTGAGGCCCTACTTAACAGCCCCGATGTGGCATTCAAAGTTGCTAGCCTGGGAGAGCAGTTACGATACATATCCCCCACTATTTCCTCTGAAATAAGAGAAATGATCATATTAACCACAGCCAAGGCATTAAATTGCCAATATGTGTGGACGCATCACTTGGAATCGGCTAAGGATATTGGATTGAGGGATGAGGTAGTAGATGCTATAAAACACGGAGGACCACCCCGGAGATTGCTACCCAAAGAAGCTGTCTTCATTCAATTCACTAGAGAAATCTTACACGATAAAACAGTTAGAGGTGCTACTTATAGTGCTGTAGAACACCTCCTGGGTCAACAAGCTACTGTAGATCTTATCGTAACTATTGGTTATTACACTATGATGTGTCTGACAATAAATGCATTGGCTATAGATCTTGAGGAAGGTATAACCCCCGAGGAATTAGATATCCCTTAATAATTGATGTAACCTGAACACAGACTAGTTTTCCATGAGGCATATATGGTTAGCATAAGTGAAGCAATTCAGATAGAGAATGAACTAAAGAAGGTAATTACTGGAGACATCCAGTTTGATAAATACTCCCGGTTACTATACAGCACTGACGCCTCAATATATCAGATGGAACCCATAGGAGTTGTATTACCCAAGGACACAGAAGACGTCTTAGAAACAATACGAATATGCTCCGATAGTAAAACCATATTCCTACCTAGAGGCGGCGGCACGAGTTTGGCAGGTCAAGCGATAAACCATGGAGTAGTGATTGACTTCACTAAGTATATGAACAAGGTCATATCTATTAATGCCGAAGAGCGATGGGCAATTGTGGAACCTGGTATTACCATCGATGCTCTTAATGCAAATCTCAGACCTTATGGACTATATTACACCCCTGATCCTACTACTAAGAGCCGAGCCACTATTGGTGGGTCTTTGGGGAATAACTCCTGTGGGGCTCACTCCATTATCTACGGCAAAACCTCTGATCAGGTACTTGAGTTAGATGTGATTTTATCAAATGCAGAGAAAGTGCATTTTAAAGACATAGATCAACAAACTCTACATAACATTATTTCATCACAATCTGACACCCTAGAGAAAAAGATCTACGCAGAGACAATCAGATTGGCAACAGAACATGCTGCTGAAATAGATCGTCGTTATCCAAAGATTCAAAGAAGGGTTTCTGGTTACAACTTAGACTTTCTTAGTGACAGCAATACTGTAAATATGTCTAGGATGATAGTCGGATCCGAGGGAACACTGGGAACAATTACTGCTGCAAAAGTAAAATTGGAACCTCTACCTACCAATGTAGGTTTAGCTATTGTTCATTTCAAAGATCTGTTCGAGTCCATGGAAGCCACAGTAATGATACTGGATCACAATCCATCCGCCATAGAACTCGTAGATAAAATGATACTGGATAGGAGCCGAGAGTCTTTAGGTCTATCGAGGCAAACGACTTTCATAGAGGGTGATCCTCAAGCGATCCTACTTGTAGAATTTTTTGGCGAAAGCATGAAAGAAGTTGAATCTAAGATAGATAATATGAATCAGGCGTTAATAAAGAGGAATCTTTCATACGCTTGTTCAAAAGCACTAAGGCCTGAAGAACAAAGAAATGCTTGGGCAATAAGATCTGCAGGACTCGGACTCTTGATGAGCGTTAAAGGCGATTCAAAGCCACTGCCATTTGTTGAAGATACCGCTGTATCACCTGAGCTATTACCTGAATATATACGTAGGTTCGATTCTATTGTAAAGAGCCACAATACTTATGCTGGATACTATGGCCACGCTAGTGTAGGGTGCTTACATATACGACCAATGATCAATATAAAAACCGAATCCGGTATAAGAGATTTAGTAGCTATTTCCGATGAGATTAGTGATTTAGTACTGGAGTTTAACGGTTCTATGAGTGGAGAACATGGTGATGGCATTGTACGAGGAGTCTGGACTGAGAAGATGCTTGGTCCAACCTTATATCAAGCTTTTAAAGACCTCAAAAGTAGTTTTGACCCTAACAACATCCTAAACCCCGGAAAGATCATCAATACACCACCTATGACAGAAAACTTACGGCTTGGACCGAATTACACACCTGATGAACCCGTCACCATACTGGACTTCAGTAAAGACTTAGGATTCGCCCGGGCTATAGAAATGTGTAATGGAGTTGGAGAATGCAGAAAGCAGTTAACAGGAACTATGTGTCCATCCTATATGGCCACTCTAGACGAAAAGCATTCTACAAGAGGACGCGCAAACGCACTGCGATCTGTATTATCTGGAAAAATACCTTCAGAAACTTTCGCTAGTAAGGGATTATTTGATGTAATGGATCTGTGCCTTGAATGCAAAGCTTGCAAAGCTGAATGCCCCTCCCAGGTAGACATGGCGAAGCTAAAATATGAATTCCTAAATACTTATTATCGAGAAAACGGTTACCCACTAAGACTCAAATTATTCGCAAATATCGGCTCGCTGAGCAAAATTGGTAGTTTTCTGGCTCCGCTGTCGAATTGGTTGTCCAATCTCCATCTAACAAGATGGATACTAGACACATTCTTGAAGATAGATAAGAGACGTCCTTTGCCTCAATATGTTATGCGAACTTTCCCGAGAATATTCCAATCTCGTAGCGTAACATATACTCGAAAGACACAAGGTAAGGTAGTTTTATTCAACGATACGTTTATGAACTACAACTACCCGTCGGTCGGTGAAGCAGCGATAAGGATCTTAGAAAAAGCAGGGTTCGAGATAGATATAGTTGATCGTAAGTGCTGTGGCAGGCCTATGATATCCAAGGGAATGCTAAATGCTGCCAGGGATAATGCAAGATACAATGTGGACCTACTGTATCCTCATGTCGAAAATGGAGCATACATAATAGGCTGTGAGCCTAGTTGCCTTCTCACGTTCCGTGATGAATACCCAGACCTTCTAAAAGATGAAAAATCCAGGAAAGTGTCTGAAAAGTCGTTCCTCTTAGAGGAGTTTTTGGACATGCTTAAGAAAGAAAACAAGTTGGACCTGGAATTTGCGGAAACTGATGAAACTATACTCTTCCATGGGCACTGTCATGAAAAAGCCTTAATAGGCAACGGACCGGCATTGTCTGTACTTGGTATGATTCCTGGACTAAATGTACGTGAAATAGACTCAGGTTGCTGCGGCATGGCAGGTGCTTTTGGTTATGAGAAAGAGCATTATGATATATCTATGACCATTGGATCGCAGAGACTGTTCCCTGCTGTAAACGAATCTGATTCTGATACCAAAATAGTCGTAACAGGTACCTCATGCAGACAACAAATACAACACGGAACAGAGCGTGATACCACTCATATAGCAGAGTTGCTAGCAGAATACCTACAATAATACACAATCGTATTACCATTACTAATGATCAACAAATAATCATATAGTGATACGAATCCTAAATTTAACTAACCAATATAAGGATATTTATAGCAATATTCTTTACACAGGATATCAATACATAGCTAACAATCATAAATTTTATGGCATAATCATAATAGGGCAAAAAAATATTTCGAAGATATTTGTATTCTTACAAGTAATTTACCTACCAGGAGGGATGATGAAGGCAGCTAAGCTAGCCGGATACAGGAAATTCGAATTCGTTGAGACCCCTCAACCTCAACCAGCGGAAGGAGAAGTACTGATAAAGACCCAACGGGCTTCTATATGTGGGTCGGATTTGCGTACATACGACCGTGCCCACCCAGAAGAGAATTACCCATTCGGACTTGGTTCGCCATGTCATGAATGCCTAGGTGAGGTTGTGGAAACAAGAACAAATGAATTAAAAGTGGGGGACAGAGTGATAGTATTACCCACAAATTCTGGTGGGCTAGTAGAATATATGGCTGAATCATCTAACCGTTGTATCAAGCTACCAAGTTACGGAGACTTATCTGTATGGATGATGGGACAGCCAGTTGGAACAGTGATGTATGCAATACAAGAGTCTGACCATGTCCTCGGCAAAACGGTAGTAGTATTAAGTCAAGGGGCAATTGGTTTAGCATTTACTCAATTGATGGCTCTGGCAGGAGCTCGTCAAATTATTGTAACGGATCTATTGGATTACAGATTAGATGTAGCAAAGAAAATAGGTGCAACCCACACCCTTAATCCGATTAGGGACAATGTAGTCGAAGCTGTAGAAGAAATTACTGGTGGCAGGATGGCTGACGTGGCAATAGAAGCATGTGGCAGGCCAGAAACCTGTAACGAAGTATTCCAAGTATTAAGGCAAAGAGGTCAGGCAATATTATTTGGTATGACACACACTGAAGACTCTTTCATGTTTGACTACCATGCAATGTACCTAAAGATTCCCAGAATCAACGTGACGAATGCTGCTCGAGCAGGTGAAAGCGTAAGATCTATAAGGGAATGTGTAAATTTGATGTCTCAGGGAAGACTAGATTTATCTCATCTTGTAACCCATAGAATGGAATTCGATGATGTACAGAAAGCTTACGATACATATAGTGAAAAAAAAGATCATTCTATAAAGGTAGTAATAGAATTATAAACCAATGTCATAATATCTCATAGTAGTTCAACTTATGGCGTTAACTGAGGTGAAGTAAGGAAGTTCGGGACAAATTGGCCGTGGAAACGGTGTATACATTACATTATCTTATAGTGTAATGAAACCTTGTATCGAGGATAACTGTATTGACTGGTCCAATGAAAATAGTGATTGTACCCCAATCATTTAAGGGTACGGCTACAGCGTCTGTAGTCGCAGATGCTATGATGAAGAGTACCAAGCAGATTATTCCTCATGCCGATATAATAGCAATTCCAATGGCTGATGGGGGAACTGGAACAGTAAACACACTAGTGAATGCGACTAATGGAATGCTTTTTGAAACCGCTACTGTAGACCCAATTGGTAGGCCAATAACGGCAATATGGGGTGTCCTCGGAGACAAGAAAACAGCTGTAATAGAAACCGCCGCAGCCTCCGGCCTTTCCTTACTTAATTCATCAGATTACAATCCAGAAATAACCACTACCAGAGGAACAGGAATACTTATCAGAACCGCAATTGATGCTGGATACAGTGATATCTTATTGGGTATAGGAGACAGTGCAACAAATGACGGAGGAGTAGGTTTGGCTCGCGCCTTAGGAATAAAACCTCTAGATAAATTTGGCAAAGAGTTA
>CAUZSC010000040.1:0-12315 GCA_963582505.1 Dehalococcoidia bacterium
TGATAGCGTTGCACAGTTAATTATGGAAGCCTCTAAGGATATGCCTCTAGAAATATATCCTAATGATGTATTCGTGGTAACTCAAAAGATAGTATCCAAGAGCGAAGGTGCCTTTGTAGATTTACGAAATATAACTCCTTCGTCTTTTGCCAAAGAAATAGCTGCTAAATATGATAAGGATTCAAGGCACGTTGAAGTGGTCCTCCAGGAAAGTTCCCGGATAGTCCGAATGGATCATGGAGTTATAATCGCAGAAACCAAACATGGCTTCATTTGCGCAAACGCAGGTGTTGATGCATCCAATATAGGAGACTCCGAAATACTTTGTTTATTGCCAAAAGACCCAGATGCATCAGCTAAAATAATACGAAGCGAATTAATGAAAAGCCTTGGTATCAATGTATCTGTAGTTATAACAGATACATTTGGAAGACCTTGGAGACAGGGAACAACTGATGTAGCTATTGGAGTAGCCGGCATCTCGCCTCTTAAAGACTATAGAGGATTAGTTGATCCCTATGGTTACCCTATTAGGGTAAGTGTTTCTGCAGTAGCAGACGAGATAGCTTCAGCAGCTGAATTAATTGCAGGGAAGATAGACATGGTCCCTGTGGTAGTAATAAGAGGATATGAATATGATCCTACCGAAGAAGCTTCAGCAAGAGAATTAATAAGAGATTCATCAATGGACTTGTTCCGATGATAGATAATGTACTCCATGATTTCCTATCGTTTAATGCCTAAGTTTTTATAAAGATATTGACTAGCCTTTAGTCACTATGTTAGCATCACGTTTTCACGAATAGTTTCGTGCAGTAAAGTTGGGCAAATGAAAGGAGACACCATGATTAATGTGACTGAACTTGCGGCGGAGAAATTAAAGCAAATACTGGTAGATGAAGAGGCAGAAGGATCTTCTTTAAGGGTCATTTTAATGCCTGGTGCCAATGGCGGGGCACAGTATATGCTCGCATTAGAAAACGATCCAAAAAGTGACGACACTCTCTTTGAAACGGGTGGAGTTAGCATAGTCGTTGACACAGATAGCGCCTCCTTAATGGAAGGGGCTGAAATAGACTACGCTGATGGCCTAATGCAAAGTGGTTTCGTTATAAATAATCCAAATATTGAGCAAATAAGTGGTTGCGGCGGCGGCGGCGCATGTGGTTGCGGTGCTGGTGGCGGCGGATGTGGTTGTGGCGCTGGCGGTACTGACACTGAAAATGCGGGCGGATGTGGTGCTGGCGGCGGCGGCGGATGTGCCTGCGGAGGCCACTAGAACCCTAACGCTACCAAAGTGTAGACAAAAGGTTCCGAAAATAGAAACCAACAATTGATTTAAATAAGACCCGCTAAGCCCAAGGCGCAGCGGGTCTTATGACGTCCATAGCTTTCCCCTAATTCACAGGACAAGCATATATCGAAGATTCGTTACGGATTTTGAAGGAGTATTTATCCTTCAAAATGATTAATATAACTAATTATGACATAGGAGGGCGTGTGATTGAATGCACTAGGAACACATATACTACTCGAACTACATGATTGCGACCCAGCGTTATTGGACGACCTGGAACATCTGCGTGGTTCCCTTATGCAAGCAGCAATAGAAGTGGGCGCCACAATCATAGATGATATTTTCCATCAATTTAGCCCTCATGGAGTCACAGGCGTTATCGCAATTGCAGAGTCTCACCTCTGCATACATACGTGGCCAGAATATTGTTATGCGGCAGTAGATGTTTTCACTTGTGGAGAAAACTTTAAACCACATAAGGCAATAAAACAAATTGTTAAAAGCGTAGGCAGTCGTAACCACAAGGTTACTGAAATAGAAAGAGGACTTCTTCCAGCCTTAATTCAAAGTTCAATCAGGTAAACTAACAATGAGCAATGCTGAAGAATCCAATTGGTATAAAGAGTACATTAATCCTTCATGGATTCAAATGGTAGCGATAAAAGATCGTTTGTTCTCTGGGAGTACTGCTTTCCAAAAAGTAGAAGTATCCGATACTGAATCTTTTGGCAGGTCTCTATACCTAGATCAAAAAACCCAGTCTACTGAAGCCGATGAATTCATATACCACGAAGCGTTAGTGCAGCCCGCCATGATCACTCATCCAAATCCAAAGAAGGTGTTTATAGCCGGCGGTGGCGAGGGTGCAACACTACGGGAAGTTCTGTCACACAATACCGTAAGTCATGCAGTAATGGTGGATTTGGACAAAGAAGTAGTAGAAATATGTGAAAGGTTTCTCCCCAATCATCACAAAGGGTCTTTCAGGGATGCAAGATCAGATATAAAGTTTGAGGATGCCAGAAAATTCCTAGAGACTTCAACCGACACCTATGATGTTATCATCCTAGATCTACCTGATCCACAGGAAGGTGGCCCAGCTTCTTTCTTATATACAAAGGAGTTCTATACCACAGTCATAAACCATTTGAGTCCCGACGGATTGCTATCTATACAGTCAGAATGCCTGATGGCTGGCAAGGGCAATTATGAAGCATTCAGTGCGATTCATAATACTCTCAAATCTATATCTAAAATGGTATTCCCTTACAAAACCATGATTCCTTCATTCAGCTGCGACTGGGGATTTAACTTAATTTCTATGCAGATAGACCCACTCTCTCTCACGAAATCGGATGTAGATACCAGAATTCTGGAACGCGGATGTAACGAACTAAGATTCTATGACGGACAAACACACGAAGGTCTTTTTATGTTGCCAAAGTACGTTCGGGAAATATTAGACCAAGAGAACCGCATTATCTTAGATGAATCTCCATTAGTCGTCTTCTAAATTATCCGTCTAATATTCATTCCTACTTTATACATTACCAAGGGGTGGTAAAGTACGGTAAATCCATGGAACTAAGTCGTCCAAAACTTCTGGGGTAATTTCGTGCCCCATATTATATTCCTTATATACTGGGGAATATCCCTCACCAGCTAAGAAATCTTTTGCTTCCCTAGCTCTCTCAGGATTGTCCTGTGTCCCATGGGCAATAAATATCGCCTGATCACGACTTTCCGGAAGCGTTTGTTTTATATTTTCAGGATCCCTCATCGAACAACTTAGAGCCACCAAACCTGCAAATCTATCTGGCCGTGGAAGACCAAACCTATACGTTAAGCCACCGCCTTGTGAAAATCCAAGCAATATACAATTTTTGGGGTCTCTTCCTGGTTCACCCAGGACTTCTTCCAGGAAGTTGCTCAACTTAAGGTCACTTCTTTTGGCCTGCTCATCATCTGTGCTACCCGGAAGGTTCCAGGCAAAGCCTAACGCTCCTGGACCAGCTTGTACCGGAAGGGGAGCATTGGGGCATACATACAAATATCCTTTAGTATGTATGTCTCCGGCCAAGTTAGCCAGGTCGTACATATTAGCACCATATCCATGCAACATTATTATTAGTGGGTACTGTATATCAGGCTGATGATCTACTGGGTACACAGTGAGGTAGGATAGATCCTTACCTCTATGGGCTTGGGCTTCCATTGCTTTCTTTTCATTAGTCATTTTATATCAATTTCCTAACCAGGTCACATCGCCTGATAAATCATTAGGGTGTTCTTTAGAAACGAAAATCTTATAATCGCGCTTAGCTTCGCCTAGCTTGGTAGTGGTTCCATGCCCCGGTAACACTTCTATCTGGTCTGGATATGTAAACAGTTTGTCCGTGATGCTCTTTATTATACTGGCAAGCGCCTCTGGTGATTTACTTCTACCAGGGCCTCCTGGAAATAACGTATCTCCCGAAAATAAGTAATTTCCTACAGTGAAACAGGTTGATCCATCTGTATGACCTGGTGTATGGATAGCCTTAATCTCTATGTTCCCTACTTTTATAGAATCTCCGTCCTCGATAAAAAAATCCGGGGGTGATAGAAAATTAGCCGTATCTGCAGAATGAACTCCTACTGGAGCCTTAGTCACACTTACCATTTCTTCAAGACCGTACAGGTGGTCTTTGTGATTGTGTGTAATTATGATTGCTTTGACTTTAGTCCCTTCGGCTTCTTCCAGAACTGCAGCTGGGTCCATAGGTGCGTCTATTATTAAACTCTCCTGAGTATTCAGGCATAAAACTATGTAGGAGTTGTTATCATATGGGCCACAAGACGTTTTATAGACACGCATATCGCTATTTTCATAATAAATCGGCATATTCTTATCTCCCAATACCCAATACTTAAGATAATTTATTATCCATTACAACCGCGAAATTATACCTCTTATTAAACATGATGAGCAATGCAACGTAACCATCCTAGTAACCAAGGAAATCCATTGTTGCGTGTGTTTATATATGCTATCCTCAATATCTAAATCTAAGGAGAATAAATATGGTTTATGATTTCCACACTCACACTTTTTTAAGTGATGGCGTGCTTTCACCTATAGAATTAATACGTAGAGCTGTGGCTCAAGGATACAAAGCTATTGCTATCACTGACCACGTCGGTTTAGCGAACCAAGAGAACGTACTCAAGATACTGATTGAAGAGTGCCGAATAGCATCGCAAGAATGGGACATATTAGCTCTTCCTGGGGTTGAAATAACCCATGTTCCAAAAACTCTTATCCGAGAAGCTGCAAGCAGAGCCCGGGATTTGGGTGCCAAAATAGTCACTGTACATGGCGAAACCATTGTAGAACCAGTGGAAAGTGGTACAAATCTTGCAGCTCTAAATGCTCCAGAAGTGGATATCTTAGCTCACCCTGGATTACTAACAGAGAATGAGGCTAATATAGCCGCTTTAAATGGAGTCCATCTCGAACTCTCCTCTCGGAGAGGGCATTCTCTGACTAACGGACACGTAGCCAAGGCTGCTAGGTTATCCGGGGCAAACCTTCTAGTGGACTCTGATGCCCATGAGCCGCATGACTTATTAAGTGCTCAGATGGCGGAAAATATAGCCATGGGAGCCGGTCTATCCGAAGAAGAAATAACCAAGACATTAAGAACAAATCCTATAGCATTGATAAATCGCCTTAACATCAAATAGATTCCGTTAGCCCCTACTTCCATCCATTTGATTGCTCCAACCTGGAAGCGCCGCTCCGGCTAGCTTGCTTTCCCCATACGGAAAACCTTGGTGCCGCATTGAGCACAAGTACCGCTGGTGGCGGGCCTTCCATTCTTAAGGGTGACTTGTTGCGCATTTTGAACTTCTTTCTTTGCTTTACACTTGAAACAATATGCATCCATAAAAATCCTCTTTTAAAACTTTTCGATATTCTCTTAATTACTCTGTCTCTGGAATATTCAATATTATAGAAATAATATTGAATATTTATTACTAAATGAAATCCCTTAAGTCAGTTCGCTTCTATTTCTTGAAAACTTTATGCGCCCTCCATTTGCCTCGAATTGTGTCGGGACGCATAAGTGCTACAAAATCTCCTTCGGTGCTGTATAGCCTATACATCTTTTTTTCTTGACCATTATCCAATTTTGGGAATCCCATATAAATACCTTGTCCTCTTTGCACTGCTTGCCATTTTTCTTCTTGAACCATGCCAGCCTTCAATCCTAACAAAGGAAAATCTATTGGGAACAAAATAGATTCCCAAGAACCTTGTTTATGTACATCCTCAAGTCCTTCCATAGTAACTGCATTGGAATAATTAAATGGCCCGCTACTTACACGATCCAATTCCTTAAGATGCGCTCCACATGCCAATTCTTCTCCGATATCATGTGCCAATGATCGTACATAAAGACCACGACCACATTCTATTTCTATATCAAACTCTGGAAGTTGGTAAGATTTTAGTTCAAGGCTATAGCATTCTACCTGCCGCGGTTCTCTCGCAATCTCCAGTCCGGCACGTGCCAAATCGTAAAGCCGTCGCCCGTCCCGTTTAAGTGCACTATACATTGGAGGAACCTGTAATATACTTCCTCTAAATTTATTCAGTTGGCTTAATACATCATCAATTCCTATATTCTCTGGATTAGATCTGAAAGTCACCTGCCCCTGCGTGTCATATGTATCTGTAGACTCACCTAATTGAATTTTTGCCAGATAAATCTTTGGGCTATCAACCACATATTCCATAACCCTAGTTGCTTGGCCAATGCAAATCGGCAATATGCCAGATGCTTGTGGATCTAGAGTGCCAGCGTGACCAACTTTCTTTTGCCCAGTCAACCGTTTCACCACCCGAACTACGTCCATAGAAGTCCAGCCAAGTGGTTTTATAATATTAATTATTCCATTAAATTCATCCATCCTCTCTTCCCTCATCGATGTCTTTTGCCCTTATGTTGCTTATCAACTCAAGAAGATGTTGGCCTTTTTGGATGGAATCGTCAAATACAAATTGCAATCTTGGAATATGGCGTAATATAATCCGTTCTCTCAATTCACGCCTTAGGTATCCTGCCGCCTTATTAAGTGTATCTATTGCAATCCTAGCTTCTTCTGGGCTGCCCATAGAACTAGTGAATACTTTAGCGTAACCCAAATCCCCGGAAACTTCTACGCCTGTTATTGTTATAAGTGAGGCAAGTCTGGGATCGTTCATTTGAGAAATTATTATCTCGCCAATTTGTTTCCTCAACAATACCCTGATACGTTCTACTCTTCTGGACATAGATCTCCCAAAGTAAACAGCATGATTAATAAGTATAGATTTAGGTGACTTGCTCTTCACGAAGGAGTTCTAACACATCGCCAACTTCGTAATCCCTAAAGCCTTCAACAACTACTCCACACTCGAAACCAGCAGCCATTTCCCTCACATCATCTTTGAAGTGCTTGAGACTCCCAACCGTGCCTCGATGAAGAAGTTCTCCATTTCTCATTATTTTAACTATGGAACTACGAGTAATACGACCATCTGTGACGTACGCACCAGCTATGTTCCCTCGTCTGCTAACAGAAAAAACAGCCCTTATTTCTGCATGCCCCTCTATGACTTCATGCATTTCAGGTGTTATCAAACCACTCAAAGCCCTTTGCACATCCTCAACAAGCCTATAAATAATATCGTATTGCCTTATATCAACTTTCTCTACATCAGACAAACGCCGGGCTCCGGATTCTATTTTCGTAGAGAAGCCAACTACTATAGCCTTCGAAGCTGAAGCCAACATGATGTCAGTTTCATTTATAGTTCCACTAGCAGCATGCATTATATTAACCTTAGCTTTCTCAGTGGATAACTTACTTAACGAACCTCGAACGGCATCAACGCTGCCTTGCACATCAGTTTTTATTATCAGGTTAAGTTCACTGATTTCCCCGGCACTAATCTTCGCAGCAGCTTCTTCCAGAGTAGGAGATGTAAACCCTTGTTTATATTCGGTCAATCTATCTCTTTGTTGAACAATATTCTTAGCGATTTTTTCATTATCCACAACACCTAATATGTCACCAGCCATGGGTATTTGGCCCAATCCTAGTATCTCTACAGGGGTTGATGGTCCAGCAGAATATACCCTAATGCCGATGTCTGAAAACAATGCTCTGACCCTACCCCATGTCCTCCCCACAACCACCACATCCCCAGCTTTCAAGGTCCCAGTTTGAACCAAAACAGTTGCTATTGGTCCTTTGCTTTTATCTACCTGAGCTTCAATTATCACTCCAACTGCAGATCTGTCCACGTCAGCCTTTAGTTCCGCTACCTCTGCTACCGCAAGTATGTTGTCTAACAACTCTCCTATGCCCTGATGCTCTTTTGCTGAAACTGGAATTGCAATTACCTCTCCACCCCATTCTTCAATAACCAATCCGTTCTCCACTAATTGCCTTTTCACCATTTCAACGTCAGCACCTGGGACATCCATTTTGTTTATTGCTACGATTATAGGAACCTCTGCAGCTTTAGCGTGATTCATAGCTTCAATTGTTTGAGGCATTATGCCATCGTCTGCAGCAACTACCAATACGGCAATATCCGTAGCTTTAGCTCCACGTGCTCGCATTGCTGTGAAAGCCTCATGCCCTGGTGTATCTAAAAACGTTATCTTCTCACCATTGTAATCTACCTGGTAAGCTCCAATGTGCTGTGTAATACCCCCAACTTCCCTATCTGTAACGTTACTTTCTCTAATAGCATCAAGCAGGGTGGTTTTTCCATGGTCTACGTGTCCCAATATTGTCACTACTGGAGGTCGATTTTTAAGTTTATTGTCATCTTGCTCGTCAAGCGTAAATTCAACCCACTCTCTGTTCAAATCCTCCCCTTGAAGATGAGCGATAAAGCCAAATGCTTCCGTTACATTACTTGAAATATCAAAATTAATCGTCTGGTTTATGTTCGCCATAATGCCCTGTCTAATTAATTCCTTAATGACATCTATGGGATCCCTATCCATAAGGTCAGCCAGTGCATGTACTGATATAGTGTCTGGCAGCAACAATTCCTGGGGGTCAGTTGAAATTTCTTCAGCAACACCGACAGCAGCATAAGAAGGTCTTCTATTGTCTCGCTTGCTACCTCTCCTCTTCCTATTATTACTAGTCATATTTAATTAATTCCTCATGAATAAGTGTAGGAAAACTTCAATGAATCTGAGTAAGCTCCTCAGTAATTCTCATTTTATTTTCTTGAGAGATACGGGCCTTGAGATGCCGATCTAGTTTATTTTTTTTCAAGCCTATCTCTTTACAATCTTCCTTATGGCACAAGTAAGCACCTCTGCCGGGAAGCTTACCCGTGGGATCTAAAACCACTTCTGCAGACCGACCCTTAACCAATCGTATCAGATAATCCTTGCGCGTTTTAAGACCACAGGCCAGGCATGTCCTTAGTGGAATGTAAGCAGTAGTCAATATATTGGCTCATAGTCATGAAACAAAGCTTTCATTTTCATCTTCATCTTCATCCACCTCGTATGAAACTTTTCTAGGCCTTTTGTTCTGGCGGCCTTGATCATCTCTAGTTTGTTTCCCTTTTCTTTTAGGATCATTAGTTCGAGGTGCAGTATTAGTTCGAGGTGCAGTATTACCACGAGAGCCTAAGATATCTTCAGCAAATCTTATGGTTGAAGTGCCATTTGTGACTTTTGGTGTGGCCCAAACAACTTCTGTTAACTCAACAGCCTTCACAGGTTCTGTTTCTTTGTCCTTAATTGACTCATCCATGTCCAATGTAGCTTCTGCCAATTGCTCTTCTACAGAGAGTCCTTCATTATCCACTTTCACGCTTGTTTCTACTATTTGCTCTTGTGTAGTGTCACTGTTTGCTACTTCATCATCAGATATGGCAATTGGCTGTTCTACAGTAATATCTTCAACATGTGCCTCTGCAACCTCAGCCTCAGCAACTTTGGTGCCCAAGTCATCTCCTACCTGGATTCTCTCTTCTTCAACTTCTGCTACACTTCGAATATTCACTTTGAGTCCCGAAAGCCTTGCACAAAGACGAGCATTCTGGCCATCTTTGCCTATAGCCAGCGATAATTGTCTGTCTGGCACTACAACCGTAGCCAAACCCTCTTTCTTGTTCACCTCTACTCTTGTTACAGGACAAGGACTCAGGGCATTAGCAAGGAAAGTTTCTACATTGGGGCTCCATTGAACTACGTCAATCTTCTCTCCCTGTAATTCACTTACTATATTCTGAATTCGTATTCCCCTTAAACCAACACATGACCCAACTGCATCTACTCCCTCTTGTTTAGAGTGCACTGCAACTTTGCTTCTAGATCCTGCTTCCCTAGCCACCCCTCTGATCTCAACAACACCATTGCTTATTTCTGGTACTTCCATTTCAAATAGCCCTGAGAGTAGATCTTTGTGTGTTCTAGAGACTATTACTTCTGGGCCTCTCCCAGTTCTACTTACTTCAACTATATATACTTTAATTTTCTGGCCAGGCCTGTACCTTTCTGTAGCAACTTGTTCTGCAAATGGAATTATTGCTTCTGTCCTGCCCAAATCTACAACGACATGGCCAGCTTCTGACCTTTGCACTGTTGCTAATACTACGCTACCTGATTTATCAGAATACTCTTCGAATACCAATTCTCTTTCTGCTTCACGTAGTCTCTGGAAAACAACTTGTTTAGCTGTCTGAGCAGCAATCCTACCGGTTTGTTGTATGGGGATTTCAACGTCGATTTCTTCCCCTAATTGCGTTTCTTGATTAATCTTTTTTGCTTGAGTTAAGCTAATCTCAGTTTCTTTATCAGTAACCCGCGATACAACTGATTTCCGTATATATATCCGAACATCTCCATCTATGGGATTGAGTGATACAGATATTTCCTGACCGGCAAGTAGACTGTCTTTTCTGTATGCAGAAGCTAGTGCTGCTTCTATAGCAGAGATAACTGCTTCTCGTGGGAGATTTCGCTCAGCAGCCAATTGAGTAACTGCAATTATGAAATCACTCTTCATTTTACTCCTCTCCCATACTCGTTTATACTCGAGACATCAAACATTTCAGTAAATAACTTTCTAATAAAAAAGTGGGCCTCAACCCACTTTAAGCCAACCTATGTGAGGCAGAGTATACCATTTCAGTTATCCTATGACAACATAGAGTAATTAAGTTTTACTCATCTCACCTAGCATTAATAAGACACCTCTACTGATAGCCTTTATACAGAATCCCATTATATAATACTCCTTAACTATCTGGAGGAAATCAATAATGTTGCTTGGGTCCTTAGATATATTATTCCACGATCCCCTCAGTTTTTTGAACATACTAGCAACTTTTATAGCTACTGGGGGATTAGCATTAATCTTATGTATAACAATACATGAATTCAGTCATGCTTATGCTGCATCATTTCTTGGCGATATGACCGCCAAGAATCTTGGGCGGTTATCACTTAATCCAATACGCCATCTTGACCCTATGGGAACTGCTCTGCTCGTTTTAGTTGGTTTTGGCTGGGGAAAACCAGTTCCTGTAAATCCTCATTTCATTAGGGGTGATAAGAAACGAGGAATGACAATAATAGCAAGCGCTGGTCCTTTATCAAATTTATCTATTGCACTTGCTTTTGGTATCCCGATTCGCTTAGGTTTAATTCCATGGCACTCACCCTTCTATTTCATAGGGATAACTGATTTTAACCCCATCAACCTAATCCTCGACCTAATAGGGTTTGTTGTATTTTTTAACATAATGCTAGCATTATTCAATCTTCTTCCTCTATTCCCTCTTGATGGAGCAAAGATCGCTCGTGGCTTGCTACCTGACTCCATGGCTGGCCAAATATCCAAAATTGAATCTATTGGGCCAATCTTACTTCTTGGACTTATAATGGTAGACTGGTTAACTGGCCTAAACATAATTTGGGGGGTTCTACGTCCCCTGTCAGATATGGTAGCCTTGTTACTTACCGGAAATACTTTTACAAATTAATCTCCTACAAAGAGTGAAGAGGCGGAGCAACAAAATGAGCAAAATAACCATAATTGGACTTGGTCTTATTGGAACATCTATAGGAATGGCCCTTAGAAAAGCTCGTGTCAATGTAGAGATAGTAGGACACGATAAAGATCGAGGAGCAAGCAACAAAGCTGCCAAAATGGGAGCCACCGACAAAAATGAATGGAACCTAATCAGAGCGGTAGAAGGAGCAATGATTGTAATAATCGCTACTCCCGTAAAAACTATCGAAGAGGTTATGCAACAGATTGCTCCTGAATTACCAGATGGCTGCATTGTGACTGATACCGGAAGCACAAAGGCTACAGTGCTAAATTGGGCTCAAGAACATCTACCACCAACAGTAAGTTTTGTCGGCGGACACCCGATGGCTGGAAAAGAATTGTCTGGCCCCGAAGGTGCAGAAGCAACTCTGTTTCAAGGCGCCCCTTACTGCATAATGCCTGGCAAGAATGCAACCACCGCATCAGTCAAAACAATTGTAGAAATGATAGAGATTTTGGAAGCAACTCCATATTTCATAGACCCAGGTGAGCACGATAGTTATGTGGCAGCTATAAGCCATCTTCCAATGCTACTATCATCCGTCCTTGTAAAAATCACATCTGAAAGTCCCGCCTGGCCCGAAATGGCACGTTTAGCATCGTCAGGCTACCGTGATGTATCCCGCCTGGCTTCTCAAGACCCTGAGATGAATCGTGACATATGCCTAACAAATCATGAAGGTTTAGGTTACTGGATTGATGAGTTCATAAAGGAACTTTATAGATTCAGGGGCTTAATTAAGGATTCCGATGAAAGCCTTTTCCAAATTTTTGATGACATTTGGGTTGCAAGAGACAGGCTAATGCAAAATAGAGTTCCTCTTCCTTCCAACAATCCCCACGTAAATGTTCCTTCATCTTCAGAAACTGCAATGGGCATGGTAATGGGAGAC
>CAUZSC010000041.1:0-12240 GCA_963582505.1 Dehalococcoidia bacterium
CACTTCAATATTATCTTGCCAATCTAATATAAACCCTAAACTTGAAAGTATTTCCTCTACCTGGGACTTAGGAACTTCCATTCCTAAAACTTGTTTCAACCTTTTCATAGAAAACAATATCCTGGGTAAATCTCTCGGTTGTGGATATATATCAACTATACCTCCACGTAATACCCCTCCAGAAAGCTGTATTATTAGGTCCATAGCACGCCTAAGTGCTATAGGTGCCAACTCTGGTTGAAGGCCTTTTTCAAACCTAGATGCAGCTTCTGTTCGAATACGAAGTGCCTGAGCCGTGCGCCTCGTATTTATTGGGTCAAAATTTGCCGACTCCAATAAAACAGTAGTAGTTTCTTCTCTAATTTCAGTATTCAAACCACCCATTACACCAGCCAAACCAATTGACCTCTCTGCATCACAAATAACCAGCATGGGATATTTCAATATATGCTTTGTTCCATCTAAAGTTTCAAATTCCTCACCATCCTTCGCCGGTCTAACTAAGATTTTGCCACCCTTCACTGTATTCAAATCAAACGCATGGAGAGGTTGACCATACTCAAGCATCACGTAATTTGTTATATCCACGACGTTATTGATTGGACGCTGCCCCGATTTTATTAACCTATCTTGCATCCATAAAGGTGATGGCCCAACCTTGACATTTTCAATAACTATCGCTGTATATCTGCGGCATAAGTCCACGTCATCTATTGTAACCGTTAAGGGAATCTCACCGTTATCATATTGATATTTAAATGTATCAGGTTCAACAAATTTCTGCCCGCTCAGTGCGGAAATTTCCCTAGCAATACCCAAAACCGAAAAACAATCGGATCTATTCGGTGTCAATTCCAAGTCAAAAATAACATCTCCAAGAATGTCTGCTAACGGTTCTCCTACGTTGGCTCCTTCCGATAAAACCAATATGCCAGTATTGTCATCCCCCATACCTAATTCTCTCGCGGAACAAACCATGCCAGAAGATTCTATTCCTCTTATACGAGCAGATTTGAGGATTTCTTTTTCTCCCGTACGTGAATCTATTAATGTAGCTCCAACTTTAGCGAAAGCGATCTTCTGTCCACTATTTATATTCGGCGCACCACAAACTACAGTAATTTCTTCTTCCTCAGATAGCCTAATAGTCGCCAATCTTAGTCTGTCAGCATTTGGGTGGGGGGTCACGCTCTCAACATAACCGACAAAAACCTGATCCCAGAACTCACCAACAACTTCTATGGCACCAACTTCTGTTCCAGCCATAGTCAAGCTATGAGCCAAGTCATCATTCTGCAACGTCAATGCCACGTAATCTCTAAGCCATGACAACGGGACCTTCATTCTAGTTTCAACCTCTCTTTATATAAACCGGGCACTGGCATTTTTTAAAATATACTGCATTACACATTATGTGTATGTATCTCAACTTCCCTAAAATTGCCTTAAAAACCTGAGATCATTACTGTAGAACAACCTGATGTCATCTATCCCATATTTAAGCATTGCAATTCTTTCTGGGCCCATGCCAAATGCGAAGCCTGTATACCTAGATGAATCATAACCGATACCTTCAAGAACTTTTGGATTTACCATACCAGCACCCATGATCTCTATCCAGCCGGAATTGCGGCAAACCCTACAACCTCTTCCTCTACACACAAAGCAATCTATAGCCATCTCCGCACCAGGTTCAACAAAAGGGAAATAATCTACTCGGAAACGAACTTTTCTATCCGATCCGAAAAGCATCCTGGCAAACTCAAATAATGTACCCTTCATATCAGAAAATGTGATACCTTCATCAACGGCCAAGCCTTCAACCTGATAAAAATGCCATTCATGTGTTGCATCAGTAGCCTCATACCTATAGCACTTTCCAGGAATAACTACTCTTATAGGCGGTTCTGTATTTTCCATTATGCGTATCTGCATCGGGGATGTATGTGTCCTCAACAGCATCGGCCTATCCTTATTTTCATCTTCATAATCTACCCATAATGTATCCCACATATCCCTTGCAGGATGATCTTTGGGTATATTCAACATCTCGAAATTATATCTGTCCCACTCTACTTCAGGTCCTTCGGCTACCTGAAACCCCATTGAAACGAAAGCATCGCATATTTCTCTGACTATCTGGGTTGTGGGATGTAATCTACCCATGCTCGTAGGACGACCAGGAAGAGTAACATCAAATTTGCCTCGGCTTCTTAATTCCTCATCTCTTATCCTAACCTGAGTATCTAAAAAACCCTGCTCTAGAACAGCTTTTATTCCGTTCGCCACAGCACCTACATTGCGTCTATCCTCAGATGGCAAGTCTGCCAACCCTCGCAAAATCTGAGTCAAAGCCCCACGCCTACCTAAGTAGCTGACACGCCAATGATCTAGAGATTCAACACCAGTAATTAGTGTTAATTCACCTAAAGCACTATTCCTCAACCCTTCCAATTCACCTAGAATGTTCTCTACTGTCAATTAACATTTCTCCTATTCTTCTCAAATACCATTATAGGTACGCAATTTGCAGAGGGTCAAGGCAGGGTTATCACTTCCACATTTCTATTACCCTAAAATATGCTTGAATATATTGTGAATTGACAATATTATGTGTTAGCAATAATAAGTAGATTCGTAAATTATGCTTGGCCTTTAAGCATGATGAACATTAACAACTAAATAGACTGTCGCTGAGGTGCCCATAGGGCTTAATTGAGGAATCCGGTGTTAATCCGGAGCTGTCCCGCAACTGTATGTCATGGATGTCTGTATCTAATGACAAGCCAGATCTACTGCCTCAGTAAATGTCTACTGCCCTTCGTAGAAAGGTACAGGACAACTCAGATTAGAGCCCTGTTCCTCCCAAACAGGGTTTTTTATTGCCCTGAATATTAAAGGAAGAAATTTTCAATAACCAATTTATCAAGATACATACACGACATGAAACAAATCTTCAACATAATTATATCATTTCTATTTACATCAATAATTGCGGTTTCTTGTAATCAATATGTAGTTGAGAAAGAAATCAATCCAAAGATTAATTCTCATGAAACCATTGTTGTTACAGATAGCAGAGGGCAATATATAACTTTTGAAGAACCCCCTACCAAAATTATATCTCTATCCCCTGCTCATACAGAAATAATTTATGCACTAGGCTTAGAAAATCACCTAGTTGGAACTGACACATTCTCCGATTTCCCTCAAAAAGCTAAGAATAAACCAAAAGTAGGTGATGCCTTTAACATTAACTTAGAAGCAATCGTAAACCTGGAACCAGACCTAGTTTACACAACGTTTGAGACTCCTGTTGCACCGTTGGAGAATGCAGGGATAAAAGTGCTCTACTTGTTTGCTCCTAAGGATATTGAAGATTTAATAGCTAACATCAAATTATTGGGTGCAATCACTGATAGTAGTGACAAGGCACAAGATCTCACTACTGCTATGGAATCCCGAATAAATCTGATACGGTCTAAATTGTCAGATGTTAAACCCAGCACTCGTATCTACTACGAACTTGACCCAGGGTTCTATACTGCTGGACCAAATTCTTTTATTGGGGATATATTTTCTTTATTGAAAACCCACAACATAGCAGACGGCACCGAAAATCCCTATCCAAAACTAAGTGAGGAAGTAATAATTAACGAAGATCCTACTATAATCATTCTGGGCGACTCTATCGAATATCTACCTAATGGAGTGACAATAGAAGATGTTAAATCCAGACCTTCCTGGGGAAATATCACAGCTATAACAACCGATAAAGTATATCCCTTTGATGACAGTTTAATTAGCAGACCCGGCCCTAGGATTGTAGAGGGTATAGAGCAATTAGGCCATTTAATATACCCAGCATTATTTCCGGAAGGAATCAGATAACTTGTTGCTCAGTAAGAAAACACCCGCGGCTATCAATATCTGGAAACCTTTCTTCATAGTCATGGCTATCCTCGGTTTTGCTATTATAATATCAACCGCTAAGGGTTCTGTAGATATCCCTTTTGTGATAGTTGCTAAGATAGCTGCCAATCATATGCCGGGCATAGATATAAATGAAAATTGGCCATCCTCATGGGACACAATAATATGGGACATCAGGCTACCCAGGGTATTAACTGCTGGGCTGGTAGGATCTTCTTTAGCATTAGCAGGTGGTACATATCAAGGTGTTTTCCGCAATCCTCTAGCTGATCCGTATCTCATAGGTGTAGCTTCTGGAGCAGGCTTAGCAGCCACAATAGTTATAATATCTCCAATCCCTACTACAATAAATGGGATCAATATCCTCCCTCCAATCGCGTTTACAGGGGCGATTGCTGCTGTCTTTACATCTTATTGGTTAGCAAGAATCGGTGGGGTTATATCAACAACTACATTAATTTTATCAGGCATAGCAATAACTTTTCTAGCATCATCAGCAACTACCTTTTTGATGCTCCAATCATCTCCGGACGTTAGATCTGTGCTAATCTGGCTTTTAGGTGGGGTAACATCCTCAGGTTGGCAATCAGGATTATGGCTCATACCATACATTATACCTTGTTCACTTATCATCTTAATCCATGCTAAAACGCTCAATGTATTGACATTAGATGATAATCAAGCTCAACAACTTGGAATAAATGTACAAAATGTTCGGCTCCTTCTGATCGTTGCAGCTTCTCTTATGACGTCAGCCGCAGTGTCTGTAAGTGGCATGATAGGATTTGTGGGACTCATGGCTCCCCACGCAGCAAGATTACTATGGGGCCCTGACAACAAAAACCTACTACCAATGTCTTTCTTACTGGGCGGCATATTGCTAATTTTGGCAGACATGATAGCCCGAACTATATTGACTCCCCAAGAAATACCAGTTGGGGTTGTAACGGCTTTCCTAGGCACACCATTTTTCTTATATATTCTTCGACGGAATCGCTCATCTTTTACCTAATTATAAAATCTCCCCGGAGGTTATTTTGCTAAATATAAATGAAATAAGTTTTTCATATGGAACCAACAAAGTTCTTGACAACATATCTCTGTCGGTTGAACCTGGCGAGATATTGGGAATAATCGGTGCAAATGGGTCTGGCAAATCTACGCTCATTAATATAATTTGCGGAATTTTGAAACCTACAAATGGAAGCATAGATTACCTAGGACAAGACATATCAGAAAAATCCGTACGTACTAGAGCACAAATTATCTCTGTGGTACCTCAGAATAGACATTTACCTTCATCTTTTACTGTATCAGAAATAATTAATATGGGTAGAACACCATCCACAGGTTTCTTCGTCAAAGAAGACTCCAAATCTTCAAGACAAACAACAATGGCAATGTCTCTTACACGAACGAAAGATTTGGAGAGTAAATATATTGGCGAATTGTCTGAAGGCCAAATTCAAAGGGTGTTAGTAGCCCGGAGCCTAGTTCAAAATTCCCCGATTATGTTGCTTGACGAACCAACGGCTAGTTTGGACATATCTTATCAGGTAGAGATTCTAGACATAATAAAATCAATCCAGCAGCAACAAGAAACTATCATATTGATAGCCATTCACGATTTAACTTTGGCAGCACAATATTGTGACCGCATCGGGTTACTTAATCATGGATTGATAGATATCTTAGATTCTCCCGGTAAGGTTCTAACGAATGAAAATATCCTGTCAGGATATGGAACCAAAGTACACATTATCGAACACCCTACTTCTGGCTTACCAGTAGTAATACCTATATCAAGCTTTCACACAAGATAGGTAAGTATTTATAGCAGGTTCAAGGCCAATCTATAGAAAGATCATCACATGAAACCACATTAACCTATTGCAACCACATCAAGTATTTTTATATACTTAGTGTGTTCTTGTTTATAATCAACTGAAACATGTTGAAATCAAGCAAGCCCAAGTAAGCCTTGGGTAATTAGGAGGTAATTTATGGACTTTGCATATCATTACTCAGAAGAACAAGAGAATTTCCGAAAGGAAGTCAAGACATGGTTAACTGAAAACATCGACCCTACCATGAAGAGTTCAGCACGAGAAGAAATCGACGGAGAGGTTTGGGATTGGGGATACGCATTCGCTAAGAAACTAGGTGCCAAGGGATGGTTACATCCTACTTATCCTAAGGAATACGGCGGAGGCGGTCTAACTCCTGAACTATCGGCTATAATACACGAAGAACTGGACTTGGCACAGGTTCCAGTTGTTACTGGTAATACTTTGGATCTGCCTGCTTTGTCCGTTTGGGCAACAGAAGAGCAAAAGGAAAAATTCCTCAAAGGACGTCTTACAGGTGAGCTAATAGCCTATCAAAACTTCACAGAGCCAGGGCATGGTTCAGACCTTGCCTCCCTAGAAACAAAGGCCGTGAAAGACGGAGACGACTGGCTAATTACTGGTAATAAGGTATTTGTGAGTGGCTCTCATGGTAAGGGCCGACCTAGGACACCAGACTATCTGTTTACAGTCGCTGTAACTGACCCAGATGCTCCAAGGCACAGAAACCTTGGATACTTCTTGGTCCCAACGAATATAGACGGGGTTTCGCTTACTCCAATGAACTTGGTTACCGGTAATGGACAAAACCACGTCGTCATGGACAACGCTCGGATCTCCGCAGATAGGCTTATTGGTGGCGAGTTTCAGGGATGGCAGGTAACTAACTCCACCCTAGAGCACGAACACGGTGGCCGAGGAGAACTCCCAGGGAAGAACCGCGTGATGGAATCATTCTTGAATGTTACTGCAGAGCGAGACTGGGCTAGTTCAGATCACACTGCCAACCAAGCCATGGAAGCTTACATAGTAAGTGAGATAGGTAGATTGTTCGAGCTACGCAACCACGCATTCTACACAATCGGTCAGGAAATGACTTTCCAAGGATCTCAGAATTCCCTCTGGCGCAAAGAAAAGGGCTTAGTACAGGCAGCCAGGATGGGTAATGTTATGGGTCCTTACTCCTTGCTAGATGATAAAGCTTTCGATGTACAAGGTGGAGAGGAATTACAACAGTTCCAACTCAATGCCGTGGGCAGAACACACCCTGGTGGTACCATAGAAATACAGAAGGTGATTATGTCTAGGAGAATAGGTATAAGCCGCACTACCGAAAAGGCTGCTCCTACTCCATCAACTGCAGGGCAAACTGCGTCTACAAAAACCTAAATAAACGCATCTGACTTTGAATCATATTTTCTATGATTAGCAAAAGGGGGGCAGGTATTCTGATGAATCCTGCCCTCCTTTTGCTAATCAAATCCTTAACTGGACAGCACTCAGAATCTTATAGACAATATTTTAAAAAGCTTACATCTTAGTCCGTTACAAAATTGACATGTCGGTGAACCGAATTTATATGAAGAGAACCCCTTTATATCAACAACATGCAGATCTAGGTGGCAAATTAGTCCAGTTTGCAGGATGGGAAATGCCTATACAGTTTGAAGGTATACTAGCCGAAGTCAAAAACGTAAGATCTTATACTGGTATGTTTGATGTATCTCATATGGGCAGATTAGAAATATCTGGAACAGATTCCCCTGACCTATTGGATAAAATATCAACCTCACACATATCAAATATGAGCATAGGTCGTGCCCGGTATACTCTTATATGTAACGATGCAGGTGGAATAATAGATGACACAATAATATACAGAACAAATGAAAACACATTCCTCATGATACCGAATGCATCTAACGAAGGGTCTGTAATAATTTGGCTCAATCAATGTATAGATGATCTCGGTGTTGATGTTCAATTAAACAGGTTAACTGATGCCACTGTAATGATCGCAGTCCAGGGTCCGCAATCTACGCGAATGTTGCAATCCATATGCTCTAGTGATCTATCCCAGATAAGACAGTTTCATAGTATAGAAAGCAATATATCTGGCAATGCTGTTAAGATTGCGACCACCGGTTACACTGGTGAAAATGGATATGAAATAATATCTGATACTGTGCATGGACCTGAAATATGGTCAACGTTAATAGATATGGGAGTAACCCCATGTGGTCTCGGTGCAAGAGATGTACTTAGGATAGAAGCCGGGTTACTATTACATGGCTCCGATATGGACGCGAAGACCACTCCACTAGAGGCAGGTTTAAATCGCTTCGTATCATTTGATAAATCAGATTTCTTTGGATTAAGTGCCTTACGAAGTCAAAAGGCTTCTGGTATCAAGAAAATATTGATCGGCTTTCAGTTGGAAGATAAAGGGATTCCTAGACACGGGTACAATATAATATACAATGGGAATGTTGTAGGAGAGGTTACTAGTGGTACATATTCGCCTAGCCTTGACACAGGAATAGGATTGGGATACGTTCCAATAAACGTTTTTGAAAGGCATCATAATTTACAAATAGACATACGCGGTAGAATGGCCAAGGCAAGGATTGTCTCGTTGCCATTCTATTCTAGGAAAAAATAGCATGAATCCAACCGACAGATATTATTCTAGCGAACATGAATGGGCTTTGCTAAACCATGACGAAACTGTTTCAATTGGTATTACAGAATATGCCAAAGATGAATTGGGTGATTTAGTGTTTCTAGAACTGCCTGCATTAGGAACAAGTCTACAAAAAATGCAAAAACTCGGCGAAGTAGAATCTGTAAAATCAGTTTCAGATCTATTCAGCCCTATATCTGGGGAAGTCGTAGAAATAAACCAAAATGCCATAGATAATCCTGAAATAATAAACGAAGATCCATATGGAGAAGGATGGCTGCTAATATTGAAACCTTCAAATAGCAAGGAACTAGAAGATCTTATGCCTGCCTCAGAATATGAATCATTCCTAGAACACTTAGAACATTAGAAATGACTCAAAACAAATATCCTTCACCTTACATACCAAATACAGATGCCGAAAGACAGTCCATGTTGGATGCCATCGGAGTGAAGTCTGTTAATGAACTTTTCAGTGATATACCATCAGGATTCGGAAATGAACTGTCTACTATACCTCCGGCATTGTCTGAGCTAGAGTTACAAAGAGAAATGGAATGGTTGTCTTCGCTGAATATCAATCAAAAAAAGTCTTCCTCTTTCATTGGTGGTGGTGCTTACAATCATTTCGTACCCTCTGCCGTGCGCCACATAACAAATATCGGAGAGCTGTCAACCGCGTACACTCCTTACCAACCCGAAGTAAGTCAAGGAACTTTACAGATAACCTACGAATTTCAATCCCTGATAAGCCAGCTCATGGGAATGGATGTTGCTAATGCAGGAATGTATGACGGAGCAACATCTACAGCAGAAGCTGCACTAATGGCATGTAGAATCAAAGGCAGGAACAGTATATGCATATTAAATAGTGTTTCCCCTACCCAGATGGAGGTTATTAAAACATATACCGAACCACAAGGGATTAATATATATACGACAAGCCCAGAAAACCCGCAGATAACTGAGGATACAGCGTGCTTAATTGTCCAACATCCTAATTTCTACGGCTATCTAGAAGATATGAAAAACCTTAGAGCTATATCTACAAAGGAAGATATACTCATGATAGTCTCTACTGACCCCATCTTCCTTGGTATGTTTGAGGCTCCGGGATCACTTGGTGCGGATATAGCAGTTGCAGACGGTCAACCATTAGGAATAGCCCTTAACTATGGTGGCCCATACGTAGGTTTATTCACGTGCAAATCTGAATTCCTTAGACAAATGCCGGGAAGGATAGTTGGAAAAACAGTAGACACAATGGGTAAAGAAGGATATGTATTAACACTCCAAACTAGAGAGCAACATATACGAAGAGAACGAGCAACGTCCAATATATGTACAAGTGAAGCATTAATATGTACTGCAGTAGTTGCCTATTTAGCATGTGTTGGAAAGACTGGTCTAAAACACATTGCAGAATTGACTTATCACAAGGCACACTATGCTGCGTCTCTTATATCCCAAATTAAAGGATATTCGTTGCCTATAAATGGATCTTTCTTTAAAGAATTTGTTGTAGAATGCCCACTTCCTCCAAAAGAAGTTAACGACAGACTTCTAGAAAAAGGAATACTAGGTGGCATAGACTTAAGTAACCATTTTAATAATGGAATGATGTTATGTGTAACAGAGATGAGTACACGTGCTAGCATAGAAAAACTAGTACAAGAACTGTATGATATATCCCTCTAGGGGAAAACGTAAAACTTGAAAATTACGCTCGAGGATTAAACTAAACTAGTGTATATGGAAAATCGGGAAAGGCAATTGCTAATGGACCGGAGTGTTAGTGGGCGCATCGGCGTAGCACTGCCTTCATTAGACGTTCCTGAACAACCCCTACCAGATGAAAATAAATTGCGTAAGGATTTAAGCCTCCCTGAATTGAGTCAGGGCGAGATCATACGTTATTTTACAAATCTAGCTCAGATGAATTTTTCAGTTGATACAAATTACTACCCTCTGGGTAGTTGCACCATGAAATACAACCCGAAAATCAACAACGAAGTAGCTTCCCTGCCTGGTTTTAGTGATATCCACCCGTTACAATCAGACTCAACTGTTCAAGGAGCACTAATACTTATGCATGATCTCCAAGAACTGCTCTCTGGTATTGTTGGTATGGAACATGCCAGTTTATCTACCATGGCTGGAGCACACGGAGAACTGACTGGCATGCTAATGATTCGAGCTTATCATCACTCGCGAAAAGATTTTAACAGGAAGATTGTACTAGTACCTGATAGTGCCCACGGAACAAACCCGGCTTCTGCTGCTATGGCAGGATACACAGTGATTTCTATACCTTCCGATAAAAACGGCAATATGGACATGAATGTATTAAGATCAGAATGTTCAGACGAAGTCGCTGGGATAATGTTAACCTTACCAAACACTCTAGGTTTATTCGATTCCAATATAGTTGGTATATGTGAATCCATTCATGAAGTTGGTGGGTTAGTATATGGAGACGGTGCCAATATGAACGCATTATTAGGGCAGGTGCATATGAGCACTATTGGTTTTGATGTGCTCCATTTAAACTTACATAAAACTTTTAGTACTCCTCATGGTGGCGGAGGGCCAGGAGCTGGACCAGTATTATGTAATGATAAATTATCATCGTTCTTACCTACCCCAATAGTCAAAAGAATCGGCGATTACTACTCTCTGGACTCCCCATCTTCAACGATCGGCAAATTAGGAGGATTTCACGGCAATTTTGGTGTACTAGTGCGTGCATATGCTTACATACGAAGCATGGGTAAAGAAGGGATGAAAGACATAAGCGAAAATGCAGTCATTAATGCCAATTACATACTAAGTCAGCTTAGAGACCATTATCTTCTGCCTTACGCTAGGCATTGCATGCATGAGGTAATCTTTTCTGCAAAACCTCAACGCACAAAAGGTATAAGAGCGCTAGACATAGCAAAACGACTTATCGATTATGGGATTCATCCGCCTACTATGTATTTCCCGCTTATAGTAGAGGAAGCACTAATGATAGAACCTACCGAATCAGAAACTAAGGATACTCTAGATTATTTTATATCCGTTATGAAAAATATAGCCGCAGAAGTTGAATCTGATCCTCAACTTTTGAAAAATGCCCCTCACAATACCCCAAATACCAGATTAGACGAAGCAAAAGCAGCACGACAACCTAATTTACGTTGGCGAAAATAAGTGTAGGGTAATCTTTGTATAATAGTTACTCTATAAAACAGTGATTCTTTTCACTCACCACTGACTCCGATTGCATAATGAGAAATATAGATATAAACTTCAACAATTAACCTAAAACTAAATTATATAGGAGGCTAGTATGACTGCAGAAGTTGGAGATTCCGCTCCAGATTTCACACTTAGATCTCACACTGGGGATGAAGTAACCCTTAGTCAGTATAAAGGGGAGAAGAATGTTGTTATTCAAACCCACCTTTTCTCCTTTACAGGCGGGTGAACACACCAATGCTCTGGTTTCCGGCTAGAAAACCGCCGGTACGAAGAGAATGATGCTCAAGTATTGGGCATGAGTGTAGATAGTGCAGCAACTCAAAAAGCTTTCGCTGCATCTATTGGAGGACTGCCGTATCCGCTCCTCGCGGACTTCCATCCTAAGGGTGAGGTTTCGTCTCTACTTGGTATATACAACGAAGAAAGAGGAACTACTAGAAGGGCAGTTATAATAATAGATAAAGAAGGAATCATACGGTTCAAACAGATATACGATAGAGGCCTTCCAGATCCAAAAGAAATACTAGAAGA
>CAUZSC010000042.1:0-12005 GCA_963582505.1 Dehalococcoidia bacterium
GTTGCTTATCATGGGGGTGCTTTTTTTAATGCAATAGGTGATGATTTTCAATCCCTATATAAAAGTCGCGATATCATAAATGCTGATGTTTTAGATGCTTGGTATCCCCCATCTCCCAAGGTTTTGGCATCTATTAGAGATTACTTGCCTTGGCTGATACGTACTTCGCCGCCTACACAATGTGAAGGCATGGTTAGGACCATAGCAAAGGTTCGTAATGTTCATGAATCTAATATATTACCTGGTGCAGGGTCATCAGATTTGATATATAGATCTTTCACGCTTTGGCTTGATGCCCATTCTAGGGTCTTGGTTATAGATCCGACGTATGGTGAGTACACACATGTATTGGAAAAAGTAATAGGTTGTACTGTCGACAGAATAGTCTTGAGCGCAGATAATTCCTTCTCATTTGTTCCTGGCAGATTGAAGGAATACTTGGATAATATGTATGACTTAATAGTGATAGTTAATCCAAATAATCCCACTGGCATGCATACTCAACGAGCAGATCTGCAAGAAATTTTGAAACAAGTGCCAAATCAAACCCGGGTATGGATTGACGAGGCTTATGTTGAATATGCCGGGGAAGATCAATCTTTAGAACAATTTGCAACTCAATCTGAGAACATTGTAGTTTGCAAATCAATGTCTAAAGTCTATGCTCTTAGTGGTATTAGAGTTGGTTATCTCTGTGCTTCACCTATGCAATTAGACCACCTTCGATCACTCACACCACCATGGATAGTCAGTCTGCCTGGCCAGGTTGCTGCAGTTATGGCTTTGCAAGACCCCGAATACTATCAGATGAGATATTCGGAGACACATGAATTGAGACATAATCTGGCAAATGCTATAAAGAATACAACTAATGTATATGTTCATGAAGGTGTGGCCAATTACCTACTTTGTCAATTGGCTGCAGATGACATAGATGCATCAACATTGGTAAGAGAATGTAGAGCACATGGCCTTTTCTTAAGGGATATGTCTCTCACCGCTCCAATACTGGGCCCTAAATCATTTCGTATTGCAGTTAAAGATAGTGAAACAAATAAAAGGATGGTTCGCATCTTAAATACTGTGCTAGATTAAAGTCATAAACTAGAAGATAAAAGCGATATACCACACTGTTCACATGCTGACAGGTCAACAGGATTTTCCTTGTCACAATTCTTACATTTCATCCCTCACCCCGCCTACGTTGCATTCTCAGATACAGACTATGAACAAATTTGGGAACTAAATCCTGACCTAATAAGAATCCTTGACACGTTGTATTGGTGTTAGTGTTCGGCTAGGTAGAGAATTTTCATGACTATTGATAGAATACCTACTCACAATAATCAACATCATCTTTATGGAGGTAGCGTTTGCTTTCTTTGAAAGGGAAAACCGCTGTAGTAACTGGATCCAAAAGACTTGGCTCCGTGGTTGTAAAACGACTTGCCCAGGAAGGAATTAATTTAGCCATAGTCTATAAAGAATCTCTTGAGGAGGTTTTACAACTCAAGGAAGAGGTTTTGCCTTATGTGGAAAAAGTCCATTTAATTCAAGCAGATGTAAATGTTGAAGAAGATGTTCAGCGCCTTTTGAATGAATCGAAAAAAGAATTAGGGCGAATCTGTTTCTTAGTAAACCTAGCCTCAGGTTTTCCTCGTGCAACGTTTTCGGATTTAAACGGATATGAGTGGGATAGGGCTATGGCCGACGCTAAGGGCAATTATCTCCTTGCCGTATATGCTGCAAGACATATGATGAACAATCCGGGAGATACAAAAGGACATATAATAATGTGTAGTGATACCTCGGCTGGGGAAACACCACATTTGAACTACCTTCCTCATTTGACGGCAAAAGCAGCGGTAAATTTTATGGGTCGAGCATTCGCATTTGAACTTGCCAGCAGTGGAATATTAGTCAATACAATTGCACCTGGACCAACGATTAAACCTCCTCGAATGGATCAAGAGACATGGGAGAGAAATCTTGTTGGCAAAACACCTCTTAAACGAGAGTCATCTCCAGAAGAAATAGCAGATTTAATTCTGACCCTACTGAGAAGCGAGACGATTACTGGAGAAACTATAAGAGTGGATTCTGGCAATCACTTGGGGAAAGTCTAACCCATATCAGGTAAGTAATCGTGGATATGGTACCAAATTATGACCGGATAAGAACTATTGACACGTTGTATTCGTGCTAATGCTAAACTTCCCAAAAGGAGTTCATTATGCGAATAGCGGTTGTAGGAGTTGGTGATCAAGGGGCGAGGCTTGCTGCACGGCTAATCACCTCCGGGGAAGACGTGATTCTAATAGCAAGAGGGAAGACTCTGCAGAGGCTTAAAACAGAAGGGCTCAATGCCACACAGGGCTCAACCGTTTCTGGCATGCATGTTGATGATATCAACGCAACAGACGACTGTTCGAGCATCGGACCTGTTGATGTAATCCTAATGTGTGTAAAGTTGTATCAACTTGCCGACGCAATGGAAACTGCCAGTCATCTCGTAGGGTCAGATACAACTGTACTTGGATTTCAAAATGGCGTCTTTGGAGAAGATCGACTTATCGAACGATTTAGTTCGAACCGTGTTGTTGGAGTTGCAACCTCAGTTGCCTCAGTCCCGCTTTCAATAGGCGAATTGCCACGAGGTCGAAGTGACCGGACAAGTGCAATTGTCAAGATATTTAGAAAAGCTGGTGTGAATGTTATTGAACATGACAACGTCATGGAGGCAATCTGGCGTAAGTTCATTATGGTATCTGGTGCAGCGATAACTGCTTTATCCAGAGTCCCGATAGGCGAGATGGCAAAGGTTCCAGAGCTACGGCAGTTAGGGACAATGGCTGTGAAAGAAACCGTCGAATTGGCAAATGTTAAGGGATTCCCATTTGGGCAAGAGATTATCAATCAGTTTGAGAGTATTCTCGACGAAATGGCAACGAGCAATCCCGCTTGGCGCCCTTCACTCCTGCAAGACCTCGAGGCTGGTAGGCCGCTCGAACTCGATGCCTGGAGTGGTGGTGCAGTAAATATAGGGCAAGAGTTGGGCATCGCAACCCCTGTTAATTTTTCCATATACGCAGCCCTAAAACCATACGAAAATGGTAGCGTGGTAATATATTGAGTATGTATCCAGACTTATATATCTTGCGTCATGGTGAAACGACTTGGAACCTACAGGGGCGATACCAAGGTCGACAAGACTCGCCGCTTACAGAAAAAGGGCGCAACCAAGCTCTTGTTCAAAGGGAATTACTGAACGGGTTGTATGACTTGCCATCCAAAGTATTTATTAGCCCACTTGGTCGAGCAATTGAGACTGCAAGGCTGGCAGTTACATTAGGTGATCGCCCAGTAATTGATGAGCGATTACAAGAAATTTCTTTTGGAAACTGGGAAGGCCTTTTAAAAGAGGATATAGCAAAAAATATTCATATGTTCAATAATCCTGAGGGTGAAACATTTGGAATGATTTCAGCTCGTGTTCAGGAATTTTTGGACGATCTTGATCAGCCAGCGATCATCGTGACTCATGGTATAACTTCTATTGTTTTACGGGGTTTATGGTTAGGCTTAGACCAAGTAAAGATGCTTGAATTGTCCACAGATCAAGGCTGCATATACCATTTGTCTAACGGAACAGAAACAATCATGCGATAATTGATACCGACAATGACCAAGATTTGAACACCATAATGAATTATTACACTCCATTCATAGATATATCTTTTCGCAGATACAACAGTAGATATTAGTGTCATAAAGCCAAATGCTATAATTAACCAACCAAATGCGGGTATGGGTGCTAATGAATAGTAAAACCTTTCTTGTTCTCGGCGCATTTATTGTGTTGGCATCTATGTCATGTTCTGTCAGTGATGAAGATAATACTCAATTTCCTGTCCATTTAGAATCCATAGGAATGAATAAGGTTTTTCCTGATGTATCTTACTCTCGTATGGTGCATATTACTTATCCTGACGATGGTACAAACAGACTCTTCTTAGTTTTACAGTCTGGTCAGATTAAAGTTTTCTCTAGAGAAACAGCGTCACCAAGCATATTTCTGGACATATCGAACCGAGTCAGCAATGAGGGTAATGAAGAAGGTCTTTTGGGGCTCGCATTTCATCCGGATTACTCTGAAAACGGGCACTTCTATACTTATTATTCAACTGATTCACCTAGGCGCTCAGTCCTTTCGCGTTTTTCGGTTAAGGAAGACGATCCGAATCAGGCAAATCCTCACAGCGAAGTAATTGTTCTGGAGATACCCCAGCCTTTCAAAAATCATAACGGTGGTCAAATAGTATTTGGTCCGGATGATTATCTGTATGTCGGCCTGGGAGACGGAGGTTCCAGTGGGGATCCAAATCGGAATGGCCAAGATCTTGAGACATTGCTTGGCTCTATCTTACGAATAGATGTTCGAACTTATGAGTCCGGGAGTGCCTATGTTATTCCTGAAGATAATCCATTTATAGGCTACAGTGATAGTAAGGCACGGCAAGAGATTTGGGCTTATGGTTTGCGTAATCCATGGAGGTTCACGTTTGATAAAGTTACTGGTCAAATGTGGGCTGGTGATGTAGGTCAAAATGATTACGAAGAAATCGATATTATTCAACGGGGCCTTAATTATGGATGGAATGTGGCGGAAGGTACTCATTGCTATCCAGAATATATTGAGACCTGTAACCAGGGAAGTTTTGAACCACCCATTTTTGAATACCCTAGGAGTGGAGGTAACTGCTCTGTCACAGGCGGCTATGTTTATCGCGGGTCACACCTGCCTTCTCTGTATGGTTCCTATATATACGGTGATTTCTGTAGTGGTAGGGTTTGGGCGTTGTGGTATGACGGCACTCGTGTTACAAAGAACTTAGAACTCACCCAGGCTCCAGGCAGGATATCCTCTTTTGGTGAAGATCAAGACGGCGAAATATACGTACTGTCGTTTGATAAGAATATTTACCGATTAGAGATCACCAGATAAATTAAGGCTAAGTATTTCGATTTTCTCTCATATAGACCAGCATAAGTCGCAGATCATCTTGTTTTCCTGACCATATCTTTCCTAAAACCTTTGCCAAAACTTGCTAATGCTAGGGAAAGTTAATCTCAAAACCTAAGTACTGTCTGCGTAACTGCTCCACGCGCTGTATGCTTATGCCAAGCATCGCAGCGATATCTTTATCTGGCATCCCTTCGCCTACAAGGTGTGCCACCCTGCTTCTGTTTAATGAATCGTATGTTTTCATATGAGTTGGTTCATCTGCCATGTGTCGTGCTTCTCCTTCCAATGGTTTGTTAGGTCTGCAAGTGGCTACCTTGGGTTCGGTAGCCACTCGCAGTACATATTAGTAAGTAGTGGCTATGTTGTAAACATTTGCCAATTGTTGATAACACTCTTTTTTATATGGTCTTACATGGGTTATAATGTGTGATCAGTCTTGCACACAAAATAGAGGAAAGCGATTATGGCTAAACCTACGCCTAAGCACGAAAAACCAGAAGTAACAACAGAGGCATTCGTGAAGCGATTGAATAAACAAGGAGATAAGCGTAACGGATTAAGGAGGAGAATGGGTCATCACCATTCATAATTGTCACCGATAATTGAGGAGGTTGGGAAGATGATGGCAAATAACTCTAACAATACTTTTGATTTTGCAGTTGTTGGTGGTGGTCTATTTGGATCAGCTGCCGCAAGACATTTGGCAACTCAGGGCAAGAATGTCGTTTTATTCGCACCTGAAGAGCCCGCGGACGTTACTTCACATGATGGAGTTTTCGCCAGCCATTATGACGAAGCCCGTATTACTCGCATATTAGATGTTGATGAATTGTGGAGTGATTTGGCACGATCATCTATCTCCAGGTATAAACAGATTGAAAATGATTCAGGCATTAATTTCCATTATCCGGCAAGGTATCTTTTCTTATGCCATGAGGAAATAGATTCAATCAATGCTAATGCCCGGGTCGCCGAGGCTCATAATGTACCTTTTGAACTACTCGATAGCGTTGCTTTGACTGAAAGAATGCCTTTCTTGGCTATAAAATCCGACGAGAGAGCCTTACTTGAACCACCTCCGGCCGGCTATGTTAATCCACGCGCTCTTGTGCGTGCACAAATTAAATGTGCTACATCCAAAGGTGGACATGTAATAAATCAAATGGTAAGTAAAGTTGAAGAGGTGCCTGAAGGTGTAAGGATTATTACAAGTACTGGCGAAAACTACTTTGCAAACAATGTATTACTAGCAACTAGTATTCACACAAACAACCTATTAGATTCGCCTTTAGACCTTGCAATAAATGGCTCTTTGATTGTTTTTGCTAAACTGTCTGATTCATTAATTGAATCACTTTCAGATATGCCTAGTATTAGTCACAGGCCAGCCAGTGGAATCAACACTTATTTGTTACCACCCGTAACCTATCCTAACGGTGCTACTTACATAAAAATAGGAGTAAGTAACAGCACTAGAACACTTCATGAAGATGAAGAAATTCGTGAATGGTTTAGGTCTGGATCTGACCCTAGTGAAGAAAAAACTGCTCAGGAATCTATAACAAACCTTATACCCCTACTCAAAAATCAGCCGATGCATTTCGAAACTTGTGCTACCACACATACAATAAGCGGATATCCGTACATAGGTAAAATCAGCAATCGAATCAATGTGTGTGTAGGGGGGAATGGTTATGGCGCAAAATCTTCCGATGAAATCGGCCGCCTCGGAGCTTCTGTATTACAGTGTGAATCAATTGATGAAAGATTTCAACCGCGTTTCATTGGATAATTGACAGTAGAAGAAGTTCTACTCAGGGAAACGTAACATGACATGCTGTGATTTGGAAGTAGACAAGAATGGCAACCAACTATGCCCTAACTGCGGCCGAAGAGTAGGAATGTACCGACTTGATAGCACAATGATATCCAGCGGAACAGCTGTCCCGACTGGGCTAGCATTTCCTCGTATCGATCATTACCATGATTGCCTGAGATGTAGTTGGACTCAGGACAATATAGTCATAAATACTTAACCTAAGCATCATCTAAGTACGATAAATATGATGGGGGGGGGGGGTGTCATCGTATCTACAAGAACCTTAGCGACTTCTGTTGGGGAACCTGAAACAACGATACAGATATGTTAGGCGATCGCAGTTTTATCAAGAAGCTCAGTTTCCCACCTGCACTGGGGTACAGGGATTTTAGAATTCTGGGGCTCTCTGGTGTATTCAACTCCGTTGGGTTTATGGGTGAGATGATTGTTCTCGGATGGGTGCTGCTAGAACTCACAAATTCGTCGTTTATGGTAAGTGTAGGCATGGCAGTGAGGATGGTACCCTTTCTCCTTTTCGGCATTCCGGCCGGAGCTATTGCTGACCGGGTGGATCGGCGCAAACTGATGTTGGGGCTGGGTTTGGGTCTTGCAGTAGTTACTAGTATATTGTCCCTCATTATCATGAATGACATGCTAGCTGTCTGGCACCTGTTCATCAGTAGCTTCATAATAGGAACTTTATGGACATTTTATCAAACCTGTCGCCAGAGTTTTGCCTATGACATAGTAGGTCCAAGCCACGTAGTGAGTGCATTTGCATTTATAAGTCTTGGGATGCGTGTGGGCGCTATTGTGGCCTCGCTGGCTTTTGGGTTTTTCCTGGATCAAAATGGGACGGCTATATGCTATGTAGTGATCACTGTAAGCTACATTTTTTCAAATCTCATCCTAATGTTTGCTCATACTCAAAAGGAAATTGCATTGAGTGAGGGAATATCGGTGTGGCAGAATATGGCAGAGTTCACGCGAGAAATTCGTCGTAATTCCAACCTTCGTGCCCTAGTAGTGCTAACTGCAGCAGTGGAGATTCTAGGGTTCTCTCATCAGGTGCTCTTACCGAGCCTAGCAAGGGACGTTCTACAGGTTGGTTCCGATGGATTTGGACTCATACACGCAGCCCGAGCTCTGGGCGGTATTATAGCGGTTCTGCTTCTGTCTTCCTTCGGGGATAGATTCCGTAAGGGATTGAGCTTTATGATTGTCCTCCTATTATTCGGAGGAGCTTTAGTGCTCCTGGGGAATGCCTCGACCTTCTTGCTAGCCTTAATAGCAGTGATGATTATCAGTGGTACAGCGACCCTTTCTGACGTATTTTCTCAAAGCATAATGCAAACTGCTGTGCCGAATGCACTCCGAGGCCGAGCGATGGGAGCTTGGGTTTTTGCGGTTGGTACTGCACCGCTTGGCCAACTGCAAATCGGCTGGTTGGCATCAACTTTGGGCGTGGGTTTTGCTCTTAGTACTAACGGGGTGGGTTTGGCTGTGTTGGCTATTGGCTGCTTTGCACTACTACCACGTCTGTACAGGTTGTGATGATTCTATTTTACGGAATGCCCGTCCGTGGTAATTCATGGCGATTGTATCCCTGCATAGCAAGTCATGTACTCACATTAGTTCGTGGATCTCCCTTTAGCTGCTGCATATATATATCCTATTTCTCAGTCTCTCTGCTTTCTTAGCCTCAACAGCTTTTATATATTCCAGCGTTTCCCTATCTTTCTCTTCCTGCATTTCATACAGGACTGTAATTAAATGTCTCTTCTGATTTCTTACGAATTTTTCTATCAACCTCCCAGAAATCCAACCATGCATCGGATACAAAAGGAAGGCTATAACGAAATACCTAAAGAAAAGAGATAGATATTAGCTATCGCCTTGGCAACTGGAACCATTAGCACCATCAATAAACATTCAGGTTCCAAAGGCCGATAATCAAAAATCTAGGGCCCGTATAACGTCTAAGGCAGGAACAGTTCCAATCTGTCTCCAAATTTCTTGCTGCTGTTGATCAATAACTATAAATGTAGGCACAACACCTATATCAAAAACAGATCTGACATGCGCACCTAATTCCGATGCTATGTTAGCCCTTATAACAGCAAAATCATCTTCTAACTTAATCTCTAGCCTGTCTACGGCAGGCTTAGCTTTAAGACACCCAACTCAGAAATCTGAGTACAAGAACAGGAGCACAGGTTTTTGAGACAAAGTGGCTTCTTCAAAATCTTTCATACTAGAATGCCCATCAGTGTTTGTACTTAAATACATCTGTAAGCCTACCAATACGAAAAGACATACTACAGCCAATGAGAGGGCATATTTTGTGCCGACAAAACGTCCACCAAGAAACGCAACCATGAAAATCAAGGAGAGTGCTAGGAACACAAATGAATATTGATTAATAAACTGTTGCATACAGAACCGCCATAAGCCAACGAATCGGCTGTAATGTACAAGCCATACTCAAACTATTTCTATCTGCCCCTACGCAAGTTAAATTATTCAACGATAATTTAATCTGGGTTACGACGACTTAATATAAAACCAATAGCTGGTACTAAGATGATTATTACTAAACCAGACGCTACAACATACCATACACCAAGATCTTTACCACCTATCTCTGCTACTTTGGTAAAGAATAGCCCTAGTGATACAAAGGTGCCAACAACAGCACCAACCGATGCTAACGGCAATATGACCGGGAGCCAAGCATTCAAGGATTCCCCTCCTAAATGTTAGTACTATTTTACTTACATGTCGCTATTTATATTATTAATTAACCAACGATCGCTATTCTACACCATACCAATTCTTATGTCACATAAATATATTTAGTAATTAAATACACGCCTACTTTATGCACGCAGATTTAAGCATATATTAAATTACTAAAATCGCCTATACTTCGACTTACTGACTAACCAAAAAGGATTAAGAACATTGAGCTTAGCAGATTGCATTACTACATTATCCGATAAATCCAAGCAGCTAAGTTACAAAGACCTGGTAGCTCTATCAGCGTTAGCTCCTGAAGAATTGACTGCCTTCCATAAGACTTGGTTAAAAGTAAATGATTCCAAACGCAGAGAAATAGTTAATAGGCTAGTAGATTTGGCAGAGGATAATCTGGACGTGGATTTCGAAGGCATATTCATGCTATGCCTCAAAGACAAAGATGTACAGGTCAAATCAAGTGCAATAGAAGGTTTATGGGAATGTGACAATAGAATATTGATCTCTATACTTTCTTCTATTTTGGTAAATGATGAATCTGTAATCGTAAGAGCAAAAGCAGCAATGGCTCTGAGCAAATTCGCCTTACTCTCGCATTTAGGTAAAATGCTAAACAAAGACTCAGACAATATAATAGCCACCCTTACGTATATCATAAATTCAGAATCCGAAGACAATGAAGTAAAAAGACGAGCTATAGAGTCAATCGCTCCATTTGACACTAATGAAGTACAATCAATTATACAAAAAGCATACTTGAATGAAGATCAAAGAATGAAATACAGTGCTATATATGCAATGGGCAAGAGCAACAACCCACACTGGATACCTACGATAGTAAGGGAATTAAAAAGCGCAGACCCGGAAACGCGATATGAAGCTGCAAATGCCTGCGGAGAAATGGCTGAAGAAGATCTTATACCAGATTTGTTAGAACTATTTGATGATGATGATATAGAGATCCAATCTTCTGCTGTAGGAGCAGTAGGTAATATTGGTGGTAACATGGCACGTAGAGCATTATTAAATACGTTAAATGTTTCGGATCCTACATTGGCTGAAGCAGCTCAAACGGCATTGGCAAAACTAGATGCTGGTGAAGATCTAGTGGATATATCCATAAATCCTTACGACCGCCTATCCAATTAGGATAACTACATACGCGGTGCACTAAATCCAGAACATCTACTTAAACTAACAACGTATGTAATGTGAATTAACCTCTTCCGACGACAACTTTTAACTTCCATGTTGATTCCTAATCTAGTACTATGTTCGATGGCACCTAATATTAATGCCACTTCTTAGAGAAGGTATATTATGAAATCTAGAAAACAGCCAAAGACACTTAAAGATCTAAAAAAGAGTGGATACGTAACAGTTTCTATCAGAGACGAAATGCGCAACAATCTTATTAGAAAAATGAAAAATCAAGAGGAACTGTTCCCAGGTATTATTGGATATGAAAATACAGTAACCCCGCAAATAGAGAATGCCATACTCTCTGGACAAGACATAATATTCTTGGGTGAACGTGGTCAAGGTAAGTCACGACTAATCCGATGTATGGTTAACTTGTTAGATGAGCAAGTACCGTATATAGAAGGCTGTGAAATCAATGATGATCCCTTTAAACCAATATGCTCTTCTTGCAAAGAAAAAATAGCAGACTCAGGAGATTCTTTACCTATATCCTGGCTTAGTAGAGATGATCGTTATTCTGAAAAATTAGCAACCCCTGATATATCTGTTGCAGATTTAATAGGTGAAATAGACCCTATCAAAGTGGCTGAAGGTAGATACCTTTCAGACGAATTAACTATACATTATGGGCTTATACCGCGCACAAATAGAGGGATATTTGCGATAAACGAGCTGCCTGATCTAGCAGAAAGAATACAAGTCAGCCTTTTTAACTTGATGGAAGAGAGAGATGTGCAAATAAAGGGGTATAGAGTGAGATTGCCTCTTGATGTATATCTTGTAGCTAGCGCAAACCCAGAAGACTACACAAATAGAGGTAGGATCATAACTCCACTCAAAGATAGGTACGGTGCACAGATCCGCACACATTATCCTAAGTATGCCAGTCAAGAAATTGGGATAATGGAGCAAGAAATGCATATTTTCCCTGATCTACAAGATAAACTTATAGTTCCACAATTCATGAAAGACATAATCGCAGAAATAACTATACTCGCAAGACTTAGTGGAGATATAAATCAACGGTCTGGAGTTAGTGCCCGTGTATCTATTGCGAATTATGAAAGTGTTCTGAGTAATGCCTACAAAAGATCTATAATACTAGAAGAGGAAACAGCAGCACCGCGAATTAGCGACCTATCGGCAATGATACCTTCTACTATGGGTAAAATAGAACTCGAAACATTGGAAGAGGGCCAA
>CAUZSC010000043.1:0-11969 GCA_963582505.1 Dehalococcoidia bacterium
GATCTGATACGTTCCAACAATCCATTACTTCCCTGAAAATAGCCCAAGTATTCGTCTGTATCTGACCTAGCAATACTAGTCCCGAATTGACTGGTAGCTTCGTCTTCTAGATGGTGGGCTTCATCTATAACCACATAATCATACTCTGGTATTATTCCGTTTCTATCAGCCAAGTCTCTTAGAAGTAAAGCATGATTGACCACAATCAAATGTGACATTTCCGCATTTTCCCTTGCATCTCTCAAGAAACATGCTACGCCATCCATATATGGACAATTAGCGGAAGTAGCCCCGGATAGCTTACTCCAGCTAGAGAAATCATGGCGCTCTAGATTAATCTCAGATCTGTCACCGGTAGTGCTATTTTCTAGCCAAACCAACATTTTACAAGCCAATTTAGCATCTTCTCTATTCAGACTAGGAGCGACCCTCATTTCATGCCAAAGTCGTTTACATAAATAGTTGTCTCTGCCTTTTAAAATGGAGAATCGGAAGTTTTCAAATGCTGGCTCTATTGATGCCAATGCTTCAAGTATAATAGGTATATCTTTATTTATTAGCTGTTCTTGTAAATTTATAGTATTAGTAGAGACTACGATCCTTTTATTTTCCTTCATTGCCAACAGCATAGTTGGTATCAAATAAGCCATAGATTTACCCACACCTGTACCAGCTTCCACTATTAGGACTTTCTTGTTTTTCAATGCTGTTGTTACAGATTCAGCCATTTCGACTTGTTCTGATCTATATCTATAACCGTGAATAGAAGTTGCAAGTTTACTGCTTTCACTAAAGATCTGCTTCACCCGCTCTACACTTAGTTCTAAATCAGAACGTCCTGTATCTATAGAGGATATATCGTACGTATTAGTATGTTTAGTATCTCTGGCAACCTTGCTCTTCATGGCAATTTGTTCAATAACATTGTCGCCATATTTTATTGTTTTTACTCTAGAAAACAAAGTCGCAAGGCTATTGCCTGCTTTGGTCTGTAATACTGCTAACTCTGCAAGTACTTCTTCTTCCATGTTGGAGGCCACGTCAATCAATTTATTAAATGTATCCAATGTAACTTGCGTATCAGATAAGGCTCTGTGAGGTTGTTCATTGTTAAGGCCAAAAGATGATGATAAGAATGCCAAGCTGTACTCTCTCAGTGAAGGTAATAGTATAGCTGCCATTTCCCTAGTATCATAACTGTGCAGTTTATATATTCCTTTCTTTTCCAGGAAATTCAGATCGAAATATATATTCTGGCCCACTATAGGATATGAGCCTAAGAAATCTATAAAGTCAGTAGATATGCTGTCAAAGGATGGAGCTCGGTCTACCTCTTGCTGTTTTATACCAGTCAAATCTTTTATAAATTCTGATAAATTCCTAGATGGATTAACTATAGAATGAAATGATTCAATTATCTCTTCTCCTAAGAATTTTATAGCGCCAATTTCAATTATCTCATCTTCTTGAGGATCAAGCCCAGTAGTTTCTAAATCCAAAGCAATACATATCTCGTCATATTTAAAACTTGTGCGGTCTGATGCACCTCTATCAGGATTCAATGTAGAATCACAACTTTCAGCATTATTCATAAAATTCTTTCTCTTAGTACAAACCATCAAGACTGATTAGATTGTATTGATGAACTAACTATAGATACATACCCCATACCGCTCAAGTTTTCAGATATTGATAATGCTTTTTGCATATCCTGCACAAATGTATATATGGAAGGACCAGAACCAGTCATACGAACCCACGCAGCTCCAGCAGTCAATAACGCCCTTCGATATGTAGCAATCTCTGGAAATAGTGTGTCGTACACGGTTTCGAAAGCGTTATATGTAGTAGTTCCATCTAGAATAAACCCTTGATTTATTCTATCCCTAATATCATCTGATATACTGCCATCAGAAAAATGTTCAGGAGTTATATGGCCATAAAGCGTGGCAGTTTTATTATTTATGTCCAAGCGTGGGGTTACTATAACAAAATGCATTTCCTTAATGTCCGATACTTGTTCAAATAAATCGCCTTTACCTTTTACTAAAACTGTTCCTGAATTTAAAAAGAAAGGTATATCGGAACCAATGAGCAATCCAATTTCTAAAATCCTTGTAAAACTTAATTGCAAATTCCATAAGGTATTCAGAGTAAAAAGTGTACACGCCGCATTGCTACTACCACCACCCATTCCAGACGATAGGGGTATGCATTTCTTGAGATATATGTCTATACCTCCTTCGTATCCTGTAAGTTCTTTAAGTAGTTCTGCAGATTTAACAATCAGATTGTTCTTGGATTCCATCGACTTTAAGTTAGATGTCAAAGATACATTTGCAGCGTTCTGAAAGTATATTTCGTCATGCAGATCTATAGATTGTATTACAGAAGCTATATCGTGGAATCCATCGTCTCTTTTATTGAGAATTTCCAGCGTAAGGTTAACTTTCGCAAAGGATTTTTTGGTTAACAAGTATTCCTACTTTTTACAACTTCGTGGAGCCGACCCCAATCTGCTATGCTCAAGTCTTGGGCCCTAAGGGTTGGACTAATTCCTGCCATTTCAAGTATGCCTTCCATAATTGCGCCTGTGACATCAATGTGCCTGCTTAATGAATTTCTCAATTGTTTCCTACGAGAATTAAAGGCAGATCTTACTAATCCAAAAAAGGATTCTCTATCGCCAACTGCCAATAAAGGCTCTGAATAAAGATCAATGCTGATTATAGAAGATGTAACTTTAGGTGGAGGGTTGAATGATCCAGGTCTAATATGCCCAGCAATCTTGGGTTTTCCATACATCTGAACTGCTACTGACAAAATCCGCATGTTGCCAGGTTTTGCTACTATACTTTCAGCTACTTCTTTTTGCACAGTAAGTACCATTTTTGAAGGAGGATTTTTGCTCTCCAGAAAATGTCGCATTATAGGGTTTGCTGCGTAGTAAGGGAGATTTCCAACTACTTTATAATTTTTACCAATTGAACCCGCATCCCAATCTCTGGCATCGGCATGTATTACTTCTAGATTGGAATAACTATTGAACTTATGTCTCAACATCGACACCAAGTCCTGATCCAATTCTATAGCAATTACTTTTTTGGACAGGCTCAAAATCAACTCAGTTAGTAAACCGGTACCTGGTCCAATTTCCAAAATTATGTCATCTGGTTGTATTTCTATAAAATCAACAATCCTATTTAAAACTCCCCTGTTGATCAGAAAATGTTGCCCCAATGATTTTTTCGCTATTGCAGAACTATCAGATGACATAGCAATTCAGTTTCTAAATTATCCCTGTATATAGAAAACTCTTATATACAGGTCGTGCACCCTACTTCGACCTAAAATCTAAAACATATCAAACAGGCAATTCAAGCCAGGTTTACCTGGAGCACCCATAGATATCCGTTTACCGCTGCTTCCTTCCGGATCTGACGGGGGTTCACAGCTCAATGCCGCCCAGGACCCAACTATCTCAACATGCCCATGAGAAAGCGGTCTCAAATATAAACCTAGGTAGGGTATTCCACCCCGCTGTAGCGGATTTCAGGTACAGGGCACCGCTAGCTCCCCGTGTAGCACGACTATTGTTAGAATATGTGAGATGAACCTTTATGTCAACGTGACTAATCTAGACTAATACCAAACTCAAGTTGGTCTTCGTCTCTAGGAACATAAGAGGCTACATTTTTGGTAGCTATGCCATTAACTTTCAAGAACACTTTTCCTTCTTTACCATTTGGGCATAAGTGACCAGTATAATATGTATCCCCACCTGGCAGTTCTATCAATTCATCTGTGATGCTCCCACCTGCTGTTGCCATAAATCTTCCCACATTAGCATTCCGACCAGATTCTATCACCTGATTAGGATGAAGGTGAATTCTACCGGCTCCATGAGTATGAACGCCACCTTCGGTAACTGGAAAAACAGGTTCTAATTCACCACAAATACTAATCTTATAATCCGCGTGCCAGTGGTCTCCTATTTGTGGGAACCTTACTCCAGGTTCTTCACCGCCTAAACTAGCCAATAAGAACGCCAACATGCCCAACAGCAGTAGACTAATCACTCCTATTAATACCCAAGCCCCTCGCATGCTGCGAAGAGTTCGGCTCTCTTGTTGACTATTCCCTCGTCTTCTCCGTCTAGAATTTTCCATTTCCCCTCCTAACAGGATTCTATTATAACAAGTTATTTACCTTGCACTTTATAGATAGTTTAGAAATACTTATGTATAATACCTGAATACTAATGCTTGTTCAGTACATTCTGAACATCAATTACCACATTGCCTTAATCAGTAATTATTCTAATTATTCATAGTATAGTATACATATGACAAAACTATCAGACCTCGAATCAGGTGAAACTTCAAAATACCCTAGTGTACAGTATATAATTTTCTGTACTCGCTTTGTAGAAGAACATGGTCACGCCTCCATTATAGGAATGCTGGATGCAGTAGATGTACAAGGAACTGTAAAAAGAGGTACGTCTACTTCAGGAAAAATATTCCCACTTACATTAGTAATAGGCATAGTAGCTCCTATTGGGGAATACAACGCTAGATTAGAAATTTTTAGACCTTCTGGCGGTATGGCTACAAGTTTGGATCTAGAGAAATTCGAACTATTTGATGGAGAACATCTTTACAGATGTGTAGCAGAACTCCAAATGGAAGCCCCTGAGAATGGTGTATACACGTTTGAATTAATCCTAAATGACAAGAGAATTGACAAAGCCATATTACCAATAACGTTCACAATTTCTTATACAGACTAAGATAGATATCTTGTTATTATAGATTCATTCTAAACCCCTATATCATGATTATTGCCAAAAATTGCCAGGAAATTACCTTGCAAGAAATGATTAAAAAGATCTATTATATCTATGCGTTTCATATCAAGCTACCGTGGAAACAATTAACTTATGTAGAGGATTGCCTCTGCACTTTATTGAGGGATTAGTAAACTTAAACCCTCCTATATCACAACAGGCTCAAAGCTAAATTTCAATTTAATTAATCTTGATATATGGGGTAACAAATGTCTAAATCAATCGCACATAGCATACATGTTATAAGTGATGGATTTATGAAAATAGACGGAGGGTCTGTATTTGGGCAAATACCCAAAGTTATATGGGAAAAGAAAGTCAAAGCAGATCGCCTAAACCGAATAAGCCTAGGGTTAAACTGTCTGTTAGTTCGAACACCCGAAGGTAATGTCCTGATAGACACAGGTGCTGGAAATAAGGAAATGGGTAATATACGAGAATCTTTTGGCCTGTCTACAAGCAAATTAAATCGCAACCTTAAAGAGCAAGGACTTGGAGCCAAGGACATTGATTTAGTGATCCTCACTCACTTGCATTTCGATCATTCCGGGGGTTGTACTAAAATAGATAGGACAGGTAAAGCTATACCAGCTTTCCCTCGTGCTAAATATTTCGTCCAGCAAAACTGCTGGGATGCAGCAAACCATCCAAATGAGCGGTCTTCCGAAAAACACTACCCAGAGGACTTTAAATGCCTAGAAGAATTCGATCAGCTCAAGTTGCTGAACGGACATACCGAGATAATGCCAGGTATCAAAGTATGGGAAACCGGTGGGCATTGCTCAGGGCACCAAATAGTACAAATAAACTGCGGCGGTGAAAAAGTAATGTACCTAGGAGATGTTATTCCTACTCCCTACCACTTAGACCTACCAAATATCCCAGCATATGATGAAAACCCAGAAGATACTCTTAAGCAGAAAAGGGAATTGCTTCATGAAGCTGCCAAAGATGGTTGGCTTGTCATATTTGGTCACGGTAATGGTGACAGAGCAGGATACCTTGAGTTACGCGGTGGAGATATTACATTAAGGAAAGTGAACCTATAGTAAATATCATACTTACCTAGTATGTGGGTATGTGGCTGTTTCCTTCATGTATTAAGGTGCTATTGGTTCGATACCCATAAGAAGCCTGTCGTGTCTCTGGTTACTGATTCTTCCGTAATACTGTTATGCATATCTGTTTTATTAGCACAAAACACCCTTAGGTAGTTCTCTGTCAACCCTGACCATGCATTGTATCCCTGTACCTCAATCAATTTTTCCCAAAGAACCCTATGTCGTATTCCTGTCATTGCTGCAGAAAAAATTCTTTCCTTCTCTTTTGCCAGTGACAACAATATATTTGACCGATAATTTTTCACAGATGTTCTAACTTGATCGTTAAAATAATATGCTGATGTACTAGGCCGCTTTGAATACGGGAAAATATGCATACTAGAGAAATTTACGGTGTCACACATTGTTAGAGTCTCATTAAATTCCTCATCGCTCTCACCTGGAAATCCAACTATCACATCTGTTGTTATGCCTGCATTAGGTATATTTTGTTGAATAAGGTCTATCGCTTCAGAGAACTCAGCCGCAGTGTACCGTCTTCTCATACGCTTCAGCACATTATCGCTTCCACTTTGTAATGGGACGTGAAAATGTTGACATAATCTTCTATCAGACCACAGAGAAAGCAATTCTGTATCTATTTCATGTGCTTGTAAAGAGGAGACTCTAATGCGAGGGATCGATGTGTTCTTTAGAATTTCAGTCAATAGCCGTACTAAACTATAGCCAGGTATATCGAACCCATAAGAACCTAATTGTGTTCCTGTAAGTACGACCTCCTGATATCCCATATCTTCTAGCGTGATCACAGATGCTATCAACTGTTCCGGGTCTATACTGAGTTCCTTACCTCGAACTTTTGGTACTATGCAATATGCACATACTTGATTACAGCCCTCTTGAATTTTCAACATAGCCCTAGTACGTACAGCTTCATACTCTAACTGTCTCGAACTTAATTCCAAGTGGTCGTATATATTTACATGATCAATTGAATCTTCGAACATAGATGCAACACTATCAGCGATAGTTTCTTTATTGCTATTGTTTATAATTAGATCTACTTCATTAATCTCTTCAAACTTAGACGGATCCCTCTGTACATAGCACCCAGTAACTATAATTATCGAATCTTCATTACGCTTCTTAGCTTTTCTTATGGCTTGCCTTGCCTTACGATCAGCGACATGAGTGACAGTACATGTATTTAATATATATACATCAACATCATCCTCCAAATTAGTTATAGTAAAGCCCTTGGCTCTCAACATTTTCGCAAGTCCTTGCGAATCTGCCTGATTGAGCTTACATCCGTGTGTCTCTATAGCTACTTTCCGTTTATGCTGAATCATAAAATCACCTCATTCTGCCAAGTATCAATTATATTGTTTAGGCCACAAACAATCAACGGATTATACAAAAACGGAGATAAACATATAAACAATATCTATATCTACCCTTTTATTATATACAAAACATGGTGGCAATCTGTTAAAATATTTACGTTTAGTGTTTTAGCACTATATGTTGTGGTTATAGGCAGCATAACGCCTAATCTTGGTGTATATGAGGAGTATAAGTTGAGAAAGCGTATAGTAGTTACAGGACTCGGAGTAGTCAGCCCCTTGGGATTGACCACCGACGCTACATGGGACTCTCTAATCAACGGAAAATCAGGAATAGATTATATAACTAGCTTCGACACAGAGCTATTCGAAACGCGAATTGCTGGTGAAGTCAAGAACTTTGACCCGAATGATTTCCTAGACCGTAAAGAGGCCAGGAGGATGGATAGATTTACACAGTTTGCTGCAGTAGCAGCCCAACAAGCTATCGCTCATGCAAACCTGAAGATAACAGATGCAAATGCTCCTCGCATTGCATCTATGATAGGAAGTGGCATTGGAGGCATTATAACCCTATCCAAAGAATATCAGGTAATGATAGACAAAGGCCCATCTCGGGTCAGTCCATTTCTTATACCTATGATGCTAGGCGATACTGCATCTGGTCGTGTATCAATGATGACTGGTGCAAAAGGTCCCAATTTTAGTGCAGTGTCTTCGTGTGCAACCGGAGCTGACACCATAGGAGAAGCATCCGAAATAATTAGGAGAGGCGAAGCTGATGTAGCTATAACAGGTGCAGCCGAGGCTGCTATCTGTGCTGTTGGGATAGCTGGCTTCAATGCTTGTAGTGCCTTATCTAGGCAGAATGACGAACCTCAAAAAGCATCCAGACCTTTCGATACAGCTAGGGATGGTTTCGTTATGGGAGAAGGAGCTGCTGTTCTAGTAATAGAAAGCCTAGAGCACGCTATGTCGAGAGGGGCAACGCCAATTGTAGAACTTCTTGGATACGGTGCGGCTGCAGACGCATACCATATAACTCAACCAGCGCCAGGTGGTGAAGGTGGAGCCAGATCAATGTCTCTAGCATTAGAACGAGCTGGTATCAGCCCTAAGGATGTAGATTATATAAACGCACATGGAACCTCCACCCCAATGAATGACAAATTTGAAACCATGGCAATAAATTCAGTGTTTGGAGAATATGCTAGCAAACTTGCCGTGAGTTCCACAAAATCTATGACAGGACATCTATTAGGTGCTGGCGGGGCACTAGAGGCGGTTATAAGTGCATTAGCTATTAGTAGAGGAATACTCCCTCCAACTATAAACTTAGATAACCAAGATCCAGAGTGTAATCTAGATTATGTCCCACATACAGCTAGAAAAGTAGACATTGATATTGCTATCTCGAATTCTCTCGGATTTGGTGGTCATAATACATGTCTCTGTTTCAAGAAATTCTCTGAAAGATAGAGCCTAGTTGAAGGATTTTAGACTATACATCCTTTTTCAAGTTATATCCTAATCAATATTTATGAATATAGTGGATTATCAAAATCGCTGTTGTGCAGAAATAGAAACGAAAATACATGGTCTCTAATAAAAATTGGAATATTGCAAAAAGACTCCCAAGTGAAACACTTGATGAATTGAAACATTTCCCACCAGTCATTGCACAATTACTGCATAACAGGGGAATCAACACTCTACCCGAAGCCAACGCTTTCTTTCACCCGAGTTCTCATTCCTTGCATAACCCATTAAACCTCCCTGATATGCACAGTGCCATAACACGTATAGAAGCAGCTCTAGAAGCTAATGAACTCGTTGGAATATTTGGTGATTTTGATGCGGATGGAGTAACTGCAACTTCTGTTTTAGCCTTAGGACTAATGGACCTAGGCATAAGAATATTCCCATATATACCCAACCGAACTGATGAGGGGCACGGACTAAACTTGGAAGCCATTGGTTACCTAAGCAATCAAGGGGTCTCCCTAATAATAACTGTTGATTGTGGCATAACTTCAGTTGCAGAAATATCCTATGCGAAAACTATGGACATAGACACAATAGTAACAGACCATCACCAACCATTAGATGAGTTACCTATATCTATGGCCAATATCAACCCGCAAATTGGCGGACATTCGTATCCGTTCAATGGGTTAACTGGAGTGGGTTTAGCGTTCAAATTGATCCAAGGTTTATACGAAAATCTAGGACTGAACTGGAATACCCAATTGCTGCAATTAGTTGCAATAGGGACAATAACAGACGTAGGCCCGCTACTTGATGAAAATCGATATATTGTGACTGCTGGCCTAGATTCCATGTATAGGGACCCGCTACCTGGACTAAAGGCATTGTTAAGTTTATCTCGCATAAAAGACGGAGACAAATTAGACGCCCATGCGATTTCATTCTCTATAGGCCCTTTGGTAAATGCTCCTGGTAGATTAGGCGATGCAATGAAAAGTTACAACATACTGACATCTAAGACCAAAGATCAGGCATATATTTTGGCTCAAGAGATCGACCAAATAAATAAGAAACGCAGAGACATGACCCAAAAGGCAATGGAAATAGTAAAAACAAATTTAGATGGCAGAGATGAAAATGAAGCTATTACTCTAGTGTGGGATGAGCAATTCACGCCGGGCATAGTTGGTCTTATTGCCAGCAGATTAGTAGACCAATACGCCAAGCCTGCAATAGCAATTGCTATTGATGGGGATTGGGCTAGAGGAAGTGCAAGAAGCATACGTCAATTCAATTTAGTTGCTGCCCTTTCACAATGTGAAGATTTATTCATTAGATTCGGTGGGCATCCAATGGCCGCAGGGTTCACAATAAAAACGATACATTTGCCCATACTTAAGGAACGACTATCTAACATTGCTTTAGAATCTCTTAAAGAAAAGGAACTCATTCCCACTCTGAATATAGATGCCAACGTACGTGTAAGCAGCCTTACAGGGGAAACATTCAAAATTATCCAGAGCATGGAACCATTTGGAGAGGCCAACACGCAACCACTATTTATAACCACAGGCGTTGAGGTCAAAAGTTTCCAATATATTGGAAAGAAGAAACAACACTTAAGAATGAGGTTGTATCACAATGGCTCTATTTGGGATGCCGTAGCATTCAATCAAGCAATATCATGGGATGGTTCATATAAAACCGTAGATATAGTTTATACCGTTGACATAGATAATTGGTCTGGCAAAGACGTGTTTAAGTTATATATAAAAGACTTTCGTGTATCAAACAATTAGCTAATATCGTTGACGTTTACTAGCACTAAATTAATCAAATGTACCTAGATCAGACAGCAATTACAACTCTATCATCAAATTATTCTACATTTGCACAAGCCAAATATTAACTGAAGTTCAACTTACTCTTATACACCAGTAATGGAACGCCAATCGCAATTATAATGATCGATATTATGTGTGCTTCCTGCAGGCCTGCAAACCAAATCTTATCCTGACGCACAAATTGAATGAAAAACCTGCCAAAAGAGTATAAACATAAGGACAAGGTCAGCAGCATACCGTCAGGTTTTATCCTACCCCTAAGGCCCCAAATGACACCCAAAACCAGTATATTCCATAACATCTCATACAATACTGCTGGATGACTCGGATTAAGCCCATGAATCCTATTGGAAAGGCTCTCAGAATTTGTATAGACAAAGCCCCAACTCAGATTTGTCAGGTTACTCACGTGTTCTCCATTAATAATGTCTCCGATTCTTCCGATAGTTTGCCCAACTAAGAGAGCTGGGGCAGTCATATCAGCCAAGATACCTATGGGGTGTCCTTTAATAAACGCATATATTACTCCACCTATTAGGCCACCTATGATTGAACCTAGAAGTGCTATACCTCCACTCCATATTAGAAGTATTTGTGACAAGTTATCTTGATAGAAATCCCAACGGTCTATAACATGAAATACTCTTGCACCAATTATCCCGCATATTATGACCCATACTGCAGTATTTTGAACTATATCAACGTCTATGTTATCTCGCTTCGCAAAAGAATTAACCATAAGCAGTGCTACAGATACCCCAACAAAAGCAAAAAACCCATGCCAAGTAAGCACCAATGACCCAAATTCAACCATATCAGGATCCATCCCGATATTTATCATGTTTTCTAAACACCTCCAACTATGTGAACGACGCCGAATGGATTCTAGCCTGACATATATTTAACTGTCAAGGACAATTATATGATAGAATGCGGCTGTTTAAACGAGGAGATTATCATTTGGCAGACTCTATACGATCTTTCTTGGAATATTTGACATCAGAACGAGGATTGTCCAACAACACAGTGGACGCCTACAGGTCAGATTTGGATCAATTTACCGAATTTATAAACTCAGATGAACCTAGTTGGGATAAAATAATATATTGGCAATATATAAACAAACAAACGATAACAAAATACATGTTATACATTCTGGAGAGAGGCTATTCTGACTCAACCAGAAGACGAAAATTGGCTTCTCTGAAATCATTATTTACCTTCTTAATCGATGAAGAATTATTAGATACAGATCCAACAGAGTCCTTCTATCCGCCTCGTTCAGGAAGGATACTACCTAAGTATCTAACTGAAGCTGAAGTAGAACTTCTAATAAAAGAAGTAAGCAATGGCCAGTCTATAGCGTACATAAGAGACTACG
>CAUZSC010000044.1:0-11020 GCA_963582505.1 Dehalococcoidia bacterium
TGGTGATTGCTAGTCCTGCCTTGTGTACAAGTCCAACATGTGGACCACAAGTAGAAACTGTGGAGTACCTTCAAAGCGAATACAAAAGTAGAGCTAACTTTATACATGTGGAAGTATACGACAATCCAAATGAAGTTCAAGAAAACCTCAGTCAGGCTAGGTATGCCTCAATTGTAGATGCCTGGCATCTAACTAAGTTAAAAGATTACCAGAACGAGTCTTGGGTATTTATTCTAGATAATAGAGGTCATATAACTTCTAAATATGAAGGATACGCAACCAAAAAGGAATTGCAGGAAGGCCTTGAAAAAGTATTATCCCAAATCCATAGAAATGCAAACCCATAATTACCTACTGTAAATTGGTATTATCACATTAAATGGTGTAGATTAGCGGATAACAACCTGATGGAGAGAGATTAGGAGGAAGCACCATGGCAGAAAACAAAGACAAACCAACGTTAGTTAAAATCCACAATGCTACTTGCCCGGTTTGGTTATTGGGCATCTCGTTTCTAAAAGGTATAGAACCTGGATGTAGACTGGCATCCAAATACGACAATTAGTAACTGTATCAGGCCAAAAAGTTCCTAAGGTCTATTACATTTTCCGGGATTCTGGTTGGTGTGATAGGATTTGAACCTACGACCACTTGCACCACATAATTGTAACATGGTGTTTATAGGTGTTCATATCCGCACCTAATTATGCCCTTAAATGTCCTTAATTGTTCATACGTATTTCTGTAGTAACTGCTTTAGTAGCCCGTCAGGGCTTAGTTGTTCCATGAGGATATAGCCTTTATTTGTGGACTATTGAGGGCTCAATCCTCAAACTCATTTAAGCGTTTTGTTGTATACAGCAAGCTATACGCTGCACATAATCACTAATTGGCTCTAGCAAGTAGTTCTATTACCATTATCCCCTATAGCCTTAGCTTACGTCATTCACTCATTCGATTGACAACAGGTTACCTGGTGTCCCTATTTCACCTGAGATGCCGTCAGCTACTTTAGACGCAGCGTCAGCCCTATAGACATAAGTCTGCCCAGGCTCGATGTCTTCCATGTAGAGAACTTGTTCATGCCCAGGGTACCTAATGATCAGTGCATAGAAGCGAGGACCCGGTATTATTACCTCAGCATATCCGTTTCTGTCAGTCTTGGAACTACTACCTCCCACAAGCACAACTTCGGCTTCTGAAACTGGCCCACCCTCAACATCAAGTACTCTAATTCTACTTGGATAACCAACCAATTGTGCACTCGGGATCTTTTCTACTACATCTTTCTCATACTCCCCTGCCTTCTTAGGAACCATCCACTCCGCACCATATTTTAAACGAAGATATTCCTCAGGTGGATTCGGAACTAAAAATCTTTCTCCTAAGAATTCTACCTCCTTAGGGTCAGTGAAAAAATTGGCTGGAATTGGAATTCCTGGGTAAACATATAAGTTGCCATCGACTACAAACGAGCATGACCAGTCTACTCTTACATAATCCTTTATAATTGAGTGACTTATAGCATAAGGTGGTTTGCTCGAAGACCAATTGTTTTCCCTAACATAATATCCTCTGTCTCTAAATGTGGCCAATACACCATAAATTGATTCCTCTTTGAGGCCGTTAATGTCCCCAACCGAAACCAGATCTATATCATCGTCCCAAGGAATCAAACCCTTATCCCTAACTGCACCCAGACAAGTTCCAGAACCGAGGATAAATACCACTTCCAACTTGTCTAGAATGTACTTCACTTCCTTCAATATGCGTTCTCCCGCTGTTACATCCAATGGGGGATTATAGCTCATAGTGTAATCCATAGTAGCTTTGTCTGATCCATTACCCAACATAATTCTTTCCTCCATTATTCCCTTAACTGTGTGGCATCCTTACCATTCTACATAGCTTAAACTGGAGTCATACGTATCACGGGTGATTTGTTAAGCCATGAGCCATTCTAATTGTAGTAAATACTGGGCTTATTTTATGCCTAGAAACTGGTCGGGGTGATAGGATTTGAACCTACGACCCCTTACACCCCATGCAAGTGCGCTCCCGAGCTGCGCTACACCCCGACTGTCGTAAGAATAACATGAAAGCAGTCAGAAAAACCAAAAAATTGTGTCACGAGTGGAGTCCAACCAATGAACCTAGATTATAGTCGATTAAGATCTCTGATTTGGCATCCACCAAGCACGTAATTCTATATCATTTTCACTAGATGGATTGAACATGACTAACTCAAATGGTAGCTCAAACCTTGAATGTATAGCAAATTCATAGCCACGTATATTGCTAGACAAAAAATTAACAGAGTACGAATCTTCTCATAAATATACTGCCTGTGATTATGCGCTAATATCATTAGCTATGGCATTTTTCCAAGTATCAGTAAGTCTTTCTATATTTGAATCCAATAGGGACCCCCAAATCAACCTGTCGCCCCCCACAATGCCTAGTATGGAAAATGGGACTCCTATATTAAGGGCTGTCTCTTCAAATACTTCCAGGTTTTCTGGTGACAACGATACAACAATACGAGATTGTGATTCAGAGAAAAGAGCTATATCCCAACGATCATCTACTCTAATATCACATATCACACCTATCTTACCTGCAATACATGACTCAGCCAAAGTAACAGCCAAACCCCCATCCGAACAATCATGTGCAGATTTTATAAATCCGTCTCTTATGGATTGCCTACATATATTTTGAACCTTCGCTTCCAGAGTCAAATCTATAGAAGGTACACCCTGAGTCTGTCCATGTATTAAATATAGATATTCGCTCCCGGACAACGATTCTATATCAGTATCCAAACTCTCAGATCCAATCAATATCACTATGTCACCTTCATCTTTGAAAGCAATAGTCGTTGATAATTCAGAATTTTCCAATAAACCAAGTGCTCCAATTGCCGGGGTAGGCCATATTGCAGTTCCTCTAGTCTCGTTATACAGACTCACATTACCACTTATGACAGGTATTCCCAGAGCCTTACATGCTGCCGATATTCCAGTAATACAAGATTCAAGCTGATAATATATATCTGGTCTCTCTGGGTTTCCAAAATTAAGACAATCAGTGATCGCCAATGGTTCTGCTCCAACACACGCCAGATTACGGCAAGCCTCAGCAACCGCTATTGCTCCCCCTGAATATGGATCTAGATAGCAATACCTTCCGTTTGCATCTGTGGTTAATGCTATAGCCTTATCAGTGCCTTTAATTCTCAATACAGCTGCATCTCCACCAGGACCCTGTATTGTGTTTGTCTGAACCTGATGATCATACTGCCGATATATCATCTCTTTGCTGGCAATATTATGCGAAGACAATAATTTGCTCAGTACGATGTTAGGATCATCCAGAGGAATTGGAACATCAGACATTTCCAATTTGCCAGACTCATGCATATATTCTGGCACTTCGCTTGTCATTTTATACAATGGTGGATCCGTAAGTATATCTATAGGCAGATATGCTTCAATTTGCTCTCCATCCATGACTGTAATCATATTACCATCTACAACTTGTCCTATCACTACAGCTTCTAAGTCCCAATCATAAAATATATCTTTTACCAAGTTCTCGTTCTCTGGAGTGACTATAAGTAACATGCGCTCTTGAGATTCAGATAGCATAATTTCATATGCCGTCATACCTTCTTCTCTCCTTGGTACTTTTGCAATATCTATGATCACACCAGACTCACCTTTTTCTGCCGCCTCTACAACTGAGCTTGTCATACCAGCAGCTCCGAGATCCTGCATACCTACCAGAAGACCAGCCTTAGCCACATTCAAACACGCTTCAATAAGAGTTTTCTCCATAAATGCATTGCCCACTTGTACAGTTGGCCTCATTTCCCTTTCTTTCTCGAAAGTCCTAGAGGCTAACCCTGAGGCACCGTGTATACCATCTCTACCTGTTGAAGAACCAACAAGAATTAAAAGATTACCATTTCCTGAGGCCCTAGCTCTTATCAGACCATCTGTCTCCAATATCCCAACACACATAGCATTGACTAGTGGATTACCTGAATAACATTCTGCAAATGTTACCTCCCCTCCAACATCTGGGACTCCTATACAATTACCATACCAAGATATCCCACCTATAACCCCATTAAAAAGATGCATATTGTTAATTTCGTTGAGTGGACCGAATTTTAGAGAATTCAGTAATGCTATAGGCCTAGCACCCATGGCAAATATATCTCTGACTATGCCGCCAACGCCTGTCGCTGCTCCTTGAAATGGTTCCACTGCAGATGGATGGTTATGAGATTCGATTTTCATGGCTATTGCTAAGCCATCACCTATGTCCACAACACCAGCATTTTCTTCTCCAGCACTTACTATCAGCCTAGAACTTTGAGAAGGCAGACCTGTTAGAAGAAGTTTTGAATGTTTGTATCCGCAATGCTCGCTCCATAAGGCACCAAACATTCCCAACTCGACGTGATTAGGTTCTCTACCCAGCCGATTGACAATTTCTATATATTCTTGCTCTGAAAGAGCTATCTCGTCCAAGGTCTCTTTCGGAATATTTATATCCACCTAAAAGCACCTCACGATTTCATTACTCCAATAGTACTTATAATAGATTCAAATAAAAGTTTACCGTCTTCACCACCAAGAGAATATTCACAGCAACGCTCAGGGTGTGGCATCATGCCCAACACATTACGTTTTTCGTTAACTATACCGGCTATATTTTTCACTGAACCGTTCGGATTACTAGATGCATTTACTGAACCATCATAATCACAATATCTAAATACCACGCGACCATCTCTCTCCAACAAATCTAGTGTTTCATCATCAACGTAGTAATTACCTTCACCGTGAGATATCGGTATCTGTAATACCTGACCTATGTCACACTCTGAAGTGAATGGGGTTAACTTTGTTTCTATTCTAAGGTTTACCCATTCGCAACGAAATTGAAGGTGGTCATTTCTAATAAGAACTCCTGGTAATAAACCGGCTTCACATAGTATCTGGAAACCATTACATATACCTATAACCAGTCCACCATTTGCAGCAAATTTATCAATCTCACGCATTATCGGAGAAAATCTAGCAATTGCTCCTGTCCTCAGGTAATCCCCATAGGAGAAACCACCAGGGATTATGATACAGTCTATATCAGATATATCTTGATCCTTATGCCAGACATAACGTGCCTCTTGGCCAAGTATATCTTTAACAGCATAGTAACAATCTCCGTCGCTCCAAGTACCTGGAAAAACAACTATGCCAAATTTCATGTCTCTCAGTCCTCAGCAAAAAATTAATCAGATAAAAAAGCACCTTTTAAAAACAAGGTACTTCTATGAACAATTTTCCATGTGACTCATTTGTGTGAATTATAAACCTTCTAATAAATCCATCACCACCTTGTTGACAATCGATCCATCAGCCTTACCACGAACTTGCGGCATTAGAGATGACATTACCTTACCTTTATCTGTTGGGCCATTAGCTCCAGTATCCCGTATGACAACCTGAGCTAAATCAGATATTTCCTCAGCTGACAGTTGTTTTGGCATATATCCTAGAAGCACCTGCAACTCAGCCTCTTCCCGTTCCACCAAGTCTCCTCGATTACCCTTCTTAAATTCCTCTATGCTCTCTCTGTTTCTCTTGGCTAACTTATTCAAGACAACAAATATAGATTCCTCATCTATACTTTTCTGTTGATTCTTGTCCTCGTTATGCAACTCAGAACGAACAATCCTAAGGACGGATCTTCGGAGCTCATTTTTCTCGCGCATAGCAGACTTGAGGTCTTCATCAAGGCGTTCTCTTAATCCCATGCTTAACCGTTGTTATGCCTTTCGATTTTCACCATTACTACGAGAACTCTTACGTCTCTTAGCAGCGGCTTTTCTTTTACGCTTCACACTGGGCTTTTCAAAATGTTGGCGCTTCCTAGCATCAGATAGGACTCCGTCCATCTGAACCTTGCGGGTGAATCTCCTTAGCATACCATCAAAGGTTTCACCTTCTCGCATAATGACTTGAGACAAGTTATACCCCTTTCAAAACAACCCATAAAACTGTTTTCAATAACCCTAAGGCACGATTATATTAATTCGATCATGTATGTGTCAAGCAAAACTGCATGGTTAAATAACTTACATCATCACAATTCATCTATCTCGTGACCATAGAGTATGATAATTATCACCTGTTATAACAGAAGAAATCTCCTCTAGCTCCAGTGTATATATCTCTTCTAATGCTTCCTCACATTCCAATATCGTGTCTCTATGCCCAGAGTCCACAAATCGCTGTATCAACATATCCCAGATACCAAGTCTCACAAGGCTCTCAGCGTATCTAGTCCAAGCCACAAGAGAAACACCTTTTGGCCTTCCCAAATATGGCCTCAATTTCCTAAGCGACCTAAATCTATCTTCTATAGACGAAGCCATTGGCATTACGGCCACAAGAGGAGAACAATTCTCATTGAATCTGGTGTCTACCAAAAGCGTCATTCTAAGTAGAGGAAAATATATAAGTAATACCTCTGAAGTATTGACTTTCTTAGCAACATCTTCGATATCTAGACGAAAATCTCCATCCATTAAACACCGCATGCATATAGCAAGACTTGATAGAAACTTCTATCTGAAAAGTTCGGACTCCATAAAAATTATAATCCAGAAACCGCAGAACAAAATCTACGATATATTATTTCTACTCAGATACTAACTGCTGGACTTTGGCTTGAAATGCTGGAAGTATATCCTCCCATCTACCAACTATTCCATACAGGGAATGTTTAAATATAGGTGCCTCGGCATCTTTATTTATAGCACAGATGAACTTAGAGAAAGCCACTCCTGACATATGTTGGCTCGCTCCAGATATACCAACAGCCAAGTAAAGTTCAGGTGCAACTGTTTTCGATGTGATACCAAGCTGGGTGTCAAGTTCACAGTACCCTTCATCGCAAGCACCTCTAGTTGAACCCACGGCTCCAGACATCACTTCAGCCAACTCTTCCAATTTGCTCCAATTATCTACGCTTCCTATGCCTCTACCACCACCTATAACTATTTTAGCATCCTCAAGCCTTACACCTTCAACAGCGACTTCAACAGAGTCCACTATTACTGCTTTAGCAATTGAAGGATCCAAGCCAGCATCTACTCTTGTAACTTCTCCCGAGCGAGATGAATCTATTGGCAAAGCTTCTTGTGATTTCAATCTAACTGTAGCCATTGCTGGTCTTACTGATCCACAGTCAACTTCAGCCATAGCTTTACCACCAAATACTGGTCTGTTAGCTATCAGTCCTTTGGTATCTGCCACTGCACTTAATTCCAAGCAGTCCATTGCCAGACCAGTCTCTAACCGGCATGCTAGTTTTGGGGCCAAGTCTCTACCCATTGTAGACGTACCCATTACTACGATGTTTGGTTCTAGATCTCTTAGTACTTTTTCAGCGACATACGCATAACTCTCAGACTGGTAGAGCTTAAGTAGTGGATCGTCCACTGCATAAACTTTGTCAGCACCCATAGTAAATGCACCTGCAGCATCACTAGCAATACCATCTCCAATGAAAACAGTTATCAGTTCTTCACCAAGAGAATTCGCTAATTTTCTACCCACTCCGAGAAGTTCGCCTGTAACACCAGCTATTGCCCCATCGGAGAATTCTCCTATTATTAAAACACCGCTTGCCATAATGTTCCCTCCTAATCATTTCTAAGGTATAGGACGTCTTACAATACGTATTATATTATTTTCAGTTCACGAAGTTTAAGAGCGAGCTGTTCCCCAGCCTCAGCAGGAGTGTCAGCCTGTATCATCTCTACCTGGGAAGACTTTTCTTCCACGTAAAGTCGATTCACCTTGGTCAAAGCACCAGCATCACCAACTTTTGACGGATCCAATCCTAAGTCCTGAGCATTCCAAATCTCTGGCTGTTTTCGACCTGCAGCCATAATATCTCTTAGTTTAGGATATCGTGCCACTCCGATCTCATCCCCAGCTGTAATTATGGAAGGAAATGGTGATTCTATTATATCTCTACCATCTTTAGTAGTTCTCTCTACCCTTATCCTGTCACCTTTAATTTCTAACTTACCACTATTGATAACTATAGGCACTCCTAGCATCTCTGCCACGTATGATCCTACCTGACCATTATCCCAGTCTCCTGCTTGTCTACCGCAAAGGATTAGGTCATACTCACCAATCTTCTTGGCCGCAGCTGCCAAAACCCTCGCTGTTGTCATAGCATCGCCGCCTTCGAAGGCGTCGTCTTGAAGTAGTATCAAGTTATCCGACCCCATTGCCAAAGGTTTCTTAATGACGTTCATTACTGGGTTGTTATTCAAACTAACCACTGTAACTTCTCCTCCAACGTCATCCCGAAGTCTCAGGGCAGCTTCTACAGCTAACTCGTCGTAGGTACTCACTGCTGGCGAGGAACCTGGAGGAGGAGCCACTGTCTTTTTTTCAGTGTCAATCCTGAACTGTGCCGGCGGTATGTCAGGGTCTGGAATTTGTTTAACGAATACCAAAAATTTCATAATCCTACTCCCGTAGCAAATATGCTTAAATCTTCAAAATCGTCACAAATTTATCACGCTACACTATCAGTGTCAAGGCAAGAACAAATGCATTTCATTAGGTGATAATTTATGATCATACAAACTAACAATTTATCTTAGTTAAAATCCAAAATGGCCTTGAGACCATCGAATCCTTCCCTTGCAGTGAAAGCGTCTGGTGCATTATCTATTGGGAAGCGATTTGTTATCAAACTATCTGCTTCAGGCATGACGCTCAACAGATTCAATGCTCTCTGGTAGTGTTCTGGATTAGCATTTTGAGTTCCAGTTATCCAGAGTTCATCATAGTGTATTCTATTAGGATCGAGTACTACTTCACTGCCAGGTGGACACCCACCAAAAATATTGACTATTCCCTGTTTTCTCACTACATCTACAGCCGTCCCTATAGCATCAACGTTACCGACTGTTGCGATCGCAGCATCCACACCTAACCCTTCTGTAATCTCTATAGTCGCTTTCTTTACGTCTAGCTGTTCAGGTTGTATTACAATGGTGGCACCCAATTTCTTTGCCATTTCTAATCTGGATTCTACAGGATCTGCCACAACAATAGTTCCACAACCCATAGCCCTGGCAATAAGAAGATGAGTAAGACCCATTGGACCTGCACCAATCAATGCCAATGAAGTACCTGGCCCTATTCCACACTCAATCAATGAGTAGAGTGCACAGGCAAAAGGTTCGACCTGACATGCAACATCCCAAGACAACCCTTGAGGTAACTTAAGCACATGGCCCAGTGATACGAGTTCTTCCGGAATAAGTACATATTCGGCCATTCCGCCATCCATGTCATAGCCTAGTGTATTCCTATTTAGGCATCTGTTACGCTTACCTCTAGAACAGAAATAACATGCTCCGCAGGCTATTATTGGACATATAGTTACTGCATCTCCTTTCTTCACAGTAGTAACGCCGTCTCCTATTTCGGCTATTTCCCCTGCCATTTCATGACCGAGTATTACATCAGGCAAGGCATATTTTTGTCCCTTGTATACTCTGATGTCAGAAAAGCACAAAGAAGCAGCCTTAGTTTTAACCAAAACCTCTCCTGTAGCTGGTGATCTTACTGGGCGATCGGCAACCACCAAATCTCGCGGTCCTTTAAAAACTAAACCTTTCATAGTACCTCGCATCAAATCGGGGGTGTTCCTCGATTAATCTTAATTTTATTTCTCTCTTAGACCAAGCATAAAGAATATGCAAAATACAAGCAGAAATGAACTCAGGCAAACAACACGAATCATATAACTTTTTCATGATAACATATCTTTCACTTAACATGATAAAGAATAATCTCTATATTGCCCGGATACTAATCTCCCTTCTATTACTAACTCTAGCAGGATGTAATACAAATCCAAAAGAAACCACTCCTGAAGAATCTACCCTAACGGGTAACATAGTAGACAGATTAACCAAGACACAAGAAAAATCTGGATCTCTTAATCTAAGCCTGCTAACTACCGACTTATCTTCCGGGGTGAATAGAATTGCATTCGCACTTATAGAAGAAAATACAAATACAGTTATCAAAAAAGCACCTATAAATATGCGCATATACCAACTGGATTTGGACAGAAAGAAAATACCTGAATCTGAGATAACAGTTACTCCAGAACTTGTAGAAATTCCTAGAGGCTACTCACACTTACATGAGGATGACACTGCGCATTTCCATGATTCAGTATCTATAGGTATCTATGTTTCAAGGCCAATCATACCAACAGATGGTTATTGGCTAATAGAGTTAGATATGGACCCAAATGGATCTACGGTATATATAAATCCCCTGGTAATACAAATACGAGAAAACAGCCTTTCGCCATCTATAGGGTCACCTGCGCCACATTCCGAACAGGTTATCCTTTCTGAAGCCTCTCATATATCCGACATAGATACGTCTAGCCCACCAGACCCAGAAATGCACAACATGACAATCAAAGAGGCCATAGAAAACGAAAGGCCTACAGTTATAATATTTGCGAGTCCTGGATTTTGCTTAAGCCTTACTTGCGGAACTACCAAGCTTTTGATAGATGAGATGTATCAAAAGCACAAGAATGTAGCTGACTTCATTCATATAGAACCATATGATCTTGATAAAGTTAGAAATAATCAGGGACTAGTACCCATGGACATCATGTATGAGTGGGGACTAAGATCAGAGCCATGGATTTTCCTTTTAGACTCATATGGGAATATATCTGCAAAATTTGAAGGTGCCATTACAAAAGAAGAACTAGAGAACTCTTTCAAGCTTATTAGTCCTTAACTGGTCAATGAATCACCTATCTGATAGACTTCAACAATGATATTGAGAATACATTTGACGATTAGAATAAGGAGCGCCAATGGCTAAGCAATATAGTTCACCACCACCTATGTCCATAGACACTGAAAAGGCAATAA